>CAYJRV010000012.1:0-23850 GCA_964372695.1 uncultured archaeon | reverse complement strand
AGATGAAAATAAGAATGTAACGTTACAGGCGGATTTTATCATAGGAGTGAACCCACAAAAGAATGCCGGCAAGAATTTGTGGGTTCACATATAGCTCACTGGGAATAATATCCCGATTATTTCCCAGTAGAGCTATAATACCCGAAAAGCATACAGCAGTATCGCTGCCCATGCCACGGAAAAAGCGATGATGAATTTCCCTGACTTGTACTTGTCCCTGTGTAGGAAATAGCCCGCAACTATGCCTGTTGGCACGGGGTTGAATACCGCCGCTATTATTCCAAGCAGCTCCCATTTATCCATGCGCATTCATTAAAGCCTCCAGAGTTTCCTTGAGTTTTGGGACGGTCTCGTATTTTCCCACGTCTTTCGCATCTATCCACTCACAGCAGTCGTGCTCCCAGTCCAGGCATATCTCTTTTTTGCTTGTTTCAAAGAGGAATGGGTGCACAATCCACTTGATTCCGTCCTTTTCTGTGGCGGCCGCATGGCTCTCTGATATTAATCGCACTTCTTCCTTCCTAAGCCCGGTTTCCTCCTCTATCTCCTTGAGCGCGCATTCAAGCGGCGTCTCGTTCTCTTCCAGAAAGCCTGAAACGCCGGCCCATGCCCCCCGGAAAGATCCGACCTTGCCGCTCCTCTTGAGTATCAGTATCTTGCCTTCGTGCATGATGAAGCTCGTTACGACGTGCGTCTCCTTCATTTCTCTTGCCTCCACCTCACGCGCCGGTCATTTTGTGCCTGCTTTCTGGCCAATAGCTCGGCAACCAGCCGCTTCTCTGCGCTGTCCCGGAACCCCATTTTCTTTGCCTTTTCCAGGTCGGCCCACTCGAAAGAATCGTGGTCTTTATCGAGCCTGATTTTCCCCTTCGCCTGGCAGACATAGTAGACAACAAATCTCCAGTCCCCGTCTGGATACTTTTTAATTGCTGCCCTGAAAACCCAGGCCGTAGTCATTTTGAGGTTCGTCTCCTCCTTTATTTCCCTGGCCAAAGCCGAGATCGGGTCAGCGTCCGCAGAAACATGCCCTCCGGGAAATATCCATTTGCCCTTTATCCATTCGCTGGTAGCATCCCTAAGCAGGAGCAGCCTGTCTTCCTCGTCGAATATCGCTGCATACTGCGTCACGTAGAACTGCCTGTCTTTCATTTCTTATCGCCTTCAGTCCGTACGACAATTATTGTGCATACTGTTTTCTTTCAGGGATTTCGATCTCAGGTTAAGCGCTGGGGGAGGGATTTGAACCCTCGCGTGCCGAAACACACAGGTTTAGCAAACCATGACGTTCTTGTTGGAATTGCGCCGTGGACCAAATTGCCACAACCTTCCCTTTTGATGCAACTTTCGGGAAAAGTTGCCTTGGCTACCCCAGCATGCTGTTAGGTCTAACTTTTCGCGGAATGCTTAAATATGGCAGCGAAAAATCCCCCAACCTTTAAATCTCTGGAGCACCATAATAGTACAAGGAAAAATAGGAGGTCATTATTTATGGCAATGAGTACGAAAAGCTTCTCGGACATAACAAGAAAAGACGTGTTTACGCATAAGGGCGTTTATGCTGGTAAGATTCTCGACATCGGCATGGACCTGGAAAAGTTCCGCGTCAAGTCCCTAGTGATCGACGCAGTGCGCGGCTCCTTCCTCGCCGGCCTCGTGGGCGACAAGAAGGGTGTCATAGTGCCCTACGCAATGGTCCAGAGCATCGGGGATATAGTGATAATAAAGCACATCCAGCCCGTCGCCGAAGAAGCCGAGGAAACGCCGACAGCCATGGCCCGCTAGGCTGCTTTTTCTTTTTTCACTGAATGCCTGGCGTGGTATGTTTCTAGCGACTCCAAAGGATTCTTAGTTACAGGTTTGTTTATGGGGCTTAAGCTTTCGTCACCGTCTTCTCCATCAGCTAACTCGAAGTTAAGCAAGGCTTAACTTGAGGCTGCAGAGACAGAATGTCCCTGAGCTCTCAAACAGCGTAGCTGTTTGCAGATCGCCAAAAGACTTCTCGAGAAGTCTTTTGTACGAAGCTGGCGGTTTCCAGTGACAAAATAAAACATGCAGATTTCCTGAAAAGTCATTGAAAAGGGTGGTTTTTCGGGATCCCGCAGAGCTTTGTTCTGCAAGGTGTTATCCCAAATACAGTGCGTTTTGTCCCTGTCCGCAACCAGCAGTTTTCAATGTATTTGCGGATAGATAATATCTGATTACCCGCCTGTTTCACAATAACTATATATCGCTTAGTCGTCAATTATTAGCCATGCAGGTCATAAAAATAGAGGGCCTTGATATTGAAAACATCACAAGAGTCCTGGCAAAAGCCTGCTTCCTTTCCGGCTTTTCTGTGCAGTCTTTTTCCCTGCCAGGCAGGGGCTACGTGAAATTCGACAAGAAGCCGGTGGTCTCCAGGCAGGAGGAGTTCCCTGACTTTCTTCTTGTCATGGACAGCACCCGCAGCATCCAGGATGCCCTCAGGCATGCCAAGGAGAAGTCTGTCGTGATAGTGAACGCAAAAGAAAGGCCGAAATCGCCGATGATCAGAAAGCGGAAGCTGAAGGTTTACAACCTTGATGCCACCCAGCTCTCCCTGAACTCGATAAGGAAGCCCGCTCCGGATGCGCCTCTGCTTGGAGCCCTTGTCAGGCACTGTGACGGGATAACGTCACGGGCCGCAAGGCTGGCCCTGGGAGAAAACAAAGAGCTCCACGCTGCCATGGACGAAGGCTACAGGAACGTGAAATAATGCTCAGCATCCAGGAAATCAAACAGGAAAAAGTCCAGCCGCGGAAAACAGAGGCGGGCGTAAGCCCCTCTGTATTGAGGGTTCTGAAGCCCAGGATAAATCTTGGCACCTGCGAAAAGAACTACAACTGCGTGGTCTCCTGCCCGAGGAATGCGATATCCGTAAACCAGAAAGCTTACCCGTCTATTAATTACAACCTCTGCGACGGCTGCCTCATCTGCCTCAGGGAGTGCCCGACTTCGGCGATAACAGAAGAAAGGGATGAGCGATGAGCGAAAAGACCGAATTGCTGACTACGGCCGAGGTGGCGGCGCATGCTGCAAAGCTCTCCATGGCAAGCATTGTTTCCTACTGCCAGGACAGCTGCTTTCCTGTAGTAGAGTCGCTAAAGCCAATGCTTGATGCGGAGTATCTGAAAAGCGTTTCGCCATCGTCGGCCATCGCTGCCGCTGCCGGGGCGTCCTCGGCGGAAAAACGCGTCTTTGTGCCGCTTGCGCACCCGGCGGCAGCAGGCGTGAAGGAAATTGCTGCCATGAGGCTGCCTGCCGTTATTTTCACTGCAGCGCACCCGGAGCAGGTCATGTCATTGCGCGATGCCGGCTGTGCCGTGGTTTTCTGCGCCTCCCACCAAGAGCTTTTGGATACAATAATCCGCGCGTTCAGGCTCTGCGAGGACAGCAAGATACTCATACCCTGTGTGATAGCATGGAACAGCTCCCTTGGCTATGCAGAGCCTGTTCTTCTTCCGTCGGAGCAGATGGTAAGGAATTTCCTGCCGGCGCTCAAGCTGCCGCAGAGACTCGAAACCAAAAATCCCTCCCATCTCGATCCCGGGGAGGGATATGCGCAGGCGAGGCAGCAGCAGGGAAAGGTGATGGAAAATTTCCTGAAGCTCGCGCCGCTCCTGGACGACAGCTGGAAGAAGAAATTCAAGAGGTCATGGCCAGCAGTTGACAGCCACCAGACGGAGGATGCAGAACTCGTGCTTGTCACTTACGGCTATCATGCGCCAACTGCACGCGTGGTTGTTGACGCGCTGCGCGCAGCCGGAAAGAAAGTCGGCCTTGTGCGCCTGCGCATTTACAGGCCCTTCCCGCTTGCCCAGTTGGCTTTCCTGAAAGAAAAGAAGGTTGCGGTGCTCGACTTTGCCTCGGCTCCTGGCAGCCATTCGCCGCTCTATCAGGACATCAGGCCACTGGCGAAGTTTGCGCTTAGCTTCATTTCCCTAGAGAAGTACCTTTCAGAAAAGGACTTCCTCGAAATCTTCAGCAAGCTCGAGAAGGCGGAGAAGGAAGAGACATTCTGGCTGTGATTCTACAGGATATGTAAGCTCTTTCTAATCCGTGGATATCAGCCCTGCGTATGTCAAATGTCTGCCTCCGCTCCATGAAAAGCCTTTAATCTCTTGCGCTGCAACTACTCTTGGCGATGACGAGACTGTCCCAGTGCGAGGGCTCCGCCCGATGAACAGCACGGGTAGCTCCGGAGCCAATTTTATCTTTGTGCGGCTGTTATACCCAAGAACGGATTTCATGATATGTTTCTAATACTCCCACAGCTAAAGCCGTAGGTTTCTTGAAACATGTCATCCCAAATACATTGTTTTCAATGTATTTGTGGATAATCAATGGGTTTTCTTCTTAATTTTCCGTTGCTGTCATATTCCTTTGTAACAAATCTGCCGACGTGCGTTCGTTTTATGTATCGCAATAACCCGCTGGCATCGTATAGTGCCGTTGCTTCGGACGTAGAATCATCTATAGAAGTCTTCAACGGGTGCAAGAATGATTCTGCGAGCACCGCAGCTACGTACTTCATCGGGCCTCTGTATGATTGATAAAAGTCCTTCACTGTTCTTAACACGTTTCCATCCACCTCTTATAATGAAACCGTAAAAGACTTCGAACATGTTCCCAAGAAAATCTTATCCTGATTGTTTTACCGGATAGCTATAATCTGCAGTACACTGAAAAATAAAAACTTTTCATCGCATTCAGGCCTAACCTATTTATCTTCCTCCTCCAATTTATCTTCATGCAGCTGCGCCGCGGCCGTGAGTTCTACGGGAACAAGTATGAGGAAGCCGTCCTGCTTCATGGAAAAGGCATGGGGATCAGGGATATTGCGAAGCAGCTTGGAGTGTCCTATTCAACTGCTTATCACTGGGTTAAAGGCCTGAGAAAGCCTGAACCCGGCAATGTCAATGAATTCGTGAAGTTCCTCGGTCTCAATGGCCCGTCGGCCGCTGTGCACGTAATGCGGAGATTCCCGAAGCACAACGAGCTCTTCCTGATGGCGTCGCGCCGCGGCGTCCCTGTAAAGCGCGCCTATTTGGGGAAAAAGTATAAGGAGCTGGCAACCTGGTACTATCTCGTCGGCCAGGAAAAGCAGCTTGAGGAGCGCGTCTGTGCTGTCAAGCAGAAGGTCGAGGCGCTGAAGGCGCGCCTGCGTGCGGGCAGCGGGCCGTGACAAGTTCTCCCGGCTTTGTTGCCGCCCTTAATTTTAAAAGCATGCGTGGCAATTAGTCTTATGCCAGTCGAAATGGTTGTGGAGCCGCGCGAAGTCTTTGCCAACACTGTTGGGAATCAGGGCGAAGGGTACCTGATAGCGATGAAAATCGCGCTCCAGGCATTCGCCGGCGAGAAAAAGCTGCTTGTTTTTTCCCCGGGCTCAATGGCCGAGAACGCCGGCTATCTTGGCGTAAGCTCCCTTGTGTCGAGTGACCCGCTGGCGACAGCCCGCGGTTTAGCCAGGGCCTCGAAGCAGCGCGTACTGATTTTTTCCGGTGACATAGCAACAGAGAGCTGCATAGAATCTTTCCGGAATATAGATGAAAGTGTGACCTACATCTGCTGCAATAATGCGGGCTCATCCTCTTCCGGTTCCAGAAATTCCCTGGAGAAGCAGCTTGCGCGGCTTGTTTCAGCAATGTTTGTGGCCACAGCCTCTGTGGCGTTTCCGGAGGATTATATGAGGAAATTGCTGAAAGCCCGGCAGATGACCGGCTTCTCGTTTATCGAGGTTCACTGCCCGTCCCCGAAGCTGTGGGGCTTCGACCCGTCAAACACCATAGAAGTGGGCCGCGTGGCCGTGAATTCCTACGTCTGGCCGCTGCTGGAAATAACAAACGGCACGCTTTCAGTAAGCTACAGGCCTGAGCAGCAGGAGTCGGCAGAAATTTACGCGCGGATCCAGTCGCGCTTTTCGGAGGGCAATATTGGGAAAATCAAAAACCGCGCGGCGGAAAACATGAAGCTGTTATCTAGCGTGAAATAAAATTAACAACGAAAAGAAAAAGTCATTCATAACTTACTTCTTTCTTGCTTTTCTTTTTTTTGCCATTTTACACATCCTCCATTTTAATTATAGTAATACTTGTGTTTGCTGGTTTATATAATTTATGGAACGAACTCCTGCCGCTTTCTGAAAAATTTCTTTGCTGTATGGTGGGATTTTTCCCTTTTAGCCGGAAATTTTTGCCTTTTTGCAGCTGTTTTCACCGGAAGCCGGAAAGAAAAATCACGGGCATGTTACTTCATCAGAATTTCCCGGGGCATCGACCTTTATTACAGAGGGCGAGCTGCATGCCGCTCCGCTGAATGTGCAGGTGCCGACAGCACTGGGAGCAAGGGAAGTGATTGCGCCTGCCCATGTGCATGTTCTTACTCCGCCGTCAATAAAGAGCGCGAGCTCGCTTGTTAAAATAGTTGCTGTTCCTGTGTTCCTTACGCTGACTGTGGTCGTTGTCCTTGCAGGTACAGATACTGTCTTTGCGCTTTTGCCTATTGTGTTGTTGATCTGTTTCCCTATGTCGCTGGTGGATTCCTGCGCCACCCTGGAGAACCAGACAAAGGCGAAGCCCACCATGGATATTGTTATGAGGAGCAGAAGTATTATGGCGATTACTGGCGTGATTCCTTTCATGTAAAACCACTCTTTATTCTAATTGCCCGAATCTAGTATATATAGTTAACTGTACTTTGTGCGCTGACGAGCGGCAATTTCTCGAGTTCGGTCTGTGTTTGTAAAATCATTTTTTGGATCAGGCAAAAAAGTCTTGCGCCCTATTCGTTTGTGTCTGTTGACAGGGCGGTTGCGTCCTTTCTCAGCAGCTCTGCCTTGTCCGTCATCTCCCAGGTGAAGTCGGGGTCCTCCCTGCCGAAGTGGCCGTAGGCGGCGGTCTTTTTGTATATGGGCCTGAGAAGCTTGAGATCCTCTATTATTTCCTTGGGCTTGAGCCTGAAATGCCTCCGCACAAGCTCTGACAAATCCTTGTCCGGCACCTTTCCAGTGCTGTACGTATTTATGTAAACCGACACCGGCTCGGCTACGCCTATTGCATAGGCCAGCTGGACCTCGCAGCATTGCGCAAGTCCTGATGCCACCACGTTCTTCGCGATGTAGCGGGCCATGTATGCCGCAGACCTGTCGACCTTTGTGGGGTCCTTTCCTGAGAAAGCTCCGCCCCCGTGCGGCGCATAGCCGCCGTAGGTATCAACTATGATTTTCCTGCCGGTCAGGCCGGAGTCGCCGGGAGGCCCGCCTATGACAAACTTGCCTGTCGGGTTTATGAAAAACTTGGTTCTTCCGTCCAGCCACCTGCCGCATACGGGCCTGATCACCTTTTCTATCACGGTCCTGCTTATTTCGTCGTAGGAAACATTAGGGTCATGCTGTGTTGAAACAACCACGCAGTCCGCCCTTTTTGGTTTGCCGTTCTCATACTCAATGGTCACCTGGGACTTTCCATCCGGTCTGAGCCACCATATCCCGCCGTTTTTTCTTAGTTCCGCAAGCCGCATGGTAAGCTTATGCGCCAGAGTGATCGGTAGTGGCATAAGTTCTTCTGTTTCATTGCAGGCATAGCCGAACATCATTCCCTGGTCTCCGGCGCCCTGTTCCTTGTGGAGTCCTTCGCCTTCGCTCACTCCCTGCGAAATGTCGGGGCTTTGGCCGTGGAGCGACACAAGCACAGAGCATTGGTCTGCGTCGAAGCCGTATTCCGGTTTGTTGTATCCGATCTCCCTTACGGTTCTCCTGACGACATCTTGGATGTCAACATACCCCTTGGTCGTGACTTCGCCGGCCACAACTATCAGCCCTGTAGTTGTAAGCGTCTCTACTGCGACGCGTGATGTCGGGTCCTGTCTTATCAGTTCATCGAGTATTGAGTCCGATATCTGGTCGCAGAGCTTGTCCGAATGGCCTTCGGTCACGGATTCTGACGTGAAAAGAAAATTTCCGTTGCGCATCGCTACCAACAGACTAATTGGGGGTGAAAGCTTTAATGTATTGAATTTTAGATTATATAATGCATAGAAAGCCTGGCTTTCTTGCAGGATGCACAGCACCGCGCGCTTTCTTTTGTACTTTTGTTTTCCTTTCTCTGTTTCCTTCATTTTCCGCTGCTATGGTTACCATCACCGAGATAATGTACGACCCGCCTGTAAACGAGAGCTACGACGAATGGATCGAGGTCTACAATGCGGGGCCGGACACTGTTTCTCTGGAGAACTGGACGCTCTGCAACGTTTCTATCCTGAAAGGTTTCGTGAATCAGTCGGATGGGAAAACTTACTCCGCGCTGGGGTTCGACCTCCTCCCTGGATACTTCGCGGTGATCACGGACGGCGGCACAGGAACCCTGGCCTATGCCCACTACAGCATCTCGGGTCTGGCCCTGCACACAGCCGCAAGCACGCTGTGCGGTGGACTCTCAAACAACAATGATACACTGGTTCTTGGCAGTCCGACTGCCTCAGTTTCCGTCTATTACACGTCTTCCATGGGCGGTTCCAACAACAACAGAACCGTCTGCGCATATCCTGAATCCAGTCAGTCTTTGCAGGAATGCGTCCCGACTCCAGGTTATGCAAACATAAGGGTCCCAAAAATTTCCGTGAATCTGACCGCGGTCTTTACCGAAGGCGTGAACATCAGCATATTTACTATAGCATCAAGCCCGTGCCGGGAAACCAGCCTCATTTTTCAATATAACATGACAAACGCCACATTCAGCCGGCAGGAAAGCTTTTCCGGGGTGCTTAACTGCTCATTGGGCGTCGGTAGCTTCTATCCGGTATCCTCGGGAAACCTGACGCTCTGCTGGAGCCTCTCGGCCTCGGCTGAAAACCAGTCAGGTTGCTCGGAAATCGCGGTCATCTCAGCCAGCCAGGGTGCATGCTCTTTATCTGTCGGCATTGCTGTTCCAAATTATGCAAATGCTTCCCAGTCGTTCGAATATTTTTTGGAACTCAACAATACGCAGTGTGATGGCGAAAAGCGGGATGTTTCGGTGGATTACTGGATAGATGATCTTTTTGGGAATACGGTAAAAGATCCGGTGACCACAGTTCAGCAGATGGTATGCTATAAGTCAGTTTCGCGCGACTGGACGCCTCCTGATATAAAAGGCAGCGAAGTCTACGTGATCCTTGCAAACGCCTCTAGTCCCGGCTGTACGAGCGCCAGTGCATCAAGCAGTTTGCCCGTGAAAGGGTCAGAGAATGCGGCAGACTCCTACATAAAAGTAATAGACTACGACAACGTCAGCAAATTCGGTGATGCCATAGATGTCGAGCTTGAGATATACAGGGGCTCCACAAACAAGTACGCAGTGGATGTCTGGACCGAGACTGGTGCTTCAAGATCCAGCGCCGTCACGACGGTGCATGCAAAAGAAAAATATACAACATATTGGTTAAAAGTTCCTGTTCTGGTAAAGCAGAACTGCGACGGCTCCCTGCCAGCAGGGGAGCACACCCTAATTGTATCAGGCCTGGATGTGAATAAGTCCGTTGCGCTGAGGGTAGAAGGGCTTCCCGCTTCGTGCCAAACTCAAAGCTCAAGCCAGAGTTCGAGTTCTGGTTCGAGCTCTGGCGGAGGCAGCTCTTCCTATGCCAAGAAAGAGCCGGCAGATACAATAGTCATAGATCTTATATCCTACCAGGATTCCCTGTTTCCCGGCGATGAGCCGGTGCTAAAAGCGAACATTAATAATCTGTTCTCGTCGTCCAAGTCTGTTTCTGTCTATTCCTACATATTCAAGGGCTCTAGTCTCGCGACAGAAAACGGCTGGGTGCCCAATGCCGTGAAGCTCACCATGAATCCGCACCAGAACTATACAATCAACCTGACAAACAAAGTCAAGGATGACGTTAGTGAAGGCCTGTATTATCTCCGGCTAAGGGTAAGGGCCGATAAAGACTATGACAAGACAGTAGAGGTTGCTGTAAGCAAGCCTAGTGTGGAAAAATCTGGAAAGCTGGAGGGAGTCTCTGGTGGAACGCATGTCTTGGCAGGCGCGGCAAATTCCAGCAACTCGACAAATTCGACCACTGCGTCAAATGCGCCAAACAAAACGCTTCTTTCGCCCCCAATCAAAGCAACCGGCTTTGCAGTTTCCTCGCAGGCCGGTGGGAAGCGCATTCTGGAATACGTATTGAACGTGCACTTCTTCTCCCTGTTTCGCCTGCTAATCCCAGGTTAAGAACTTTCTCCCATGCAATATTAATATGTTTATAGTAGACGCGCCCGCGATGAAAATTGGACATCTTCTGGTCATAGCAGACCTGCACCTAGGCATAACCAGGGACATTTGGGAGAAGGGCATAAGAATGCCAAGCCAGGTGAGTCCGCTGGCCGCGCGCCTGAATGCGCTGAAGAAGACAACAAAAACAACAAAACTGGTAATTCTAGGGGACGTGAAGCACCGCATACCTGTAGCCAGCTGGCAGGAGAAGAAGGAGCTGCCAGAATTTTTCTCTCTGCTTAAATTCAGGAAAACTATAATCACCAAGGGAAACCACGACGGCAAGATAGAGGGACTTGTGCCGGGCAACGTAAGCGTTAGGAAATCGTACGTATATGGAGACTACGTTTTCACTCACGGTCACAGGAAAATAAAGACAGCAAAAAAAGTGATAGTCATGGGCCACAACCAGCCCCATGTGAAGTTCCGCGACAAATTCGGCGCGACCTACATAGAGCCTGTTTGGGTTCGCGGACCGCTTCGTGGATTCTACAGGAACAAGAGGGCTATAATGGTGCCAGCCTTCAACAGGCTCGCAGGCGCAACTGTAGTTAATAGGGACAAGCTTCTGGGTCCTATTGCCAGCTGCCTAGACATGAGAAAAACTCATTGTTACCTGTTAGACGGCACAGACCTTGGCGTAATTTCAGACATTATGGTTACGGATTGAAAATGAAAGCTGTCTTTCCTTTCCAGAGTCGTCTTAAATAATTCGCTGCGGTGAATGAACCTATGACCTTTGAAACTCTTTCGCCAAAACTGCAGGGCTTGATAAAAGAGAAGGGATTTATTGAGCCGACAGTAGCCCAGAAAATAGGCATTCCCATAATCAGCAAAGGCTCTAATGTGCTTATCATTGCCCCCACTGGTCTCGGAAAAACGGAGGCGGCAATGCTGCCGCTGCTCGACATGATAGCCGCCGGCCAGAACAAGGCCATTTCTCTGCTCTACATAACTCCCCTGCGTTCGCTTAACAGGGATCTACTTGACCGTCTGTACTGGTGGGGCGACAAGCTTGAGGTAGACATAGCTGTGCGTCACGGGGATACGAGCCAGGCAGAGCGTGCCTCACAAAGGGAAGCGCCTCCGCACGTGTTGATAATCACGCCTGAGACGCTGCAGGCCATACTGCCTGGCAAAGTCATGCGCGAGCACCTTAAGAATGTGAAGTTTGTCATTGTTGACGAAATTCATGAGCTTGTGGAAAGCAAGCGAGGGGTGCAGCTCTCTGTGGCCCTGGAACGCCTCAGGGAACTTGCCGGCGACTTCCAGCGGATCGGCCTTTCCGCAACAGTCGGCTCTCCCGAGATTGTGGCGGAGTTCCTCGGAAAGAACGTCAAAATAATACGCGCAGAAGCCGACAAGCGTTATGACATCAGGGTAGAAAGCCCGAAGATATCCAAGAAGGACGAAGCCCTAGCTGAAGAGCTTTTCATTGGTGCCGGGACGTTTGCGCGCTTGAGACGTATTCACGACCTTATAAACAGTTACAAAAGTGTTCTTGCTTTCACGAACACGCGCGAAACCGCAGAGGTCATCTCGTCCCGCCTGAGGCGCCTGGACAAGACGCTCAAGCAGGATGTCCATCACGGCTCACTGTCCAAGGAGCGCCGCGTGAAGAGCGAGGGACAGTTCAAGAGCCAGGAGCTGAAGTCCCTGATAGCCACAAGCTCGCTTGAGTTGGGAATAGACATAGGTTCGATAGACCTCGTGCTGCAGTATCTCTCCCCACGCCAGGTTTCGCGGCTGATACAGCGCGTCGGCCGGGCCGGGCATAGGGTCGGAGAAGTTAGCAAGGGTATCGTGCTTTCTGGCGATGAGGATCTTTTCGAGGCAACAATAATAGCCAACATGGCCATGCGCAGGCAGCTCGAGTTGCCTCGCATTCATGAAGCGCCCCTTGATGTGCTGGCAAACCAGATAGTCGGCGTGCTAATGGACGAATACGAGATGCCGGCTGACCGGATGTTTGAAATAATAAAGCGCGCTTACCCCTACAGGAATCTTTCCAGGGAGGATTTCATAAATGTGCTGAAATTCATGGAAAGCGTCCATATGGTGTGGCTCAACGGAGAGGAAAGTATTGTTGTGAAAAGGAAGAGGAAATCATTCAACTACTATTTTGAAAATCTTTCCACAATACCGAACAAGGTCCAGTATAGAGTAGTCTCGGTGATAGAAAACGAGCCTATTGGGAATCTTGATGAGGAGTTCGTTGCAGAGCACGGCAGGACGGGCGAGAAATTCGTATGCTCAGGCCGCGCCTGGAAAGTCATACAGGTAGTTGGAAACAAAGTCATGGTAGAGCCAATAGACGACATTGAATCTGCCATTCCGGCATGGGAAGGCGAGCTCATTCCGGTTCCGGCTGAAGTCGCGCAGGATGTTGGAAAACTGAGAAGGATGATATTAGAAGGTCTTTCCGAAGACAGGTTGCAGGAAAAATTTAGCGTGGAACCGCGCGCAGCCATGGATATGATCAGGCTTATCAAGAACCAGAAAGCTTCTCACAAGGTTCCTGATGACAAAAACATCTTGATAGAGGACTACAAAGATTTTGTGATAATACACTGCTGCGGCGGTTCTTTGGTGAACAATGCACTGAGCCGTTATCTCGGAGCCATTCTGACGGCGGAAACCGGCGTCTCTGTCAACATAAAGAACGACCCATACAGGATCATGATCCAGGCAGCGGCGAAGAAGGAGGACATTGAGCGTATCCTGAAGACAGCATCCAATGTGGACCAGGTAATAACAACGGCAGTAGAAAAATCATCGCTCTTTAAGAACCGTTTCCTTCATGTGGCGCGTCGTTCCGGTGTAATACGCAAGGATGTCGGTTACGACAAGATTAACATTGGAAAGATCGTTGCCGAGTACGCGGGCACTCCGGTATACAAAGAAGCTATGCGTGAAGTCATGCATGATAAGCTCGATATACGGAATGCAGTTATCATGCTGGAAAAAATTGTATCCGGTGAGATCAAAACACACCTGCAAAAAGGTCTCAGCGTTCTGGGGGAGCTGGGTCTTGTGCATCAGTTCGCTGAGGTCATGAAGCCACGCATGCCAGAGAACGAGATCTTTCTCGCTTTCAGGCGGCGGCTGCTCAACACACGCGTCCGCCTTGTATGCGCGAACTGCGGCGACTATAGTCTTATCAAAACGGTGAAGGATGTCGAAGATCAGCCAGAATGCCCCAAGTGCCATTCGCGCCTGATAGCTGTTGTCAGAAAAGGCCAGATAAACGTCGGCGACATCGTGAAGAAGAAGCTGAAAAAGAAGGAAATGACAAAGGAAGAACTTCATACATTCCAGACTGCAAGGCGCTCGGCAGACCTCGTGATCGTTTACGGCCGCAAGGCCGTTGAGGCGATGGCGGGCCGCGGAGTCGGGCCGCAGACAGCCGCAAGGATTCTGGCAATGCTCCACCCCACAAGGGAAAAGCTGTACCGTGATGTGCTGGAAGCCGAAAAGCAGTTCGTGCGCACGAAGATCTACTGGAAATAGTCTGGCAATCATGTTTTTGAAGATTTTTTAACATAGGTGGTTATGGTAAGCAAAATCCATCCCATTACGCTGAAATTTATCGGCGATATAATAAGCAAACAGGCAAGAAAGGTGAAATTTCTTGGATGTGAATTTAAAATATATAAGAATGTATTCCCCATAGACTCTCCATTTTCTTACTCTTCCCGAATAACAGCGAAGAGAATATATCCAAAGGAAACAGATGTCGTTCTTGATATGGGAACGGGAACCGGCGTTCAAGCTGTCATATGCGCAAAACGTGGCGCTAAAAAAGTATTGGCTGTCGATATTGATAGTAATTCTCTGAAATGTGCGTTGGAAAATGTAAAAATAAATAAAGTTCAGGGGGTTGTTGAGATCAGAAAAAGTAATCTATTTGACCGTATTAAAAAAGATGAAAAATTTGATTTGATTATAGCCCAACTTCCTTTCGCAAATGCCAGTTATAAAAACGGAATAAGTCATTTACTCTTCGACAAAAATTACAAGCTTCATAGAAAGTTTCTTAAGGGGGCAAAAAGTCATCTTCAGCCTAACGGGAAAGTGATTATTCCAAGTGGCTCTGTGGCTGACGAAAAGAGCCTTAGAAAACTAATAAAAAAATACTCCTATAAGGTTTTAGGAGTTGGAAAAGAAAAATCCGGAGGGCTTCTATGGAAAGTTTATTTTATAGCGCCCTCCTCCAAAAGGTAGCTTATTTATTAACTCTACCACCAAATTCTATTGATGAAGAACCAGGAAATTGCCAGGATCTTCGAGGAAATAGCAACTTACCTTGAGATGAATGATGAGATTGTCTTCAAGGTCCGGGCCTACGAGAATGCCGCAGCGACAGTCGGAGGAATGGCCGAGGATGTCGAGGAGATTTATAGGAAAGGTGGGGTCGATGCCCTGCAGAAACTGCCCGGTATTGGCAAGGGCCTTGCTGAAAAAATAGAGGAATACCTGAAAAGCGGGAAAATCGAGTTCTACCAGAAGCTGAGGGAAAAAATTCCTGTAGATGTCTCGTCACTTTCGAGGATAGAGGGCCTCGGCCCCAAGAAGATAAAGGTACTCTACAGGAAGCTCAAAATAAAAGACATAAAAGATCTGGAAAAGGCGGCAAAGTCCGGGAAGATCCGTGTCCTGGAAGGCTTCGGCGAGAAGACCGAGCAGAACATTCTCAAAGGCATAGAGTTCGTGAAGAAGAGCGGCGGCCGCTTCACTCTTTTTGAGGTGGGGCCTCTTGTCGGGGAGATAGAAACCCGTGTGAAATCGATGAAGGAAGTTGAGAAGCTTGTCGTGGCAGGCTCTTACAGGAGAAGGAAAGAAACTGTAGGTGATATAGACATACTTGTAGTTTCTAGGCGTGCCAAGAAAGTCATGGAAGCTTTCACATCCATGGAATCTGTGGCCGCTGTATACGGAAAGGGGAACACAAAATCCACAGTGCGCCTCAAGGCGGGCATAGACGCCGACCTCCGTGTTGTAGAGGCAAAAAGCTTCGGCGCGGCCCTTAACTATTTCACGGGCAGCAAGGACCACAACGTGGCGCTGAGGAAGATCGCGATCAAAAAAGGGCTCAAGCTCAACGAGTACGGCGTCTTCCGCGGAAGCAAGCAAGTAGCAGGAGAATCAGAGGAAAATGTCTACAAAATCCTTGGGTTACATTACATTGAACCGGAGCTTCGCGAGAACTCTGGAGAAATCGAAGCCTCCAGGAAGAACAGGCTGCCAAAATTAATTGGGTATCAAGATCTGCTTGGCGACCTCCAGGTCCAGACAAACTGGACAGACGGCTCAGACTCCATCGAAGCAATGGCACTTGCCGCGAAGGGCCACGGCCTTGAGTATATTGCAGTGACCGACCACACGAAATCTCTTGCCATGACAGGCGGCCTCGATGAGAAGGGCCTGAAGAAGCAGGGTGTGGAGATAGACAAGCTCAACAAAAAGCTTGGCAGCTTCCGCATACTCAAAGGGGCCGAGGTCAACATACTGAAGGACGGTTCTCTCGACATAGCAGACAGCACCTTGAAAGATCTGGATGCTGTTGGCGCCTCTGTCCACTCTAACTTCAATCTTCCGCGTGCCGAAATGACAAAGCGCATAGTGCGTGCAATGGAAAACCCGAACGTCGACATATTGTTCCATCCGACAGGACGCATCCTGAAGAAGCGCGAGCCCTATGACGTTGACATGGAAAATATCATGGATGTTGCAAAGGCGACCGGAACTGTCCTCGAGATTAACTCACTCGAGCGCCTCGACCTGAAGGACGAGCACATACGCATGGCTGTCAAGGCTGGCGTGAAGCTCTCCATTGACTCTGACGCCCACTCGCCAAATCACTTCGCCTCGCTGCAAATAGGCATCGCCCAGGCGCGCCGCGGCTGGGCCGAGCGCAAGGACATAATTAACGCATGGCCACTGGAGAAGATGCTGAAGATGCTCAAGTGATCAGCCACGCCTTGCTAGAAAATCTTCCATGCTGCTGTAACTTTTAAGAAAACGCGGCAATTCCTCATGTATCTCATTAAATATGCCAAACCCTCTGTAAGGTATTCCGGTAAGCACCTGGACTACGTGAGCGCCATTCAAGAAGTACATGTAGGTGTCGTAAGCTGGCGTGGTGGCCGGGTTGCACCCGATCCCGCCAGCGCCCTGTATGATTTTTGCGCCGCCTGTTTTCTCCCTAGCAAACCTTATCATTTCCAGCTTTCTTTCGACCAGAGGAAGTCCGCTCAGGCCGCCCGCGCCTATTTTCGCCAGCGTTCTTCCAGGGGTCTTGAGTCCTTCGCGGCTGTTGGACGTGTTGCCTATCACGAATCCGGTAACTTGGTGATGCCAGCAGACGTCTATGAGTTCTCCCAGCTGGTCGTCGGAAAGGTCGTGGGAGAATTTGACATAAACATCCCTCGGAATTCTTTCGTATACCTCATCTGTGCGGTAAAGAAGTTCGTGAAGCTTGTAAGGCAGCTCAAATGCCTTCCCATCCCCTGTATTCGGGCAGCTTATGTTCAGTTTCTTGGCGTAAGAGACTCTCCATAGCTTTTCCCTTGCTCCTAAAATTGCGTTTCTTGTTTCTTCGTCCGGCTCCGTATCCTCTATGAAAAACATATTGGGATCGAAGCTTATGTCGAGCGGTATGGAAAATTCCCTTCCTTCAACCAGCTCGGCTGTTTTGACAGCCCCGAAATTATTCAGTCCTATCCTGTTGATAAGGGCGTAGTCCCTGGGCAGTCTGAAAAGCCTGGGCTTGGGCTTACCGTCCCTCTCATATGGCGTAATGGTGCCAAGCTCTTCGTGGGAGGCCCCTAGTCGTGGAGCGATGCCTATAAACTGCCCGTATTTGTCGTAGCCGGCTGCCAGGCCTGCAACTCCCGGATAGGTTATGCTGCCTACAACCACTGACATGCCGGAGTCCTGGTTATAAAGCCGACCGGCAATCCCGCCGAGTAACCGGCTTCTTCCTGCTGCCTCGCCGACTGCAAGAGCCAGTTTATGCGTTGTCTCTGCATCGAAGAGGAACGCTGCCGGCCTCACCAATCTTCTATAGATATTCCCCATGGAAAAGCTATTCCTAAAAACGATTTAAGCTTATTATCAAATTAGTTCTTCATGACAGACGACGAGCGCCTTGACAGCTTCCGCAGGGCAGGAAAAATCATTGCCGAGGTCCGCGAGGAAAGCAGAAAGTTCATCAAGGAGGGCATGCTTTTTTCAGAAGTTGCTGAGCGTATCGAGAGTCTAACAAGAGAGAAGGGTGCGCTTCCCGGCTTCCCGGCCTGTCTCTCTGCAAACGACATAGCCGCTCACTTCTCCCCCGGGAAAGGCGACCAGTCCAGGATTCCGGAAGGCGCTTTGCTGAAGGTCGACATCGGCGCCCACATAAACGGATACGTCGCCGACACGGCCTGCACTATAGCCTTCAACGACGAGCACGGGAAGCTCGTCGAAGCGAGTGAGGCCGCGCTTGCGGCTGCCATAGAGCAGTGCTTTACTGGAAATTTGCTCAGCAATGTCTCTGCTGCCATAGAGGACACCATAAAGGAATTTGGCTTCAGTCCTGTCTCCAACCTGACAGGCCACGGCCTCGGGCAGTACTGGCTGCACGATGCGCCTTCCGTCCCGAATGTGAAGTTTAGCAGCAATTACATTCTCAAGGAAGGCCAGACCATAGCCATAGAGCCCTTTGCCACTTCAGGCGCCGGCAGGGTAAAGGATTCTGAGCCGATCGGCATATTTCGCATTGACCGGGCAAAGCCTGTCAGGAATCCGGAAGCGAGGAAAATTATTGTATTTGCAGCGGAGATCAATGGTCTTCCCTTCTCCGAGCGTTGGATACCCGTCGAGTCGCTCTTCAAGCTCAGGATGGCGCTGCGTGAGCTTAGGGAAAGGGAGCTGTTGTACGAATACCCGACCCTGCGCGAGGTCAGCGGTGCTCTGGTGTCGCAGGCTGAGCACAGCATCATAGTCGGCGAGAAGCCGGAAGTGTTCACAAAATAGATGCGGGCAAGGAAAAACTTAAATACAGGTTTAAAAGGTTTTATTGAAAGTAGATAATTATGCTGGTTATCGTGGACAATGGAAAAGGCGCGGATGAAATTGCGCGTTTCGTCAGGGCGGGCAGGCAGGTTGTGAAGCCCGCGGAAGCGGGGAAGTCCAAGGCGTCTGCCTACATCCTCTCCGACGGCGACGTGAAGAACCAGAAAGCCTGTGTCGAACTCATAAGGAAGTGTGCTAAACCCATTCTAGCGGTGGGAACGGGCTCTGTCTTTCTCGCATCGGCATTCGGTGCAAAGCCTGTAGCTGCAAAATTTGAGAAACAGGTAAATGTCAAGATCGAGCGGCCGTCCCCGCTTGTGCTGGACATGAAGAAAGTTTTTTCTGCTGTGAACAGCTGCCAGCAGGGCATAGACGATCTGCCAGAGAGCTTCGACGTCTTCGCCTCCTCGCAGAAATACGACTTCGAGGTAATAGGCCACATGGAGAGCCCGTTCTTCGGAGTCCACTTCAACCCCGAGCTTGGGGGCGACGGCCTGAAGATACTGGACAACTTCGTCAAGTTCGTCGAGATCTGGAAAAAGTATCACGAATAGATCAGAAAGTTACCGTGCTATATCGTATTGCGATTCTATCACATCTTCTTTACACCGCGGGCTAAAGCCTGCGGTTTGCGGGAAGATGGGACCCTGAATACATTGGAAGGTGTTTCTTCGAAGCATCGGGGTTCCGGAAGGCTCCGCTTTCCGGGAGCATTGATTCCGCGGCAGAGAACCGGGGATTCTTTGCGTGCGCAAAAAGCCCTGCTTTTTGCCGCATCACGCGGCTAAAGCCGCGTGTTTCCAGTGCATTCTTGGATACGTATTTTGCCTGTTCCGCTTTATGCCTAGTCTTTTCCAAGTCGTTTCGTAATTCCAGCGTAATTCAGAAGTAGCTTGTTGTCATCGACACAACGATTCTTCTGTTTTCCGTCTGGAGCGGCATGTGCCACGGGCAGAAAGCGGCTTCCATCCCGCCGCGCCTTGTGGTCATTATTGTTGGCACTTCGCACACCATGCATTTCATCAACATAGCAATCATCCCGTATATATCGATACCTCGTCTTCCATTATCTGTGCTTTCTTTTTCTTCATCACGCCGGCGTAGAATTCGTTCATTTCCTGCGTGACCGACGGTTTGATGTTTTTCAGGGCCTGTGCGAAATCCTTGGCAGTGACCTTTTCCGATGCGATGTCCTTTCTCATGGCATTAAGCCCCGCCTCTGTCACAATGCCTCCCAGGTCTGCGCCTGAGTAACCGGGCGTTTCTGAGGCGATCTGCCTGAGGTTCACGTCCTCGCCTAAAGGCATGTCCTTCGTGTGGACTTTCAGTATTGCAAGCCTCGCCTCCTCGTCCGGTGTCGTGACAAGTACCTGTCTGTCAAAGCGGCCCGGCCTTAGCAAGGCCGGGTCCATCATGTCCGGCCTGTTTGTCGCGGCTATGACTACGATGTCCAACAGGTCCTCAAGTCCGGAAATTTCGCCGAGCAGCTGCGAGACGACGCGCTCCGAAACCTGGTCGTTCTGGTTCATTCCCCTTCTGGGTACAAGAGCATCTATCTCATCGAAAAATATGATGCATGGCGCAACCTGTTTTGCCCTGCGGAATATGTCCCTGATATGGCGCTCGCTCTCGCCGACCCACATGGAGAGCAGTTCCGGTCCCTTTATCGCGATGAAATTCGAGTTGCTCTCGTTTGCCACGGCCTTGGCGAGCAATGTCTTCCCGCATCCAGGCGGCCCGTAGAGCACGATGCCGGTAGGCGGCTTTATTCCCAGCCTCTTGAAAGCGTCCGGATATTTCAGCGGCCACTCTATTGTCTCCTTCAGCTGTCTTTTCACATCTGCAAGCCCGCCTATGTCCTCCCACTTGACATTGGGTATCTCGATCAGGACTTCCCGCATGGCAGACGGCTCGACTATCTTCAGCGCGTGATCGAAGTCATCCTTCGTGACTATGAGCTTCTTGAGTATCTCCGTGGGTATGGGCTTGTCCTCCTTTATCTCGCTCAGGCTGGGCAATATCCTCCTTAGGGCGTACATAGCAGCCTCCTTGCTGAGCGCCGATATGTCTGCACCCACGTAGCCGTACGTGATCTCCGCTATCTTGTCTATGTCCACTCTTTTGTCCAGCGGCATGCCGCGCGTGTGTATCTGCAGGATTTCTTTCCGGCCGTCCTTGTTCGGCACGCCGAGCTCTATCTCCCTGTCAAAGCGCCCGGGCCTGCGAAGGGCCGGATCCAGCGAATTCGGTATGTTTGTCGCGCCTATGATTATTACCTTCCCGCGGGCCTTCAGCCCGTCCAGCAGCGTAAGCAGCTGCGAAACGACGCGCTTCTCGACCTCGCCCTTCACTTCCTCCCGCTTCGGCGCAATGGAATCTATCTCGTCTATGAAAACTATGGAAGGCGCGCTCTTCTCCGCCTGCTCGAACACCTTCCTGAGGTTTTCTTCCGACTCTCCGTAAAATTTTGACATCACCTCGGGCCCGTTGATCACGAAGAACTTGGCTCCGCTCTCGTTTGCCACGGCCTTGGCGAGCAGGGTCTTTCCGGTGCCAGGCGGCCCGTGCAAAAGTATGCCCTTGGGAGGCTCAATGCCCAGCCTCTCGAACACCTCCGGGTGCTTCAGCGGGAGCTCTATCATCTCCCGCACTTTCTTTATTTCCTCGTGCAGCCCGCCGAGATCCTCGTAGGTGACTTCGGGTATCTTGTCTTCTTCCATGGGCTTGGTCGCCTGCGGCAGCAGCTCGACATCGGTGGCCCTCGTTATTCTCACAATGCCTTTCGGGTCCGTGCTTACTACAACGAACTTTTCCTCGCCAAAAGGCGTGAACAGGAAGTCCCCAAAATCCATCCCGAAGAACTGCTCGAACAGCGTGGTCTGAGACCGCCTGTCCTGCACTATCGGGTTCGGTATAACTATGTCTCCCGTGACTACGGGGCGCATGAGCATGTTGTGCTTCAGCAGGTTGTTTCCCATGTGAATAATTATACCCTTGCGTGCCGGTGCTATGGTCACGGCCTTGGCCTCCTTGACATCTGCCTTCCTCATCTTCACTATCTCGCCTATGCCTGCGCCGCAGTTCCTCCTGCAAAGGCCGTCCATGCGCACTACGTCGAGGCCGACATCCACGGGGTATGCCCTGACCACGACTGCCGTGGTTTTTCTTTTGGCATCTATCTCGACCACGTCGCCCTCGGAAACGCCGATCTGCTTCATGTCCTTGGCAGATATGCGGGCTATCCCGCGGCCAAAGTCGTTCCTTTCCGTCAGCTCGCCTACGCGGAGCTTTATGTCATTTTCTTCTGCCATAATTATCACGCACCTGATTTTGTACCGATTTCTCTATACTGCTTTATCTTAGTTCCAATATTTATAGGATTCATTCTTGCCGGTTTTATCGCCTGAAACCATCCTCCGCCAGCCTGCGCATGAATTCCCTCTGGCGCATCATCATATTCAGCATCTCGAACTCCACCTTGTCCGCCCATCCTTCCATGTACTGCTTTATTGCCTGCACCTCGTTGCTGGGCACTATGAATGTCGATTCCGCGACCTTGATGTGCGGCACGTCTCCCAGCACGCCCTTCCTTATGTACACGTAGCGTTTGCCGTTTCGCGGCACAGTTTGCTTCCACCCGTGCAGTTCGCGAAAAAACTTACTCTTCTCATACTCTGAATCGAAGCGGTCGTTCCTAGTGTGGAACGTGATGATGACGACTGGTATCTCATCCCCAGGCCGCCTTATCTCGATCCTCATGCAACATCACTTTTCTGACGCCACCTTCTTTTCTGTCCAGCCCAAAGTTTAGTGTATCTAGTGATGCTAAAAGTATTTAAGGGTTGCAGGGTGGTGCATTGTTGCATTCTCGGCCGGTGGCACAAATCAGACTTTCTTGTCTTCTGCTAGGATCTTCTCCGCTTCTTCCCTCTGCTGCTTCAGCAGCTCGCCCTCGAAGAACTTGCTGTCGTACAGCTTCTGCAGATGCTCCCTGCATACCCTGATGACTATTATGGGCGTGTTTACATAATCCCGTATCAGCATATTGGTCACGGCTTCTTCTTTGCAGTTGCCTGTGTCACACTTCATTCTTTTTTCTTCTCCGGAGAGGTTTTATGCTTTTTCATGTTGCCATCAATGACAAAGCCGTTTTTTTGTAGTTCAGTTTTAGGTAACCCGGAAAAGCCGGACGGGGCATAATTTCCGGAAGTGCGCGGTTAATTCTGAGCGGTTTGGTTGAGTGGAGCTAGTAGGCAGGAAACAGTAGAATCTTTATCGTTGGGATTTTTCCAATGACCCAGTTTTAACTGGCAGATAACTCTAAAAAGTCTCCAAAGATAGCATTATTATGGAAAACGCGTCACGGCTGCCCACCAACACGCCGCTCGACAAGATACTGAACGGCGGCCTGGAGCTAGATGCCATAACAAATGTGTACGGGCCGCCAGGCTGCGGAAAGACGAACGTCGCGTTGTGCACGCTGCTTGGCGTCGTGAAATCGCGGAAAGCCGTCTATCTCGATACGGAAGGGTCCTTCTCCCTGGAGCGCTTTCACCAGCTCGGCGGGACGCAGAAAGAGCTGAAAAATACCTTTCTCTTGAAAGTCCATGATTGGGAAGAGCAGCACAAGAGTGTCCAGGAACTTGAAAAACTGGTTGAGAAGGAAAAAATATCGCTCATCGTAGTCGACTCCCTTGTTGCGCTCTACAGGCTGAGCATGGACGAGTCAAACTTTTCTTTTGTGAATAAGCAGCTTGCGACCCAGTACTCTATACTCTCAAGGATATCGCGCAAATTCGGCATCCCTGTCCTGGTAACAAACCAGATTTATACAAAAGACGACAAGGTCGAGTTAACATCGCGGACAATAGCCCGCTACTGGTCCAAGACATTGATAGAGCTCAGGAGGTTGGAAAAGGATAATCACCGCGTTGCCATCGTGAGGAAGCACCGTTCCATCGCAGAAGGCAAGTCTGTCGAGTTCAGGATAACAGAGAAAGGCCTCGAGGACACGAAGAAGTTCGACATATTCTGAGTATTCTGTTAGATCAGGCTGAAAGCCCCCTTTCCGACAAGTATGAGGAACAGTATTATTTTTATTGGCAGCAGGTCCGGAACGGCGAAGATTATGAACAGGGCAGCCAATATGTCAGTCAGCCCGTAAACAATTCCAGGCGCGTCTGTTATCAGGCTTGGTCCGCCCTTAGCCAGAAGAACTATTGCATGCGTCCATGTGATTATCCAGTGTATGTTGTAGACATTGAATATTATTATCAGCGCGCTTATTATGTCCACGATGCCCAGTATCTTTAGCAACATGGGAAAGCATTGTCAGAAAAGCGTTTAAGCGTGTTTTATTCTAAACCCGGTAAATAATCCGGTATTATAACCGGGTTTACATACAGCGAACCACAAAAGAAACATGTACGGAATCTTTTGTGGATTCACTCCTATGATAAAATCCGCCTGTAACGGGTTATCTCTAAAACCTGAATGGCTATTTATGTCCAAATTTTTATTGTTTGCG
>CAYJRV010000011.1:0-23939 GCA_964372695.1 uncultured archaeon | reverse complement strand
TTATTGAACATACTATGATGTCATTCAGATATACCAAAGACATTATTTGTACAAAAATTAATGTCTTTGAGTATAGTGTGGATGTTTAGTGTGGATGCTGGAAAAAATCATCTGTGTAAGGATTCCATGCGCCTGTTCATTTGTCTGCATAGCTGACTAAAGCCTGCCCTCTATTGCCAATGGAACCTCTGGTTGCTCTCTATGAATATCAGCACAAGGGCGATTACAAGTGCAACAAGGCCGCCGTAAATGAACTTGTCGAGCAGCGACGCCGCGAGCCCCACGCCGAGTACTATTCCTGTCGTGAACAGCAGCACCTTCTCCTCGTCGTGCTGGTTCAGGAAAAGCTGTTCCCTCGTCAGCACGGATTTCGCCGGCCTCCTGGCGCTTCTCGCCCTCGCTCTCGCACGCGGCCTCGTTTTTCTTTTCGCCATCAGATCACCACCAATGGTAGATTATTGTTCCTCTCCCTTAATAAGCGTTTCGTTTCGTGATTTTTCCGTAATTGGCAAATTCTTCCTGATTATCTTAAGCGCGGCTCCTGCCATATCTTTGCCGTAATGGCTGGAAGACAGATCTTCCAATATTTCAATGTCATATCCTGAGTCGAAGCCGTCGTATGCGGATGCCAGGACGCAGCCGTCTATGTCGATGCCGCATAGAAATATTTTCCTGATTCTGTGCTTTCTTAGGAACCCGGTGAATTTCTTTGATTTGAATGCCGAATAAGTGGATTTTTCAAAGGCGTTCTTTTTGGATGCAAACCTGGAAAGCAACTTGTGTATGTCAGTATCAGGCGGGGCGGTGCATTTTTTCCACTTGAGTTTCCGGAAAAAATTAGAGTTCTCCCTGTTGACGAATTTGGTGAACAGGACAAAATCAAACTTGCTCTTGTCTATGGTCTCGGCTATTCTGTGCGGCAGCTGTGCCGTATTCTTGTTTACGAAGTAGTTCTGGACATCGATGACAACAAGTGCGTTCCTGAATCTTCCCGGCATTTATCCGCATCCCCTTATGCACGCCTCTCCGTCCGCGGAGCCTGCGGGATAGTTATTCAGGCAGCCGAGTACGCACGCGTTGTCCGCGTTGGTCTCCCCGGCAGTGGTCGAGAGGTCGCACGGGCACGCTGCCAGGCAGCGGGCGGGTATCTCGCCGTTTGCGTCCTTCCACTGTATTCCCTTGACCGTGCAGGACTGGAAGAATTCCGGGTCTGTCTCTTTCAGCGCTGCCGCGAGCCTGTAGTTGTTCCCGCTGCTTATCTTGTCGCAGTAGCTCTGGCACTTGGCGAAAAAGATTCGCTCTGCGTCGGCCTTGGAAATCTGCTGCCCGCCTGTTGAGGTGAAGAGCAGCGCGACTGCCCCGAAAACGAGCGCAGCCAGCACTATGATAACCACGGCGTTTACAGGAAGCGTGATGCCTTTTTCCATTTTCATCCACCTTTTTTTGCCCTCTCTATTTCCTCGAAGATGTCCTTGTTCGAGACCTTCCTTCTCACCACAACGAACAAAGCCACCGCGATTATCAGGGCGACTATGACTATTAGTATCAGGGTTACTATAATGTTTGTCCCGCCCTCTTGCTGCTGCGTGCACTGCTGGTTTGTGCACCTGTATCCGGGCAGGCACTGGTCGTCCCTCGTGCACTGCGGGGCCTTCTCGGCGCAACTCCCGCGGCTGCACTGGAATCCAAGCGGGCAGTCCGAGTCGAATGTGCATTGCAGCCTGCTCTCCAGGCATGTCCCGCGCTCGCACTTGAGTCCTGCGGGGCAGTCCGAGTCGAATGTGCATTGGGAGGTTGCTATGTTCTCGCACCTGTTGCTCCTGCACATTGTCCCGACAGGGCATGCCCTGCAGTCGCCTCCCGAGCAGTAGCACTTCAGGTCAGTGCCCGGGCACTCTGAATTCACGGAGCAGACCCCGCCGCCCCCGCTTGGCGGGCCGTTGAGAAACACGTTGAATATCTCGTCCACGCGGAACTCGTCCTCGCGGAAAGCGGGACTCTCTGTCCTGTAGACTATGCATGACTGAAGTCTCCACTGCCCGGAGAGCTCTGCGATGAAAGACGGCCTGAACAGCCTCGTGTCGTTCGACGGTATCGTCTGGACAGACGACGTGATCTCCAGCGTGCGGTTGTTCGGCTGCCTCAGCGTGCAGTTCACGAATCCCTTGTGCTGGGTGTCGTCGACGTTCCTCACCCTCACTATGACCTCGACGCGGTCGCCGACCCTGATGTCATCTTGCGGCCTGAGCACCTCCTCGATCTCCAGCGTCTTCCCTGTGCCGTTGAAGTTCCTTGTTATGTTCGATGTGTTGTGCAGGCGGAGCGATGCGCAGCTGCTGTCGGAAGAGCTGCTGACAGAGCATTGCGACACAGTCCAGTTGCCAAGCCTGTCGACAAATACCGGGACGTCGAGCGTCTCGCTGCCGGGCTCAATTGCCTGGCACGAGCTCCTGTTGGTCACGGTCTTTGCAGTGCTGGTGAAGCTGCATGTGCCTACCGCGAAAGTAAGTATCCCGTCGTTCCTTATCGCGAGGTTTGCGAAACCTGTGTGGTTCTTCGCTATCCCTTCGGGCACCTGGATGTCCACTATGGCAAGGTCCGGCGGTATGGTCACGTTCACAGACCCGATGTTCGTTGCCGTGTCATGCGTCTCTGCCTGGCTGCAGTCGCTGCTCAGCGACGCCGACACGGTGCAGTTCTCCGCGTTCCACGTGCCCAGCAGGTCCGCGGCAAACGCGACGCTCTTTTCCGTGACTGTCCCGGCGCGGAAGAGCGTGCATGCCGACGTGTTCTGCCTCGTGCTCGAGCCGATGCGGAACTTGCACGCGACATTGCCGAACAGGTCCGTTTCCGACGGGTTCCTGACAAGCGACCTGACCTCTATGCTTGTGTTTATGAAGGCCCGCGTCTGCGGGAGCGATACGCTGTCAAATGTGATGTTGGTTCGCCTTACAACAGCAAATGTTCCGCCGGTTGCGTTGCTGTGCGACTCGGATGCAGAGCAGTCGAAGCTGTTCGATGCGTTGAGGCTGCACCGTGTTATTGCCCACGTCCCGATCTCGTCGACGAATACCGGGAAGTTCACGGAGCGCACCTCGTTCGCATTTATGCCGGTGCACGAGTTCCTGCTGATGTTCCTGCCGCTTGGCGACCTCACGTCGCAGCTGACAAGGACGAATTTCCTTGCTGCCAGCGGGTTCTCGGCCACCGCAGTTATGTTTGTGAAGCTCGAGTTTAGCGCCGGGTTGCCGAACGCTTTCTTGATTATGATGTTTGTCGGGGGCACCACCTCGAATGCGCCGACATTCTGGCTGCTGTTCTGCACGATGGGGTTGGAGCAAGTCCCAGAAGCGGAAGCGAACACGGCGCATGATGTCACGTTCCAGGTTCCAAGTTCGTCAACAGTTCTCGATAAGAGAAGTTCCTGCGTCCCCGTGGTGTTCACCGGCCTGCACTCCGAGGTGCGGTTCTCCTCGGCATTCGACGGGCTCCTGATGGTGCAGCGCATGTTAGTGTTCTGCGGGAAGTCGTTCGGGTTCGCTACGACAAACCTGATGTCGGCAGTCCCGCCGCGGACAGCCGTTGACGATACAGAACTGCTTATTATCGAGAGGTTGTTTATCTGCGCGCCCACTGAAGTGAACTGCCCGCCTGACGAGTTTGTTGCGTGGACAAACTGGTCCGAGCACTGGCTGTCCGATGCGCCCAGCATGGAGCATGACACAAGTGTCCACTGGCCGACGAAGTTTGCTAGCAGGCCCACGGAGACGGCAGCCGCTGTCTCTCCGGGTATCACGAAACACGAGCTGTTTGCCACGATGTTCTGCGCCTGCGCGGTCGGCGGTATGAATATGCACCTCATGCGAGCGAAGATGTCGCTTGCTGACGGATTTCTCGCGCTGGAGCTGATCGTGATCACAGAACCGTTCTGCACGCTGGCTGGGAAGGAGAGCCCTGAAGTGAATGCGATCCTGTCAGGCCTGGACACGATAAATGTTGTGCCGTTTGCCGTGTGTGTGATGCTCCCTGTTGAGCAGTCAGACTTTGTCGATGAGAAGACGGAGCACCTCGAAACTTCCCATGTGCCTATTTCATTCACCGGCGCTGAAACAAGGACATCCTTTGTCGTTTCCCTGGAAACAAGCGAGCACCCCGAACTCACAGTGAATGAAGTGCCGGATGGTCGCTTCAATATGCAGCTAAGTTTGGCGAATCGGCTATCAGTAAGCGGGTTTTCTATCTTGACTGTTACATCTTCCACTGAATCGTTAATCGTGTCCATTGGCAGGATCTGCGCAATTATTAAGTCAGTCGGCGGTGCTACGGTAAATGTCCCGACGTTGCTCCTGCTGTCGTTGGCTGCTGCCTGCGAGCAGTCCGGGTTCTCGGAAGCTTTCAGCGTGCAGGATGTCACGTTCCACGCTCCCGTCTGGTCCGTGCGCAGCTGCGCGACAAGCTGTCTCTGCATGTTCTTGTCTACTCGCAGGCACTGCGAGTCTCCTGTCCGCAGCTGGCTGGAGGGCGTTCTGAAGCTGCAGCTGGCAAGCGCGAACTTTGCGTCTGCCGGGTTCCTGGCAATGACCTCGACCTTCGCGAATTCCCCTCTCAGCACGTCTCCCAGAGTCCGGGCGGAAACTATGCTGAGGTCCCTCTCCGGGGAGGGCCCTGAGCTGGCAGTGAACTGACCCACGCTGCTCTTTGTGAAATGCACTTCTGAAGCCGAGCAGTCGCTGTTGAAGCTTCCCAGCACATTGCAGGAATCAACGCTCCACGTGCCTGCTGTGCCTGCAGTGACGAATACCCTCGCATTGAATGCTGATTCTCCCGCTACTCTTGCGCACACAGAGCTGTTTGTAATTCTTGTGTTGAGCGGCGTGCGGAAATCGCATCTCATTGTCGCAAAGAGGTCGGACTGCGACGGATTGCTTATGTCGGCCGAAACAAGTGTTTGGTCGCCAATGTTGGCGTTTGCCGGCACGACGAAGTTCGCCGCCGTAAGCCTGGTCCCGCGTATGACCTCGAACGTCCCGAGGTTTGATCTCTGGTCCTGGTCTGTCGGGCCCGTGCACTGCGCGTTCAGCGAGGATTTCACGGAGCATGCGGAGAGGTTCCATGTTCCGAACGCATCCGCAACGACATCGAGCTCCGCCTTCCTCTGCGAGTTTGCAGGCACTCCGGTACAGTTGGACGCAGTCCTCTGTCCGCCGGGAGTCGTGATTGTGCACGACACCAGCGCAAAGCGGTTGTCGGCAAGCGGGTTCTGCACGCTTATGTTTATCTGCGCAATATTGCCTTTCAGTATATTTGCCGGAAGCTCAGCTCTTGTAATGAAGAGATTGTTAGGTATTGAAACATTGAAATTCTTTCCTACCTGTTCCTCGTCTGTTTTTGCCGCGTTGCTGCAGTCCTGTGCTGCGCCTGCATTAAGCGAGCATGAGACGACAGTCCACTGTCCTGCTGTGCTGAACAATTTTGTTACTGGAATGGCTGTTGTCGCTGCATTTCCAGGCAGTTGAACGCAGGCAGAGGAACTCGTTGATATCTGTCCGATGGGATCGCTGAATTTGCATGTCGCACTTCCTGATTTGTCTGTCCCGTTGTTTTCAACTATTACATCTGTTATGCCCTCTGTGTTCAGCAGCACGCCAAGCGGCGGTTGCACGGAAGCTATGGAAGGCAGGCTTTCCGCTGCGACGCTGAATGTCTGCGCCAGAATTGCCTCATCGTCCTTTACAGGCAACAGGCAGTTGCTGTTCGTCGATCCGTTGACCCTGCAGCTCTGCAGCGTCCAAGTGCCTGCTATGCCCGCAGTAATATTGACTGTCAGCGTCTTTGTTTCAGCTGAATTGAATCGTGTGCAGCTTAGAGAGGAATTGCTAATTATTGTGTTGTCCGGCCTGCGGAATGTGCACATGGCATTCCCGAAGCGCGCGTTGTCTGTCGGGTTGTTTATGCGTACGCTTGCTGAAGTTTCCGCATTAGTTCTCGCGCTTGCCGGAGCCGTGACCTGCTCAATGAGCAGCTGCCTGCCGCCGACCACGGTGAAGTTGCCAACATCGCTCACTGTCTGGTGCGGCGTGACCGTGTCGCACGCGTCATTCGATGATGAAATTGTGCAGGCAGTAATGTTCCACAGGCCCTTGACATCCGGCGTGAATCTCATCTGCACGTCACTGAGCTCCCCGCTGTTCAGGAATTCGCACTGCGACCTGATTATGCGCGTGCTGTCTGGCGTGTCTGCGTTGCATGAAATTACTGCGTAGCGGTCCGTGAGCGGGTTCTCGACAGTCGCGGTTGCATTCGTTTCCCTGCTTACTGTCGGATTGAGCGGAAGCTTCACCCGGGTGATGACCAGGGTGGTCGGCTGCAAAACCTCGAATGCCTTCGTCTCCGTGGAAGTTGCATGCGTCTGCGAGCCAGAGCAGTCATTGTCCGTTGAAATGTTGAGTATGCATCCATCTACTGTCCACTTGCCGGCCTTGGGAACAGTGAAGCCGATCCCGAGCTGCGTCTCCTCCTGGTTGGCGCCGCGGATGAGCTGGCACGAGGATTTTCTCGGCGCTCCTGCTGCTGCACCGGGTTCCCTCACGCGGCACGATGCAAAGCCAAAGGCATCCTCGCTGTCGGGGTTCTTCGCGAATACATTCACCTGCACAGCGGAATTCTTCACAGCCGACGCAGGCGCTTCTATCCTTGTTATTGTTGAATTTATCAGCCTCGAAACCTGGATAGTGCCGTTCTTTCTTCCCATCTCGAAGCTTGTTGAGCAGTCGGGCCTGAAAGATGCAAGCAGCCTGCACTCCACATTCGAGCGGCCGAGCTGGTCTGCAGCAAATGTTATGCTTGCGCTCCCGCCGTCAGTATTGAGGCACTGTGAAGTCGTGCGCTGCGGCGGGCCGGTGGGCTTGCTTACGGCGCACTCAACCTTGCCGAAAATGTTGAGGTTCCCGTTCTTTGAAAGGGTGACAGATATTAAGACATTCGAATTGAGCTTTGCGGTGCCGGGCACTGCAACATTAAAGTCCACTGTTGTGACAAGGCCGTTCGTCATGAGGTCTATTATCTGCTGCCGGACCGTGTCGCTTCTTGTTCTCGCTTCCTGTAATTTTCCCGGAGTCGGGCTTGCTTTCACTGAATTGAGGAATGCGGTATGGTCCCTGTCAAGAGCCTGCGCCTGCTGCAGGGCTATTAAGAACGGGCAAAAGAGCTGCTTCTCCTCGTCCGTGCCTGTCCTGCACAGGAAGTCGTTCCTGTTTATGAGATCCGTCAACTGGAGATCAAGGGCCTGGAAGTACGCTATCAGGCCGTCCAGCTCGCCCGCAGCAGTCTTCAGGCAGGTCACGGTCTTCGCGGGGCTTACTATTGTTGTTCCGTCCGCGCCCGTTGCAAGCGCGTAGTAACCAAGCATCCGCTCGCTGCACGTCACGTCGCAGCTGAATCCTGTCAGCGAGCCGCACAGGCATGCCTTGCCCAGCCCGCAGTTCAGTCTCTGCTGGTTGAATGCATTGGCGCAGTCATTTATTGTCGCGCCTGCGCTGCATATCCTGAATATCGGCAGGCTTATTGCCGTCCTGGACACGGCAGTGAACTGCACGCCTGTTATTGTTGCAGCCGTGCTCACGCTGGAAAATCCGTCCTCGTCTGTGACCTGCGTCAGGAGGATGTTATAGCTCTGGTTCACGTCGTCGCTCTGCAGCGAGCCCTTGATGGAGTGCGCAAATATCGTGCACTTCCCCGCGCCCTCGTTCCTGCAGTCGCCTGTCTGGCCGACTGTAATTATGACAGGCGTGCTGCACTGGCGCACTGTCCAGCCTTTTGTGTTCGTCGTGCCGCTGAGAACCCTGTATTCGCAGCGCAGCGTTCCGCCGGAAGGATCCGTGTCCGTGAAGCTTACCTCGAAGTTCTGCTTGACCCATCCTGTTATTGCCGTGTCTATTGCAGTTATGGGCTTGTTGAAATCTATGGAGAATGTTCTTGCGTCAACAGGGCCTGTAATGCTGTTGTTGTTCTTGGCCCTAACCTGCACCTGGCACGCGTCTGTTCCCGCGTCCTTGCATCCCTCCGTCTTCACAGGAATCTGCTGGTCAGCGTTGCACGCGCGCTCTGTCCATGGTATTGTTTCCTGGTAGGCCGCTGTCTGGCTTGCCCTGCTGCTCACCCTGTACTCGCATTTCTTGAGGCCCGAGCCGGAAAGGTCTTCGTCCTGCACGGTGATGCTGAAGTTTGTCCCCTGCAGGCTGCCTGCTGCCGGAGCCGTTATTCTTGAGGAAACAAATGCTATCGGATAAGAAGCGCTTGCCGGGTCGCCCTCGTTGCCTGCGGTGTCGTTCGCCTTTGCAAACACCCTGCATGTTGCCTGGGTGCTCTGCGTGCTGCAGTGCTTCCCGACTTTCACGCGCACGCCGGCGTTGCACGCGCGCGATGCCCAGAAGTTTGGCAGCTCCCTGCCCTCGTCCTGCACCGAGAACGTGTCCCTGCCAACGGGCGTTGACGATGTGCCCGCGAATGCGGCGTAGAGGTACGCGCCATGGTCCGCTGCTTCTGCCGACCTTGTTATTGTCCCGGAGCCGCTGCCGCTGGCATCGGTCTGGAAGGAGAGTATGAACTGTCCGCGGCTGCCGGCGAAGCTGCCCGATACCGGCGGGCTTGCGGTCGCAGGGCTGCCGTCGCATTTCGTTATTTCCCTGAGCTCTGTTCCCGTGACGCGCTGGCTTTCCCCGTCTATGTCCGTTAGGAATATCTGCACCGTGCTGTCAGCCGGGGCGTTTGATACGCTGAACCTGTACGTGACATCAGAGCACTCGGGCCCGGCGAGCAGGCTCTCCTGGTTGTCTGCTGTGACGTCCAAAGCTCCTGGAGTGTCCCTGAATGTCGTGTCGTGCCCGTTGTCCTCGATCCTGTAGAAGCATTTGTCCAGGCCATTCGGCACATTGTCCACGTCCGTAACCAAGACAGTGAAATCCCTTTTCTCAGGCGTGCCGTCAGGCGGCCCCGTGATTATGGACCTCGGCTTCGTGTTGTCCAGTGTGAGCGTTGCCTGCCTGGGCTGCGAGAAGTTTTTCGTGTCAAATGCCCTGCAGTATATTGCCGTATCGCCGTTGCCTGCCGGCGCGGCGAAGACGCAGCTGGCATTTACCCTTGCGGGCGCGCCTGCGCAGTTGAGGCTGTTTTCGAAGCTTGTCTCGGTTCCCGCAGCTGTGCCGCACTGAAGCACTATGTTGTCGGCGGCATCGCTGTCGTTGGATGTCGAGTTCACTGTGATGTCAATGCCCGTCTTTGCTCTGGACGGTGTTAACATGACGGATGCGAGCAGGGGCGCGCGGTTTGTCGGGACTGGGTTCGGCGGCGCTGCGCTGCACTGGGCAATGCCGTTTATCACTGCGCAGCCGTTGGCGCACAGCGTCTCGGTGCTGCTCTTTATCTTGCACTTGTCATCTCCCGGCAGGGCCTGGCACTTGCCCGTTATTGCTGTCACCACTTTTGTGCCGTCCGCGCTGCACGAGATCTGGGTGGTTCCGCAGTTTATCCTGTTCACTACCTGGAACGTGCATATTCCTGTACTGGGGTCAAGGGTGCCCTGGTATACTTTGACTTTTGTCAGGTCGTTTGAGCACTGGTTGTCCCTCTGGCATGTCCCGGCACTGGCTGTGCAGTCATCAGGGCAGGTATTCTGGCTTTCGCCGGCTGTGCAGGTGCCGTCGCCGCATACGTCCAGGTCTGTCGAGCAGTCAAGGTTGCATGTGGACCTGCTGAAAGCCGGATCGCACCGGCCGTTTGAGCACTCGAAGAGAAGCCCGTGAACTCCGGGTATTGCCAGAACTAGTGCGGTTGTGGCTATAAACAGGGCCAAAGCTAGGCGCATTTATTCCCCTCGTCCGGTAAGTAATAGTATTTCTGCCCCGGGCAATATAAAGTTGATTTTCCTCGGAAAGGCTGATTTTTTAACTTGTTTGGTTGCGCGAATGTTTTTTAATATTTTAATTGGTTACTCTGAGCATGGGCCGCATAGGAGAAATTACGTGGATTAATTACATAGCGCAGCAGGTAAGCCTGCCTCCTGACGAGACAAGAAAAAGGCTGAAAATCCACTACTGGAAAGACGAGATCGAGATATATGACCTTGGAATTTTTGTGCCATTTCTCGAGGCCGAGAACGCCAAAAAGCTGGTTTCTGGTGGCTTGGGGATTGTATACGCCCGCAGCCAGAAGGACGTCGAAACGAATGCAAAAGAATATGACATGGTTAGAATATATACATACCCCCGTTATCTTGCAATCCTGCTGGCTGAATGTAGTGACGTTTTCGAAATTTTTGACAGCAAGGGCAGCAAAATTCAGCCAAATGAAATACAGAAAAAATTGTACGAAAAAAACAGGGACATGTTCCTTGCCGCGTCGAAATTCAGGCGGCTGCGTCAAATTTAATCTTTTAGCACAAGAGTCTTGAAATGGAAGAGGAGTTCTTCGCAATCAGGGGCCTTCTTGATTCCGCAGGGGTGCGCTACGAGGTCTTCGAGCACGAGCCCGTCTACACGAGCGAGGACGCGGCCAAGATAAGGGGGGAGCCTCTGCATTCAGGCGTGAAATCGCTTGTGTTCATGACTGATGACGATTTTATTCTTGTGCTTGTTCCAGGCGACAGGAAAGTCGATGTCGATAAGCTTCGTCTCATAACAAACAAAAAGAACATCCACATGGCCAAGCCTGACGAGGTCTTCGGGAAGACGCACTGCCGGATCGGCTCAGTCCATCCCTTCGGCAATCTCATGCAATTGAAAACCTACATGGAGCGCTCAATCCTGCGGAACAGCCGCGTGAACTTCAACGTCGGGCTCCACACCATGACTGTGAGGATGAGCCCGCTAGACCTGAAGGAAATTGTCAAGCCTGAGGTTGTCGACGTGGTTAAAGATTGATATATACTGAATGACATAATTTATTGAACATACTATAATGTCATTCAGATATGCTGAAAGTTGCTTCGCAACTTTGGCATGCGGAGATCTTTGATTTCCGGGCATACCAAAGACATTATTCGTACAAAACTAATGTCTTTGAGTATAGAAGCAAATATCAAGGATAGTTATGAGAGCGGAAAAGGACGCATACGGGCAGGAGATATGGACACATTTTAAAGGCAAGGAAAGTTTTGAGATAGTGGAGCGCGATGACGGGTATGTCAGTCTGTCTGGAGGAGCCAAATCTTATTTTGCCGGTTACAAATCCTGGCCAGCTTATCAAAAAAGGGCCGTAAGATTCGCAAAAGGCAGGGTATTGGACATAGGCTGCGGGGCAGGACGAGTCTCCTTGTACCTGCAGAAGAGAGGCCTTGATGTCACTGGCATAGACAATTCGCCGCTTGCGGTAAAGGTTTGCAGGCTGAGGGGCCTGAAGAAGGCAAAAATAATGCCTATAAATGATATAGACCGGCTCGGAGCACATTCGTTTGACACTGTGATCATGTTCGGGAACAATTTCGGCCTTTTCGGCAGTTTCAAAAAAGCGCGGACTTTGTTGAGGAAATTGCATAAGATAACTTCCAAGAAAGCTCTGATAATTGCAGAAAGCCTTGACCCATACGATACAGATAATCCTGCCCATTTGAAGTACCACAGGTCGAATAGAAAACGCGGCAGGATGCCCGGTCAGCTGAGGCTGCGAATACGGTTTGGAAAGTATAAAGGAGACTGGTTCAACTATTTGGCTGTTTCGAAAAAGGAGATGAAGGCAATACTCAAAGATACCGGTTGGCGGGTCAGGAAATTCATCGATTCCAAGAATTACATTTATATAGCACTAATTGAAAAAGTCTAGGGTGCCAGCCTTGTCCTGTCTCTTGGCCAGAGAACCGGTCAACTGATTGTTCATTTGACGAATTTTTAAATATATGCACAGGATATTAAACCTATGAAAGAAGTCTATAATGTGCTGATAGAGCAGGATGAGGAAGGCTGGTTTGTTTCAGAAGTGGTGGGATTGCCTGGGTGCCACACGCAGGCTAAAAGCCTGGACGAACTTATGCAAAGAACAAAGGAGCTTATAGTAGAATACCTTGAAGCAAAAAAGGGTATAAAAATTCAGGAAAAGTTTATAGGGCTTCAGCAGATCGAGGTGTAGAATATTGCAAAGCTCCCGGTTCTTACAGTAAGAGAAATGAGTAAAATCCTGAATAAAATGGGCTTCCGGCTTATAAGAATTGGAAAACACATGATTTTTGAGCATCCGGATGGGAGAACAACTGCAATTCCCAACCATCCGAATGAAGAAATTGGCACCGGGCTTTTGAAGAAAATTATTTTTGAAGACCTTAAAATTTCCAGAGAAGAGTTTGAATCTTATATTTGAGTGCATAAATCAGGGCGTCAGCCTCGTCCTGTCTCTTGGCCAGAGGGTGGCTTCTCTGATGTTTGACAGGCCGCAAATAAACATAGTCAGCCTCTCAAGCCCGAAGGACCAGCCAGCGTGGCTGGGCATTCCAAATTTGAAAGCGTTCGTGTAGAATTCAAAATTCTTGGGATTCATTTTTCGCCGTTTCATTTCTTTGATTAATTGATTATAATCATGTATTCTCTGCGCGCCGGACATCACCTCCATGCCGTCTATGAGCATGTCGTAAGCGCGGCACATCTTCTCGTTTCCCGGCTCGGGCATGGAATAGAATGCGCGGACATCGGTCGGCCATTTGGTTATTATGACGGGATTATGGTGCCTGCAAAGCGCACGCTCGGCCTCGGGCGAGAGATCCTCGCCCCATGGAATTTCTATCGCGTCCCTTTTCAGCAGCTTCAGCGCCCCGTCGTATGTTAGCTGCTTGAATGGGAGCGCCGGAATTACAAGGTTCCTCCCAAGCGCCTCGAGCTGCCCTTCGCAGTTCTTCTTCACCTGCGAGTAGATGTAGTGCACGACTTCCTGCGCATATTTCAGCACGTCCTGCTCGTCCTCGACAAATGCAGACTCTATGTCCAGCTGTATGACCTCATTGAGGTGTCTGGTGGTGTTGTGCTCCTCCGCGCGGAATGCGGGCGTTATTATCATGACCTTGTCCAGCCCGGAGGCCATGAGCATCTGCTTGTAGAGCTGCGGGCTCTGTCCGAGGAACGCCTCCTTGTCGAAATACGCTATGGGAAATAGATTTGTCCCGCCCTCCGTCGCAGCGGCGACTATGCATGGCGTGTGCGCAAGCACGAAGCCTTCTTTCTCCAGGTAATCGATGAAGCTTCTGTAAATGATGTCCTTTATCCTAAATATAGCGGATACCTCTTTTTTTCTCATGTCCAGGTAGCGGAAGTCGATCCTCGTGTCAAGCTCCGACTGTATGTGTGGGTCCGTTTCCAGCGGCAGCGGGACTTCTGCAAGAGAGAGCACTGTTATTTTTTCCGGCACTATCTCCCTGTTCCACGGGGCTGACGTGTTCTTTTTTACAGCTCCTGCAACTGATATGACGCTCTCGCGTGTGAGTTTATCATAGACTTTTGCCAGTTCGGGGGAGTCCTTGATTGTTATCTGCAGCTCCCCGTCGCGGTCGCGCAGCACGATGAATTTTATCTTTCCAAGATCGCGGAGCTTCTGCACCCAGCCAGCCACCGCTACCTTTCTGCCGTCGTCCTTCTCTGTGACCTGCGAAGAGTAATGTGTCCGGAGCATGATAATCTATTGCTTAGTCTGCAAGCTTATTAATTTAAGCTAGTTAAGCTGGAAGATCGTCGCCAAAACTCGAATGCCAAACTTCTGCGGAATTTTTGCTGCCGTGTTGCCTGCTGGCAAAAGCTGGCAAAAATATGCCTGAATTCCTGGCACTGCTTTTGGAAGATGCCGAAGCATTCAACTTTTAAGGGTTACCAGCTGGAAAAGATGGATGTGTCAGCATCTACAGCAGAACGAAGTTGTAGAAAACGGTCCAGACGACCAGCCAGAGCAGGAAGTAGACTATCGCCTGGGTCGTCCACCACTTCTTGTCTTCCTTTATCTTGAGCGCCTTCTTCATAACGAGGTACATCGCTATGAAAACGGCTATGGCAAAAGCCGCTGCACCGGCTGTGTGGTTGATCAGGAAAGAGATGTATCCGACTGCTATGGCTGCTATGGTGAATATCAAAGTTGTCCTCAGCTCAGTGTCAAAATATGCCATATCACTCACAGGAATTTTCCTATATCCGTCTGCTGCCGCTCCGCCTTCATGAGCTGCGCAGTGATCCAGGACTTCCTTATGAAGTCGGGGAAGTCTTTATTCTTCTTCAACCAATTCTTTAAAAAGCCGACAGTTACAGGATCGGAAGAATAGCCGGAGCCGAAGTTTCCGTAGCGGCTGTGCAGCTTCCTTATCTCCCTGTCCCTGACGACCTTGGCGAGGATCGACGCAGCCCCGACCTCGAGATGGTTCTTGTCCGCGAAGTTTTCCGCAATAATCTTGCACTGCACGTCCAGTTTGCTCTTTATTTTTTTTGCGAAAGCTGCTGTATTTTTCTCCGGCGCGTCTATGATGGCTACGTCTGGCTTGAGCCTGTTTATGAGAATGCACATGTTTTCTATCTCTATCTTATTCAGGTTTATTATTGTCCTCATCGAATCTATTTCCTGGGCCGTTATTCTAATTACTTCGTAGCTGTCGGCTATTCTTTTCAGCTTGCCGAACAATTCAGTCCTTTTTCTTCTTGTCAGCAGTTTCGAGTCCTTCACGCCCATGCTCCTAAGCTTCTCCTTCTTTGACTCGTCTATCAGGTAGCCGCACAGAACCATGGGGCCGCAGACGGGTCCTAACGGCAAGTAAAATTATTATTTTACTTTCTACCGGCCTCGTCTATACCCAGAATTAATGTCACAGAGCTACCACCTCTTTAGTTGTAGGAACTCGCATCCATAAATAATCCTTTTCTTTTACCAATCCCAATCTTTGCATTTCTTCAAGCCTTCTTTTTACTGGTTTCCAAGTTACTTTCAAATTTTTAGATATCTCAGATACTTTATGCGGTCTTTTAAGAATATTCAAAATTTCTGCTTTTCGTGTCGAAATTATAATTGTGTTAGAATCTGATCTAACCCAATAATCATTACTTCTACACTTATAGTTAATAATTTTTCTTTCTGCTTTTAAAATACTTAATACCTCTTGTAATGTAGCCTGCTTTCTATTAAAAATTTGCGCTAATTCCTTGCTCGTCTTTGGTTTTGAAACATACCGCAGTAAATTATTGCGAATAAAATTATTAGGATAATGAATCTGTTTATACGATTTCCATGCCACCAGAAATTACATCTTTTTTTCTGGATGCAAAGTATAAATTTTATATTTATAAAATTTCTCCCAATTATTATGGCCAGTTACTACATAAGCACGTTCCGAAATAGAAAAAGTGTATGTTATTCTAAGATCACATCTTCTTTATACCACGGACTAAAGTCCGTGGTTTGCGAGAAGATGGGATCCAGAATACATTGTTTTCATCACACGGCTAAAGCCATGTGTTTTCAATGTATTCTTAGATAAGAAAGTACATCATCTATAAGTTCTAATTGTTGCTTCTGAGCGGTTCTTATTGTTCTATTTGCATGTGCCCCTGTTTTTATATTTCCTTCGCCTGCAAAAAATCCTCTTAAAATTTCTGGGAAGTACTTTCTTTGCTTTATAATTCTAGATACAGTCCTTTTCCATTTTATTACATTTGTCGTGTTAGCGTATCTTAAAATGTAATATGGCTTATTTGCCCTTATATCTGTATAAATTCTGATACTGCAATTTCTTAACTTTAGTAATTTCTCTTTTTTGTTTGGAGTATAAACATAAAGCCTGAATTTACCGTCTGGAAACATTCGGTAAAGACCTTGGTAAAAAAGCCTTATTAGTGATTCGCAGTTATTAGTAAAAGTTATTTCTCTTACTGTCTTATTATCGCCTTCTGCAAGCCATAAGCCGACGCACTCCGCTAATTTATTGGTCCAATAATCTGACTTCATACTATACTCTTAAATTAACTAATAAAGATATGCATTTTGCGCAGTATAATTATTCACCGCTGGTAATGAAAAATAGGCCGTCGAATTGAAATGTGCCTCTCTCCTGAATACGTATTTAAGAGTGTTTTGCAATTAGATTGAATGCACAGCGGAGTAGAACAGCCTGGAGTGTTCGTCGAATTTGTATCAAAAGATGCAGATGCGGATGGCCCATAACCCGAAGGCCGTTGGTTCAAACTTGGATAAGGCCTCTTATTCAATGAAATTCCAACCTCCGCTATTTCTTTTTTATCGTTTGCGTTTCATCTATCAGGCATGCGCGATTTTATCCTTCTGTCCAGAACGTCCCCGGATAAGATAGACCTGAACAATCTTTCGTTTGGCCGCTGGGATGTGATAGCAAGGTGCATCAACTCTGCCGTCTGGGTGGCCCACGGCCTCCGGCCGGCCCGCATCCATGCTGTCCTGGGGGCAGCGAGCCCGCCAAAGACTGTTGTTTTTGACAATAACATAAGGAAAGTGAACCCGGACGAGAAGAATATAGCTGGCTGGGTGAAGAAGGTAATTGAAGGGACGGGAGAAAATCCCGGGATTTTCGTTGCTGAGCGCTCGTTTCAGGATGTCATAAAATCATTTGCTTCCGGTAAAAGAAAATTCTACATACTTCACGAGAAAGGGAATGACATAAAGGAAGTCGAAATAGACGAGAACCCGGTCTTCGTCCTCGGCGACCACATAGGCCTTCCGCCGAAGGACGAGGAATTCGTGAAGCGCTTTGATCATGAACTCGTATCCATCGGCCCGCGCTCCTATCTGGCATCGCAGTGCATCTCGTACATCAATATCGAGCTTGACAGGAGAGGAATGGACTAAGCGCACAGCGCCGCGTGCCTCACCTGTTCTTCTGTGCAGGCATCCTGTGCAGCTCTTCGGCATTTATTCTTCCAAGTTCTCTGACGAACCTGAATATTTCTTTCTTCTCCTTCTCTGTAATACCCGGGAAAGCCGGCATGTCTCCAACGCCGTTCTCTATCGCGCTGTAAACGCGCTGCCTTGAGTCATCTGCCTGGCTGTATGCCGGAAGCCTCAGGTCTGCCGGCCTCATAGTGCCTGTGAACCTTTCCGCTGAGTTGTCGTACACATCAATTCCGCGCCCGCAGCCGTCGGCGTCGTGGCATCTTGCGCAGTTCTCGGCATATGCGGCTGGCATTTTTATCCGCTTCCCGCCTAGTGCAAGAAAATACTCGAGTTCTTTCTTCTTGTCCTGGCCAGCGCCAGCTGCTCCATTGGCGGCACGCACAGAAAAATAATCCGGTCTTGGGACTGGGCGGCAGGTCATGCCCAGCATAAACAGTGCTGATGAGAGGGTAAGTGCTGCAATCGGCATCTTTCCGTATTTCATACTGTCTCGTTACGCGTAAAGAATAAAAGGCTTTTCGCCCATTGTATCGCGCTGCATGCGTGATTGCTCCGTGATTTCTTTTTACTGGCTTAAAAAGCTTCTTCCCAAATTATTCCCATGGTTCTCGAAAAGGCGCATAAGATCATGGACAAGCCGGTATGCGACCACTGCCTGGGCAGGCAGTTCGCGCAGCTTCTGTCGGGCTACGGCAATGAAGAAAGGGGAAAATTGATCAGGACCATTGCAGCCATGTCTTTGGACAGGGAGGAACTTCCAAAGGACACCGACATGTCAAATTTTCACGGTCTGAGATTTCACAGCCTCGAGGCCGCGATACCTGCCGGAAAGAAATGCAGCGTCTGCGGCGATCTTTTCCTTGGTCTGAAAAAATGGGTTGACAAGATCAGGGCCGCGGCAAAGAAGTACGAGTTTTCAACGTTTCTCATGGGAACCAAGCTCTCCCTCGACCTGATAGAAAAGGAGGAAGCGCTCTGGGAGCGCGTGGGCATAGATTATTGCGAGCCGCTCAAGGCCGAGCTGAACCGCGAGCTCGGCAAGCTGGTTGAGAAAGCTCTTGGCGTCCGCTTCGATGGCAAAAAGCCGGATGTTAATATCATAGCAGATTTCAACTCGGCAAAGGTTTCCGTGGAGATAAATCCCATCTTTATCTACGGCGAGTACCAGAAGCTTGTGCGCGGCATTCCGCAGACCAGATGGCCGTCGGGAAAGTACAGGAATTCCGTCGAGCAGATCATAGCGAAGCCTTTCATGCGCGCGACAAAAGGCAGATCGCACAAGCTCCACGGCATGGGACGCGAGGACATAGATGCCCGCTGCCTAGGCTGGCGGCCGTTCGTGCTCGAGATCTTGGCGCCGAGAAAAAGAAAGCTGGATATCAAAAAACTCGCAAAGAAAATTGATGGGAAGGTCCGGGTGCGCAACATGCGGGCCTCCGATATCCAAGAAGTAAGAAAGATCAAAGAGGCGCGGGCAGAGAAGACCTACCGCGTAGTTGTCCTGTGCGAAAGGCCCGTAAAAAAAAGCGACCTGAAAAAGCTTTACAGTCTCAGGCTCATCAGCCAGAAGACACCGGAACGCGTGCTGCACCGCCGCGCTGACAGGTACAGGAAGAGAAACATAAAGTCCCTGAAGGCAAAATTAGTGAGCAGCAGGAAATTCATTCTCGAAGTGCGCTCCGACGCAGGCCTCTATATTAAAGAGCTTGTCAGCGGCGATTCCGGAAGGACTGAGCCCAGCGTCTCCGGGCTGCTCGGCATGGAATGCAGGTGCAAAGAGCTGGATGTTATTGCAATCCACTGCTAAGGAGTAGATCTAACGCTTTTAAGCTTTTGCCAATAAGTAAGTCAGAAGATAAAAATAATGCATTTCTCATAAGAAAAGTCTGCCTTTCTTTGGGGTTTATGAAGGCCTTTCTTTTGGGAAAGAAAGGGATTTGTTATGGTGCGAAAATCCTACGGGAAGATGCGCGGCTGCAGGATGAAGATGCAGGTCAGGAAGAAGCCCACCCTGAACCGCTATCTTGCCAAATTCGACGCCGGCGATGTGGTTCACATACACTACCTGCCGTCCAGTCCTCTGCCGCATCCGAGATTCCAGGGCCTGACCGGAAGGGTTGTCGGGAAGCGCGGCTCTTCCTACGGTGTCGCAGTTAACGACGGGAACAAGTCGAAGATGCTGTTCCTGAAGCCGGAACATTTGCAGAGAAGCGGGGTTTCTCTGAAATCCAAAAATGCTTCGCATTTTGAAGACTCGAAGAAAGGTTAGGGGATGACCATAGTGGAGATAATAATGGAAGAGGACATAAGCATGCACGAGGCGAAGCGCATAGTCGAGGAGCGCAAGAAGGAGCGCGACCTGGTGTACGACCAGAAGATCTGCCTCGAATATCTCGACAAGGTGGCGAAGCTCACGCCGACGCAGCTGAAGAACCTCGCGGAGGAGCTTGGAAAGATAGCGATACTGAAGCCGAGGTACATCGCACTCATACTGAACATGATGCCCGACACCGAGGAGGAAGTCGATGCGCTGTTCTCAAAGGAGCGCACAAACCTCAAGAAAGAGGAAGTAAAGCAGATCGTCGACATCATCGGCAGGTTCAAGAAATGATTTTCAGACAAAACGGCTTTCTTTCAGTATTTCTTTCGGGTGTTTCCTGAATATTTGATTCCAGTCCCTGTGCCCAATTTTAGAAAGGTATTTTTTGACTATCTGGTAGCCTATGGAATACCCAGACCACAAGGGGTATGTTTTATCCCCGAAAAACACCTCTTTGTATATTTTGTAGCTTTTTGAATTTAATTTAGTTTTAATTCTCTTAAACATCCGTCTCGTTTCTCCCTCATTTAAGGCCGAAACCCAAGGAGAGCGACCTCCGCCAACCACGTTTTCCCTGAAGTGCTCGGCCAGCCCCTCAAAAACAATGCTATCGAGAAGTGTTTTTCTTTGATTGTATTGAAGGCATGCAGAATGTGTAAATTCATGGCAGACTGTATCTCTCAAGGCTCTTTCCAACCTGCGAGCTTCGGGGTGTATGCCAATCATGATTGCATTTTTCCATGCGCAGTAACCCGATACGCCTGACATCCGGTTTCTGACAAAAGGATCAAAGGTGGGTAGTAGGAAAATCTTCGTTGTTCCTCTGGTTGCCGCCAGCCTCCTGCACCGCCTTACTGCGTCCGCGATTACACTTGCGCTTTTTTCCTCTGTGCCGTGCCTGAAGCCAGCCTGCCGTGGCGCAGAACCTTTGCGGCCTTTCACCGACCAGGCCAGGAATTTTTTGAGGCCTTCCCTTGTCCTGAAGCCGGCATATCCGATTGCCGGGTTGAATTGAATTTCCTTGGCAATGTCATCAACCGGGTCTTTGCCCTGCAGGTCGAGAAAAGTGTATAGTTGGGCCGCTTTTTTATTTTCGTATGTGATTTTATATCTCTTCATTCGGACACCTTTTCCCGATTCCGATGACATATATAGGGATTTCGTCTTCTGTGACATCAAGAATTTGTGACACTCTGTTATTTATAAAGCCGCCTATGGGACAGGAACCTAAATTGCGTTTTGTGCATGCAAGCTGTACATTTTGGGCCATATGACCTGCTTCTATAAGGGAATAAGGATATGCCTTTGCCCCATACTTGACTTCCGCTCTTGAAATTACAGAAGTGAATATCAGTGCTAATGCAGTATTGGATAGATAGGGAGAAACTATTTCTTTTTCATATTCGTGCAGATCTTTATCCCAGAGAAGTTCTAGCGATTGATTTTGCATGTTGTAATGATAAGCGCCAGAGGTTAGGCCGGCGATATTAAAGGATACCAAATAAATCTCTATTGGAAACCGTGCACCAGCAGAAGGGTAAGTTCGTCTTTCTGGGTCTCTTGAATTATCTACAATCCTACATGAACTAAGAATGTATGATAAATCGGCAAGACGCAGGGATTCCGGTGAAAAGTTCCTGCAAGACTCGCGCATCTGAAGCAACGCCTCAAATTCGGACAAAGGTTCTACACGAGGCAATTCTATAGAAGGAAGGCGCGGGTAGGATTTGTGAAATACATGGGTATGTGTTATAGGAGGTTCGTTCGTGTCGTCAGGATACGCTTGATCCAGCTTTGTTTTTTCATAGAATTTTTTAATGTCATCAAGCATATTTATCACTCAACTAAAAGGATGTGGCTTAAGCAATGGATCATCATCTATACTGCCGGCATGGACGCTGTAAAGTGCTTTTGCTCTTTCGTCTAGGTAAAGAGGATGTAGTTCTGGTATCAGAACTTTCACTACTTCAAATCCGCGCTCATGGAGCTCTGGAATTGTTATTTTAGTCGTATATATATGGTATCCTTTTGCTCTTATCGCATCAACAGCCTGTTGAAATGATGATTTATTCTGCGCAATTTCTTGAAATTCTATTTTTGGTGCATCATTCGTCCATAAATCAAGATCTTGTAGCCTTTCATGATTATACCAGTAAAAATAGCGGTTGTCCATTGAAGTAACCTCATCTTCTCTTGGAAATGTAAATCGGTCTTTTACCCCTACAGTAAACCTAGTCGTCCTTCGGCATTGAATAGATTCTAGTATGGAGCCCAATGCAGAATTTGCGTAGTCGAAATCCGACCTTGATCCGATATTTACAGCAGGCCCTAAGCCCGTTCTGTCAATTGTAATGGCTATTGTAGTAGGGACACCTAAGTCTGTAGAGGCATCATAGACACGCGTCTCAAGCCTGTAACGATTTAAATATTCCAAAAGTTGCTGGATGGCATCAGAAAACTTTACTATTTGAGGCATTTTTCTCTTGGTTAAATAAGCTATCATGCAGGCGTCGCGTTCCGCTGCTTCAAGAAGACCGTTCACAGTAGCTTGGCCGCTATCAATGCTGCCAAAAGCCGCGCCTGTAGTTATCTGTTCTCTTCTGATTGAATACTCGTCATCAAATATATCAGAAAGGAAGATTAATTGTGCAGGTAGCATAACTTCTCTATCCGCCAGATAATCAAATGCTGGCCAGAGTCTGTACTTTTCATCCTGCATTCTTTTTAGGTGGTCTTGTAGATTTTCTACTTGACTGCCAGAATAGCAATTGAATAATGTCATATCAATATCAGTGACGCAAACTTTTCCCGTCAGAACTTCTTGATGAGGATTGGATATACATAAACGTTCAAAATATTCTGCAACTGACTTCAGCCTTGCTATATCTTTATCCAAATGGAATCCTTGTCCATAGGCATCTTTGCAATTAAACCTTTGAGATGCAGCTTCGCTAGGAAGAGTTATATAGCCCGCTATTTTAGGCTCATCTGTAAACATTACCATTTCCTGCGGCTCTTCTGACAAACCCATCTTTGCCAGTATCTCAAGTGATTTGCCCGTTTCCATAATGATGGAATAAGACTAAAGCATTTAAATCATTTTTTATACGTGCTCATAGAACTAGCCTTACTTCTGCTGTTGCATTCGCTTTTAGAATTACTTCCGCTGCGGCTGTGGCATGACCCTTTCGCTTGGTAATGTCCAATTCCAAAAATGTATGGTGCATTTTCTATAGACGGACTGAGCTTCAGAAGGAGCGACATGTCGTCGCCATGGGAATAAGGTTTTAATGGCTTGTTCATTTTCTCACCAATTTCTATTGGACTTTAACAAATATAAAGCTAACCAGAAAATTACTCTCTCCTCTTCCCCTTCTGCACGAAGAGGCTGTACTTCTCGTCGCGCTCTATCTCGTCCAGTATGCGCCTGACAACCGTCTTCATGGGGTCGGGGAAAAGCTTGACGCGGTTCCTGAGGTCGTCAAGGCTCTGGAACGGCTTTTTTCTTCTCTCGTCCAGGATGTCGGTAAGGTGCTTCTTGCCCACGCCCGGCAGGAGCTGGAACTGGTGCATTCTTGGCGTGATGATTGTCGCCTTGTTGAAGAACTCGACAAACCGCGGCTCATTCCTCTTGACAAGATTCTCCACAACCTCGGGCAGTATGGTCCTGGCCATGTTGGTTAGCTCGTTGTAGCTCAGCTGGCCCCTTATGAAGCGTATTTTGTCGCGCTTGCCCTCGCCTATGTAGGCCTCTTCCTCGGTTCTCAGCGTCACGTTTTCCCTGGGCACAAGCTCGAGAAGTGAGAAGAACGTAGCCCCCACGGCCTGGGCTATCGGCTCCGCATGCCGCCTGTCCGGGTACCCATTCGGGAGGAAGTCCAGGATTACGCAGTTCTCTTCTTTCATTTTTGATCGCCATTGTCGTGGTCATATATACCCTTGATTTCTTTTGTATTAAGGAATATCGTCAGGAATGTTTTTAAAGCGAAAAATTGTCAAAAACTGTCTGCCGATGATTATACAACAAATTCTACATTCGGGAAATTTTTGAACTGTTTGTCTCCTGTGAGGAATTTTATGTTGTTTCTCATTGCAACGATGTAACCGATGCAGTCGGCATATGACAGTTTTCTCTTTCTGTTTTGAAACCGGAATTGCATGGCCTCTTTAATTGCGGCATCGTCGATATCCACAGCAGCGTGAAGGAGATAGTTATAGACGTGGCCCGCTGTTTTTGCATCGTAGTTCTTAAGCAGCCCGTAGTACAGCTCCATAAGGTTGAGGCGTGTTGTTACTACGGAAAACGAGCCCCAGAATCTTTTATATGACGGATTGTTCCTGAGAATCTCAAAAAAGGCGTAGGTATCAAAAAATATGCTCACGGTTCCCATCCTTTTCTCACCATGTCCTTGAAATGCTGCCCGCTCTCTCTTGTCCTCAGCATTCCGAAAAGCGGCCTCAGGTCAGTCTCCTTGACTATTTCGATGAGGACCTTATCGTTTTTCTTTAACTTTTTGCTTTTAACGAATTCTGCAGGCAAAATAATGCCAAGAGAATTGCCTATTTTTTTAACTTCGAGTTCAGTTGCCATGCGCTCACCTATTGTATTACTTATGTTATACTTATGTTAAACAAACATAAAAAGCTTTTCGTATCAACAGTACTGGTTATCCCTAAAAGCCGAATGCTGATGTAATTTTTAAGCGGCAGAAACCCATTCATATCTTTTTACGATGTATTTCCATGTTTA
>CAYJRV010000010.1:0-24058 GCA_964372695.1 uncultured archaeon | reverse complement strand
GGCGGCACAAATATCAGCGAACAACAAAATCCAAAGGTTAATCAAAGTTCTCACTCGTTTTTCTTCGCAGTTTCAATTATGTGCGGAATGTAACGATTGTGCCCAAATGGCCCGTTGCTCGTTATAAGTCCCACATTTGTTATGAATTTCTTTGCCGCCTCGCTTCCCCATGGAATGTCCATATTATCATCTCCTGTCTTTTATTTTATAGCATTGTTTAATGCAAAAAGTTGCCAACGAGACTAGTCAACAAACGCCCCGGCGACCAGGAGCGGGAACACTATGGTGGCGTCTGCGTGCACTTTCACTGCCTCGGCTCCGGCTGAGGCCTTGCCCCAGCTTTTTGCTTCTTCCGGGAGCGCGCCCGAGTCCGAGCCGTCGGCTTCGATGGCCGTGTTGATGTAAATCGCGTACTTCACGCCCTCGCGCATCATGTTGGCGTTCATGATGTGGTGCTTGGGCAGCGACCCGCCCAAGATTATCGCACCGGTCTCTTTGGCGTCCAATACCAAATCTTCCAGCTTCACTATGTCATCAGTTACGTCTATCTTGAACTCGGGGTGCTGGCTCTTGAAGAAGAATATCATGTCCCCCATCGAGCCGTCTGTTATTCCCGGGCAGAAAACTGGGATATTGTTCCTGGCAGCCCAGTAGAGCACCGACGTTTCGTCAGCCAGCCCGCCAAGCCGCCTGCATATCTCGGAAGGTGTCGTTATCTTTCCGGTTTTCTTTTGTTCGTCAAGCAGCTGCCTCAGCAGGGCCGTGAAGACCTTCTCGAACTCTATGTAGCGCTGGTTCGGTATCAGCACGTTGCCTGCCCTGTTTATGCCCTTCCTGCGCAGCTCGGCGCCGTCCAGGCGAAAGTCGCCAAGGACGAAGGGCTTGATCGTCTTGATTATGTCCTCCTCAACGCCTCCCGCTGTTGTGACAATACAGTGCACCATTTTATTCCTGACAAGATGCAGTATGAACTCGCGCACGCCTGTCGTTATCATGTTCGAGGTGTAGCCGAGGAATATCGTGATGTTCTCCTTTCGCATTTTCTTCGCAATCTCTATGGCTTTGCCTAGGTTGGATGCCTGCGCCCCCGTGGAGCCGTAGCTCTCAAGGAACTTCCTCATGTCCAGCCCCTTGGAGAAATCGTAGCCTTTTATTTCTGTGCCGCCGGGCTCTGCTGATTCCTTGAATATGCTTTCCTTTGCTTTCTCCGTCTTTGCCATAGCTCTCATGCGTGGGCGAAAACTTATAAGCGTTGCTTATCCTGGCTGGGAAGTCTCCTTTTTGTTATGGGCTTAATTAGTCCGTATTCCTTTGTGAGAAATTCTGCCATAGTATAATAGCCAAGATCGGCTACAACCACCTTTGGGTTGTCTGGCCCGTATCCGGCTTCTTTCAGGAATCTGTCAAAGACCTCATGGATATCCGCCAATAGCTGTTCGTCATCGTCATATTTTCTTAGCGTGTGGCTATTGCAGGCTCCCCAGCTAGATAGCGCTTATGGGCGCCTCTTGCGTAAGATGGTATGAATAAAACACATTCTGCATTTTCCGGGAAGTGTTTTTTGAATCTCATTGCGAGTTCCGTGAAATCAGGTAGTCTGTAGTATTTTCCCTTCGGCTCCCGCTTGTCCCATTCAGGATCCATTTCCCTGTGAAAATGGCCGCCCGTGCAGCTGAAATACCATCCGGTAAATTCACGTTCTTTCTCATCTGCCATACAAAACCCATCTAAAACCCATCTAAAGAAATCCGGAAGCTTATTTAATTTTATTGTTCTTCCATGGTTGTTTGATCCCTGCAAAATCCCTGCAGGGCAGGAACGATAATCTTAAATATGTGATCCATGTAAAAATAAAGCTGCAATAAAATTCCTGGCGCGTGCCGGGTGCCAATCCGGGAGACTAACAGAAAACAAGATGGTTCAGAAAATTGAGATGGGTTTCGGCCCGCACCTTACGCTTGACCTTTATGGGTGCGATAAACGACGTCTTCTTGACGAGAATTTTATTTACAAATTGCTAGACGAACTGCCCGAAAAAATAGGAATGAACAAGATATCCGAGCCTTGTGTGAGGAAATTTACTTCGAATCCCCTAGGCAAGAAGGGAAGCTTTGATAAGGGTGGCATATCTGCCTTCGTTCTCATAGCAGAGAGTCATATAACTATTCATACGTTTATGACCCAAAGCTTTGCATCCGTAGACATATTTTCGTGCAAGAGTTTTGACGTCGAAAAGACTTCCGAACTGGTAATGAAAGCATTCGGCGCCAAAAAAGCGGAAAAAAATTTCCTCCTGCGCGGCCAGGAATTCCCGAAAAACGTAGAACTGGTAAAGCCCATTGTAGCTGCCGAGAGAAAGTCTATAAACAAGAAGCGTGAATAAACATCCTGGAAGCATCGCGGGCATGCGGCACACTCCGCGCCGACGCTTTCACCGCGGTTTCTAGGAAGCCACTCTTTTTAAGCCTGTACCGCGAATTAAATCTATGTTCTCCGACTTCCGCAAAGCCTGCAAGAAGCTCGTGCCCGGCCACGAGTCACTCCTGGAAGTGCCGCCCGAAGGGCTGGCTGACCTGGCGCTGCCCTGCTTCTCCATGGCGAAGGAGCAGAGGCGCGCGCCGCAGGAAATAGCGAAGGAAATCGCGGGAAAAATAAAGGTAAAGAAAGGCTCGCTTGTGCGCGCCGTTGAGGCCAGCGGGCCCTACGTGAATTTCTTCCTCAACTACGACGAGTTCGGGCCCGCGGCGCTGAAAGAAGCGCTGAAGCCGGCCTACGGCCGCGGGAAGAAGAAAAAAGAGGCTGTCCTGATAGAGTCCCCGGGTCCCAACACGAACAAGCCGCTCCATCTCGGCCACATGCGGAACATGGCGATCGGCATATCGCTTGCAAACATACTTTCCTTTTCCGGCTCCAGAGCGATAAATGTCGACATCATAAACGACCGCGGCGTCCACATCTGCAAGTCCATGCTTGCCTACCGGAAGTTTGGCAAGGGCAGGAAGCCCGATAAGAAGCCCGACCACTTCGTCGGCGACTACTATGTGCTCTTCGCAAAGGAGCTGGAAGGCAAGCCGGGAACAGATGAGGAGCTTCGCCAGATGCTCGTCGACTGGGAGAGCGGGAAGAAGGGCGTGAGAACTTTATGGAAGCTCATGAATTCCTGGACCTTATCCGGCTTCCGGGAGACTTACAGGCGCTTTGGAATGAAGATACAAAAGCCTTACTGTGAAAGCGACGTTTATCTGGACGGCAAGAGGATAGCGCTGGCCGGCGTGAAAACCGGCGTATTCAGGAAAGATTCGGACGGCAATGTCATAGCAGACCTTGAGAACTGCGGCCTCGGAAAGCGCGTCCTGCTCCGCGCAGACGGGACATCACTCTACATTACCCAGGACATGGCTCTTGCAAAAAAGAGGTACAAGGAATTCCGCATGGACCGCATGATCTACGTCGTGGGTGCGGAGCAGATCGACCATTTCCGCGCCCTCTTCAAAATATTCGATATCCTTGGCTGCCCGTTTGCCAAAGGCTGCTATCACCTCGCTTACGGCATGGTAAACCTTCCTGAGGGCAAGATGAAGAGCCGCGAGGGCACTGTGGTCGATGCGGACAACCTGATGGACGAGATGCACCAGCTCGCCGCCGAGGAGATAAGGAAGCGCGACCCGGGTTTGTCGGAGAAAGAGTCGAGCAAGCGCGCCGAGAAGATCGGCCTTGCGGCGATAAAATATTACATACTCAAATTCGATGCCATGAAGACTATAACTTATGATCCCGAGGTTTCAATATCATTCGAGGGGGACACCGGCCCGTACGTACTCTACACCTACGCCCGCTGCAGGTCGATACTGAGAAAGTCGAGGAAGAAGCCCCGTCTTGGCAGGCTTGGAGCCGAGGAGCAGAAGCTTCTGAAGAAGATCTCCCGGTTTCCGGAAGCCGTCCATCACGCAGCGAGCGACTGCAAGCCTCATGTCATAGCCAACTACGCCTTCGAGCTGGCCGCCCTGCTGAACGAGTACTATCACTCTGTCAAGGTCATAAACTCCGGCGCCGAAGCGCAGCGCCTTGCCGTGGTTGCGGCAACTGCCAATGTCCTGAAGAGCTGTCTCGGGCTTCTGGGCATCGGGACGCTGGAAAAGATGTGATCAGGTTTTTATCGCAACAGCCACTATTTCTTTTTCTTTGGAGTCGAGGACGAATTCTTCAAGTATGGTAAAACTTCCCATCTTTTCCTCTAGAAGCGCCCTCTTCTCCCGGTAATTCTCATCGTTGCAGAACATCGTGGCAACTATGATGCAGCCCTTTTTCAGTGAGGTTGTGTCCAGACTACTAACGAGATGCAAGACATCAAAGAGGAATGCAAAATCGAAGCTGCTGTCCTTGAACGGCATCTCCTCGGCGCGCGAGAGCACAAAGTTCTTCTTCGTTTTTATCATGCTCCTGTCAGGCTCGATGGCGATTATTTTCCCCGGCCGGACGCCTCTTTCAGCCAAGAACCGCTCAAGATAGCCCGAGCCGGCTCCTATGTCCAGTATCGTTTTTCCTTTGAGCTGCATGGAAAACCGGTCTCCCAGCCTCTCGAAAATTTTCTCAAACTTTTCTCTCTGCAACTCTTCCCAGGAAGCGTAAACATGCGAAAACATGCTGTCAATTATGGCGAAAAAGTATTAAGCTGAAACGAGATGCATGCGTAAGTCCTGCGTAATTGCTTCCTCGGCGGTGTGAAGCTTAAAATGATTCGTTCCATCATTTTAACATGGTGACAGAAGATATAGCGATTATAGTCGGTGGCGAGGAGCTGCCGACTGATGAAAAGGTGCGCTTCCTCACTGTCGAGCTGCTTGCAAAGGAGGAGCGCGACCGCATAAAACTTTTGCAGGAAAAGGTGGAGAAGCTCGTGGAAATGGGCGCGGTTTCTCCCGAGGTTGCCTCCAGGCTTGACCTTGTCTTTGCTTCTTTGGAAAAAATAGCGGAGCGCATCGACAGCATAAAGAGGCCGTATGATCTTGACCTTGTAACAGAAGACCTCAGGAACAGGCTCTCGGGTATTGTCCAGGGGCTGGATGATGTTTCTTCCTCTGTCACAAGAAAGCTTGACTCCTCGCTGCAGCGCTTCGACTCCAGGGCCTCCGCTATCATGGACAGCGTTTCATCCATGGCCTACATGAAAAATGATGTCCAGAGCGCCATACTGGACCTGGAAAGCCACAGCCAGAACATGGACAGCCGGCTCGGAAGTCTGAGCGAAAACATGAAAAACTTTATCAGCGCGTTCGACAAAAAGCTCGACGATCTCGGCCGCATTTCAGCTTCCCTGGACGTTCTGAAAGAAGAGGTCGAGATGAGCGTGGGCGACGCGGCAGCGAAGCTGCAGTCGCAGTCGAACCAGCTTTCCTCCGCTGTCTCCGAGATCTCGGCCGCGAAGGCTGAGTTTGTCCCGCTCCAGAACTCCATCAAGGAGGCCAACATCAAGCTCTCCATTCTTATAGATTCGGTGGAGCAGAAGGTCTTCGAACTCTCCGCTGTCTTCGATAACGTGGAGAAGATAGAAAAGGGCATCGAGTCCCAGACAGACTCCATGAAAAACATAGTTTCTTTCCTCAGGGAATTCATAGAGCACGCCGAGGAAAAATCCATCAGGCTCGACAACACCCTCGTTGATTTCGCCGCTTTCACGGACCGCATGAACGAGGAGATGAAGAAGGCGCTCGAGCTTATAGACGAGAGATCCGGCATGCTGGAGATCGCGGCGCGCGAGCTCTCCGGGCTGAGGTCCCAGATGGATGCGAAATTCGAGGACCTCGAGAGCATAAAAGCTGAACTCTCGGAGGCCGTCTACAGCCTGAACAGGAACGCGCCTCTCATGGAGAAGGCTGCGGCTGACATGCTGGATGTCCGTTCCCTGGTATCGGGAAGCGCCGATCGCCTGGAAGCTTCTGCCGGCGAGCTGGAGAAGATGGCGCAGCAGTCGGGAGATTTCCTGGCTGCCCAGAGATCTGCTGCTTCTGAGCTGAAGTCGGCGGCAGCCGCGGCTGAAAAGGCGATGAAGTCGCTGAAGGAAATCCAGGAAGACCTGAAAGAGACGTCAAAGTCAGTGGACAGGAAGACGGATGATATTCTTAACGTGCTCATGCGAAAAGTCTCAGAGCTCTCAAAGGTCAATGAAACGATAGAGAAAAATTCGAGCTCGATGATTTCCGCAGCAGCCACGCTGGAGAGGATGGTAGACAAGATATCTGCAATGCCGCAGGTCAAAGCCATCAGGCCAAGTGCAAGGAAGAAGGCTAGGCCAAGAAAAAAAGCTAAGCCGAAGGCCCGCAGTAGGGTTGTCGGGGCTGGTGTCGCAAGGCGCACGAAACCGCGCCCGAGGAAGGCAAGAAGGACGAAGAGAATTGCTGTAAGGAGAAGGCGCGCACGAAAACCGGCCCGTAACATAAGGGCGGAGAATGAGGCCCTCGACCTGCTGATACTCAACACCCTGAAGAACGTGAGCATGAACATGACCATGCTCGAGGAAGCCACGAACACGAGGGAGATCCGCCTCAGGAAGAGGCTCAGCATCCTGGTCGCCCGCGGCGTCGTGGGCAGGGAGAAGCGCGGCCGCGCGGTCTTCTACACGTCCAGGGTGGAGACGGTCGCATAGAAAACAAAAAGATGATAAGATGGGGGAAAGGCTTATAACTACTGTACTAGGGGGAGTGGCATTAGGCGTAGTTGTCGGATGTGCATCTGGTGTTATCTATAATAGCATAACTTACAGAACCCCGACGTATGATTCAAGAATTGAAACCCTTGAAAAAGATCCTGCTGTCGGAGGCTTTCTAGGTGTCCTGTATGCTATGCGCAGGAAAAGGAAAAAAGAAGACTAATTTGCAGCACCTTTACCAAATTGGCGAAGGAATGACCGGCTTGGATGTTGTCAGTGCAATAATGGCATTTGACAACGAAACTCCTGTTTTTGTTCACAGCGGTCGTCACGATATAGGAGAACTAGTCGTTAAATCAGGAGCTGCAGGATTTATTCTTAAAGATCCGAAAAAATCAGTTGACGAATCTTACGGCGTGCTTCTTCCATATTTGAGGTAGTTATTCTACAGTTTCGTCATCAAGCTCGTGGTCTGCTGCTTTATTATCTTTCCGGTCTTCGCGTCTATCTCGAAGCTCGTCGCGGTGATGTCTGTTGCGACGAGGGTTATGTTCCAGAGGAGCCTCCCGTCCGTGTGCAGCGAGATGAGGATGTTGAGTATCTTGCCATTGAACCCTTTCATCGCAGCATGCATAGCCTCTTCGACGCTTACCTTCATGCCCTCTGTGTGCAGCTCTTCCATCTCTCTCTGCACGGGCTGCTCCTCGCCGAGAGTCACGAACCTGTCGTTCACGAAGCAGTCCCTGACCTTTCCTGTCTTTGCGTTGTAAAAGAGCAGTGTCCACTCGGTTATTTCTTTGCCTTCTTCGGTGATGGAAAAAACAGAAACGAGAAAATAGCCGTCAAGGCTCATGACCTTGAAATCAGCCGCTGCCTTGTTTATCGCGTCCTTCACTTCCATGCGATCTACACTTCTTTGAGAGTTTTCGCCACGAAATCGATCACGTTCTGATCAAGCGGCACCGTAAAGGATTTCCTGTACTTCTTCTCGCCGCTCTGCGCGTAGAAGCCGCGGCTCACGGAGATGAACTCGTTTTCCCCGTTCTCTGCGATTGCCTTCTTCCTTGCAACCTCTATGAAGTTGTTGTTCCCGAATTTTATCTCCTCGGATTTTATCGTCTCGAATTGCACCATATTTTTGCCTCCGTTTGTCTGGTTTTAGTTTTATTATAGCCGGTAGCTTTTTAAGGGGATTCCAGGAAGGTTTATAAATCCTTTGTATATCTACCTTAGAAGGTGGAAAAATGAAATTAACTATTGCAGCCGGAGTTTTGGCGCTTGCCAGTCTTTTTGCGATAGACAGATATGGGGATCGCCTGGATAAAACAGTCTTTCCCGAGTACTCGGGCCGTGTAGGCGATGTACAGGTGTCCTGCCGGCCTGCCACAAGAGCGAAGCAGGGCAACCCTTTCTACAAGGAAGTAATACTTGAAATGAAATACACTGGTGGCGACGTGCTCACTGTCTATGCAACAGGAAGAAATGGTGTTCATAATTTCCGCGTTAGGAACGACATAACAAAAAAAGATCCTGATGTCAGCTGGTCAGAAGCAAGGGAAGAGTATAAAAAATACATGCAGATTATCGAAAAAGAGTCGAAGAAATGACGCGAACCTAGAAGTCCGACAATCTTCTCTGCTGCAGCAGCCTGCTTCTTTTCACGTATTCCTGAAGCGGCCATCTCAGCCTTGTTTTGGCGTAGGCAAGCGCCTCAGCCAGAGTCACAAACTTCTTTCCTTCCCGTGCGAATGCGTTCCTCACGTTCTCGCGCACGACCCAGACGCCGAGAGGCACGGAATATCCCTCGTATATCTCCCTGACAGCAAGCACCCTTGCTTGTCTTTTGATTCTGTGCAAATATTCGGCAATGCCGAGCCGCGACGCGTAGTAGCCGCCGGCCTGTTTGTCTGCGTAGCTTTTGCGCCCCTCAAATGGCTCGTATTCCTCCTCTATGTTTACCGCGTCCTGGGTGAACATCCAGTAGCTGCCCCTACTCCAGGCCTCGAAGTTCTCGAATTCCCATCTTCCGGGAATGAGAAATATGAGGAATTTGTTGTCCAGGTTATGCGACTCGAAGACGCGGACCTGCTCCAGCTCGCGGAAGCTTCTGATGTCTGCGATGAACTTCTTTGCTATGATGTCGTCCGTCGCCGTTATCGACCAGCGCGTCGGCACGAGCTTTTTGTCGATGCCCAGCGTGCCCGCTGACAGCACTGTGGTTATCTTGTAGACGTCAGCGCCTTTACTGTAGAGCGTGAACGCAGAGTCAGAGGCCTTCACGTCGCCCTGCGCAGCCCTTTCCATATATTCCGGTATTTTTGGGTTCTCTGCCAGCCTGAACGTGTCTATTGTGCCTGTAGGCCCCATCGGCTGCGTGAAACGGGAAAAGCTCACCTTTAGCAGAGGCTTCTTCTTGAAGCCGATTTCTATGTCAGGGCTGTTCACGGCCATCGCTATGTCCCTGACATCTGATGCGAACCTCTCCGTTGAGAAAATGCTCTGCTTCTGCTTCGACCTGACAAGCAATGATCTCAGCTCGATTATCTCGGCGTAGCCCTTGTTTATCCATGAAGCCGGGTTGTCAATCTCCGGCCGCTCTTCGAGCATGCCCATCGGCCCCACGTTCACATTAGGGTATCCGAAATGCCCCACAAAAACAGAGGGCGAAGGCCCGAAAAAATTCTCGCCCAGCCTGGGCGCCATCTTCCTGCGCAAAGCAGGCGGCAAGTCAATGGCCCGCATGAATAGAGATCGCGAAGAGCGCTAATAAAGCCTTGCCGCGCGCGTGAAAAGTGAGAAGTGGCCGGCTGAGAATATGACCAGACAACGAACTAAGCCGGTTTTGTTTCCGTAGAATAGGTCTGTTGTGATTTTCAGGGAGAAAAACATGCATGCTTTCTAACTTATTTCTTCTTCTCGGCTTTCTTCTCCTGCTTCTCCCTGCGCTCCCACTTCATGTCCTCGAACTCTATCCACGCGACGAGAAGGCCGACAAGGATGAACGCCAGGCCGAACAGCCCGAAGAACACGACGAGGAACGCCTGGAAGGTGCTTCCGACTGTTAGGGGGACAAACTGCTTGAACCAGCTTCCCGGCAGGTACCAGTATATTCCTATGAGAAATATGACGATGCCGGCGATCATTTTTGCTATTGCGCTCATTGCGATCTCCCTAGATTACTAACATGCAAAAATAAATATATAAAGTTGTTGCGCCAAGTTTCCATTGGGCCCGGGCGGAAAGGGCGTTTTAAAAGCTTCTGTTCAAAAGGAGATGTCTATGCTCAAGATCAGTTACAGGGAAAAAACGCAGGTTTGGAACAGGCAGAATTCGATAAAGCGCCTGGCAAGACCCACGAATCCTGCCCGCGCGCACGCTCTCGGCTACAAGGCCAAGCAGGGCTTTGTCATCGCCCGCGTGCGCATAAAGAAGGGCGGCAGGCGAAAGCCGTCGACCAGAAAAGGAAGAAAGCCGAAATCATCTGGCGTCTTCTTCACTCCCGAGGCAAGCAGGCAGGCCATAGCTGAGCGCAGGGTTGCCGGCAAGTTCCCGAATCTCGAGGTCATCAATTCATATAAAATCGGCGAGGACGGCAAGCACAAGTTCTACGAGGTCATCATGGCGGACACGCACCATCCTGCGGTCATGAAAGACCCGGAGAGGAACTGGATCCTCAACCAGCGGCGCCGGGCCTACCGCGGCCTCACGTCAGCCGGCAAGAGGTCGCGCGGATTAAGGCGCTGATTTATTTTATGTTGTACCCGATTCCTATGCCGAAATCCCATCCTCCGGAGTAAACGTTGCGTGAGGCGATTCCCTGCAGGTGCCATTTCTTTCCAATATTTCTTTTCAAGGTTGTAGTCGTGAGCACGCTGCTTTTACTGCCGTCGTAGTCGAACGTGAAATCGAGCCAGCTTTCCAGGGAAAAGCCTTTTCCGAGATTTGCTGAAACGTATGGGCCAATCTGCATTTCCGGAAGCAAACCGCTTTTTGTTGAGATGTTAAGTGGTAAAATTTTCACATTTGTATAGATTCTTTCCTTTTTCATCAGGTCTAAAATCATGCCTGTCCTGAATATCGGCGGCACGCCGTTCCCGCCGTTCAGTTCCGCCTGCATGTCCGGCCCTTTCAGGCTTCTCCTGTAGTAGAGTTCTCCGTAATCATTTATTCCCCGGCCGTAGATATCAAGAAAGCCCGATAGGCTGTCCTTTCCTCTTTCGTGCGACCCTGAAACGGTTAAAATATAATTTTGTTTGTTGGCAATGGCTGTAGAAGAAACTCCGAGTGATGTATGTCCGTTCTGCGCTGCAGCTACCGAACCAAGCATCGCCAGCCACAATGCTGAAGCAGCAATCTTATTTCTTATTTTCACCGCACTACTGTAGGTTAAAACCTTATAAGCTTTTACTTTCTTATTTAATTATAGGCAGGACAATCCGTTTTAAAATGACGTCTTCTGCGTTTCCGGGAAGACCAATTGGCGCCTTGTCCTATGCGGGTGATTAGATGCCTTTTTACGACCTTGAAGTCCACTCCACGCTGAGCATAGGCGAGCACCGCGTGGAGGAGATGGCCCACATGGCCAGGCGCCTCGGCCTGTCGGGTATGGGCATTGTTACTTATTTTCCTGAGATATCAGAGATCCCGAAGATGGAGGGCGTCGACATTGTGACTGCTGTCATGCTGAAGGCAAACACTCCGCAGGAGCTTGACGCACTGGCAAAAAAAGCCAGGAACCGCGCCGAGGTCCTGCTTGCCCACGGCGGCAACTATGAGGTAAACCGCGCTGCCTGCGAAAATCCGCTCATTGACATGCTCTGCCATCCCGAGCTGGGCCGCAAGGACTCGGGCCTCGATCATGTCTGCATGAAATCCGCGTCCGAGAACAACGTGGCCGTAGAGGTGAATTTCCGCGAGATACTCGAGTCCTACAGGCGCAACCGCATCTACATGCTGACTGCCATGAAGAAGAACATCAAGCTCTGCCAGAAGTACGAAGTGCCAATAGTCACATGCTCCGGAGCCGTCACGAAATGGGGCATGCGCTCCGGCCGCGAGCTCGCCTCCATCGCGTACCTACTGGGCATGGACTTGGGCAAGGCTATTGACACGGCATCTGCAGTGGCGCAAAATATTGTGACCAGGAACCGCGAGCGCCTCGCAGGCAAGGCTTGGGAAGGCGTCGAGGTGGAGGAATAGCCAATGGGCAGGAAGAGCGGTTATAAAATTCTTTGGCAGATGAGGGGCGAGCCAAAGCTGCAGGAATGGGAATACTTTTCCGTCACAACCAGGCCGCACCAGAGGCTGACAGAGCTTTCCGGCTCAGACGGCGGTTTGTTCGGCCATTTTTACTACAGCTGCGACGGCGAAATTACAGGGGAAATGCTCGACAGGCAGCTGCGTCGCCTCACCGTAGTTGATCCCGAAGATCTCTACACTACAGCCCGCAGACTTGGCGCAAAAGGCGGTATTGGAGAAGCGGATCTCACCATGACGCCGCAAAAAGCTGCCAGTCTCCAGAAATTCTTCGACGGGACCGTAAAGCTTGTCAAAATTGCGGGCAAATCAAAAGAAAGACGGCCTGAGAAGGAATATGCACCCAAGAATGTTTATGTGGTGATGTGAATGGACACGCCGAAGATGCTGCCACCAAGCCTGCGCTCGCAGAAGCGCTATCTCGTCTTCGAAGTCATCTCGGAGCAGCCCGTCGTATACGGTGATGTCGTCACGGCTGTCTGGAGCTCCATGCTCTCCTTCCTCGGCGAGCTCGGGAGCAGCTCTGCCAAGGTCTGGTTCATCCACAACATCTACGAAGACAGGAACCAGATGGGCGTCATAAAGTGCAGCCATGACTCCGTCGAGCATGTCCGCGCAGCCCTTTCCCTGATCCAGGTCGTGGGCGAGGCGAAGTGCGTGATAAAGATCGTCGGCGTCACGGGCACAATCAAGTCCGCCAAGGCGAAGTACCTCGCCAAGGACAGCCTGAGGAGCTTCGCTGGGTGAACCTACCTAGAAGTTTAAATTATTTTTTATCGTAATAAGATTTAATAAATTTTTTTTCTATGGCTTCCAATAAGGAGAAGTTTGTTCTTCTTTCTTGCCAGAACAAAATACCTAAAATTAAAACAATTATGTTGAATATAATTATAAAATAATTTGAGAAAACTGCATCTAGAAAAATTATAAATTCTAAAGCCCAAAAAATCAAAATAGAAACGATAAGACTGCTGTATAGGTAGAATTTTGTAGAAATGAACATCATTCTTTCTGTAATGTTTTCATTTTCTTTATTAAACAAAACGAAATCGTGTAAAGCACGAACAGATGTATAGTCTAATTTTTTCCCATTCGGCTCTCTACTTTTAATTATTTCAACAAAAGCCATTTTTTGTTCGCTTATCTTCCATTTATATTGAAAATATCTCCATTTGTACCAAAATGAGTGCAAACTATGAAAAACAAAACCGAATAAATACGACCCTAAAATTCCTGTTACGAATCCTATAATAGGTGTCATCAAATAATTAATTATAGGGTTATTCAATACGTGTTTAATGATGGGTTCATTCTTATAAAAATCTTCTGGAAATAGCACCACAAAAATTACTATTAGAAAAATAAAAAAATATCCAGGAATTGAATACCGAAAAAATGTGTGAATATCATCTTTCTGCATAGGTATATTTATCTTATAAGCTATAAATCGCCCTTTTATTTCCTCGCATTGTAAATAGTGCCTATGGAACTGAGTTATGACGAGCTGCTGAAGCGCGCCCAGTCAAACCTGCCGCAGCGGGCCGCCGAGTCGCGCTTCGAGGTGCCGAAGCCCGTCGTCCAGCAGTCGGGCAAGCAGACCATAATAAGGAATTTCTCCGAGATGGCGAAGCTGCTCAGGCGCGAGCCCAGGCAGATGGCAAAATATCTCTTCAAGGAGCTGGCGGTGCCGGGCTCCATGAACGGCGGCGAGCTCGTCCTTCAGGCAAAAATCGGCTTCTCGATGATAGACCAGAGGATCCGCGATTACGTCAAGGATTGCGTGCTCTGCCACGAGTGCGGCAAGCCCGATACTAGCATATTTGTTGAAAGGGGCATATCATTCATAAAATGCGAGGCCTGCGGCGCCAGGAGGACTTCGCGTGGCTGATTTTTCCTATAGAGTATTTCGACAAGATTCCGACACGCTTCTCGCAATAGCCGACCGGTCTGTTGTAGGAAAGAAGTTTGAAGAGGGTGAACTCGGGATTTTTGTTTCTCCCGAGTTCTATCATGAAAAAACCTGCAGCGGTGGCGGGGCAAAAAAGCTGATCAAGTCCGCCACGATAGTCAATGCGGTTGGCGCTGATATAGTCGGACTGCTTGTGAAGGAGAAGGTCGTGGCCAGTGAAAAAATACTCACGATCAGCGGTATTCCGCATGCGCAGGTCGTCAAAGTATAAGGCACGGAATCTTTTGCGGGCTCACTACAACCGGCAGCCCAATCTGGCGGTCTCTGAATACCAAAACGCCGCTGGTTTTCTAGGCGGCTAAATTTGGCAATGGCCTGCAAGAATAAAAACGGCCAGAACAAGATAAGTGTATGGCGCCGGGAACGAAAGGCCAGTGGTTCATAGTATCCGCAGTCATAGCAACAGGAGCCTTCCTTTCAATCTCCCTTGTCCTGAAGGATTTCTTCGTTGTGGACGCGTCGAACGACGCCCGCACGCGGGAAGACTTTTATCTCTGGGACATCAGGGACCAGTTTGAGCGCACTGTGCAGCTATCAACGTGCAATGAGATGCAGAAGCAGCTCGATGACCTCATCGCGTTCTCCAGGAGCAGGCTGCAGGAATCGGGCTATCTTGTATATGCAGAGTACCAGCTGACGAGCGGCAAAACAAAAAGCTATGCGTATGACTGCGCAGAAGACGACCCGGGCACGCCGCTTGTCAATGAGCGTGTGAGGAACATAGACAAGGGAATAGTCGTGGCAACCGAAAAAGCAGTTTATCATTACAATATTGACCCGTCGAAGGTCATCAAGGGTCTTTAGCTGCGGAGCCCTTATAGTCAAACCGGTAATCAGATTTCTTTCAGGTCTTCCCTTGCCACGCCAAGCTCCTCAAGAAGCTTCCTGTTCTTCGCAAGTTTTTGGATGAGGTGCCTGTAGGCGGCCAGCTTTCTGGAGGAGACATGAAGCTTCCGCGCTATTTTTTTCGCGGCCTCGCTGTCTTTCCTGTAGCGGAATTGCGGCCTTGTGTATTTCACAAACCTACCATGGTGCCTCTGCTTCGCCAGCGCGACACCTCCGGCGCTCAGCTCGAAGAAGTATTTCTGCAGCGACCATGACTGTCTCCTGATTATGCGGCTGTAGAATATGTCGGCCTTTGATATGGCATCGTAAGCTCTTGCGATATCCTCGAGGTCGTCGTACTCATCCGCGATGTTCTCCGCTACCCAGCGGTGAAGCTCTTCGCCGTCTTCTGCATTGTTCAGCGCTATGAAGGCGTTTTCCAGGCTTGATGTCTTGAATATTATTTTCAGCGTCTCGAAGATATTCTGCGTCTGCTCCCTGTAGCCCATCTCTTCTATGCTTCTCCTGCCGGCAGAAAATGCCTCGAGGTCTATGAGCGCTGCCCTGGCATCGCCGCCGGCCATCTTTGCTATCTGCTCTATGTGCCGCGGATCGCAGTCGATGCCATCTTTTTTGCAGACGTCCAGCAGGAATTTGGATATGGAGTCGTGGCGCAGCCTCTGGAATTTTATCATTTTGCAATGCTGCCTCAGCGGGTAAAGCTTCCTGTCGTAGGGATCGTTGGTTATGAGAACAACGGGATGCGCGCTCTCCCGTACCAGCTGCAGTATGGCCGCCGTGGATTCCATCTGGTCGGTCTCGTCCACCAGGAACAGCTTTTTCTTTGATATCAGGCCTGCTTGCTTCGATGCGCTGGAAAAAATCTGCATCTGCCCGCGCCCGCGTTCCTGGTCTGCGCCTATCTCGACGATCTCGTAGCCAAGCTCGCTGGCTACCAGCCTCGCTGCCAGGGTTTTTCCTACGCCGGGCTCGCCGGAGAGGAGCGCTGCCTGGCCCCTCTTCCACTGCTTCAGGAAATTCGTGAGCTCCAGCGCAGCGAGTCTGTTCCCTATGAGTTCTTTGCTGGTCTTGGGCGCATACTTCTCGGGAAGCATGGGAAATAATCAGGAGAAATACTTTAATAATGCTCCGTGGCAGTTGACGGTCATTGGAAAAACCTGAATGACAAAGATTCAGTTGTTTTCTGCCTCTGGTTACTTCCTGAAGAAACCCACAGAACTAACCGCGCACTTCCGGAAACTGCGCCTCATCCGGCTTTTTCGATTTACCCGGTCGGCCTTGATTCCAGCCCTGACTTAATGGCATCTCCGACTGCGTTAGCGTTGTACCCGGTTGCCCTGATTTCTACGCCACCTCGTGTTCTTATCCAGCTTGCTATGCAGCCATCAAGCCTGTATGTCCTCTGCCAGGGGTTGTTGACCTCTAAAGCCCCGTCCAGGCCGGCGGCGACGCGCGAGAAATTCTCGCTGCTATAAATCTCGTCCTCAGGACACGAGTGGACCAGGTATTTCATCGGATCTGATTGGCGGGGAATTATTTATACTTATCGTCGGGATATGATGATTATGGCAAGGAAAGCGAAGATTCCGAAGGTAAAAAAGACGAAGAAGACGCCGAAACCCGCATTCAAAAAGGCGGATGAGTACAACAAGTGCATGCGCTGCGAAAAGGAATTCCCGTCGCGCGCCTCTCTGAAAGCCCATCTTAAGATGCACTCCCAGGCCATGCATGAGATAAAGATGCTTGAGGAAGGCTTTGTCCCTGTTGAATCCAAGATCGGCATGGAGTTCAAGGGCAAGAACAGGATTATTATTTCTTGATTTTTCTGCAGTATGATTGAAAAGGAAATAGCGGAGCTATGCGGCTGCATATGCCGGTCTTCTGCCGCCTATGTAATCAGCAGCCTTTCTCCATCCGGCCTTTGCAGCAGACCACGCAAGCCTGCCAAGCGGCCTGTAGAACTTTTCCTTCTGCGCATCTGCCAGGAATCCTTTGTAGCCCGAACCAGACGGCCCCTGATAGGGCGCATTGTCGGCAACATTTGAAACAAGCCATGCGCCCGGATACGGGTTCATTTGCTTAACTATCTCGGCCTTCCTGTGCTTGCCAAGCCTTCTTGCAACTTTGAATAGTCCTCTCGTTGTCACGGACTCCATGACGTCCCTTGCTTTTGGGGAAATCTCCTCTCCCCTTGCCAGGCTGTCTGACATGACGTGGTAGTCCTCATGATTTGTTGTCGTCTTCCCGATCAGGTAAGCGTACGCCTTTCCTATGTTTTTCCCATATCGCCTCGCAGCGTCCATGGCCATTTCCAGAATATAAGGGCCGTTTATTTGCTCGTGAACTGCTCTGCCCTCCCGGGTTATCTGTGTGACCCCTAGAACGCCGTCTGGCAATCGTCCCACGTGTATTGGCATGTTCTTCAGTCTTCCATAGCTCGGGTAGAATCCAAGCGTTTCCTTTATGTACGGAGCTTCGGCTAGGCTTTCCTTTCTGCCGTCCTGTATGCCCGCATACAGGCTGCCTATAAGCTCCTTTACAATTCCCATATCAACCACATCATTACTATGACGGCCTCCTTCTTAAGGGTTTCCCTTTAAGTGCCTTTTGATAAGTCCGGAATATATACTGAAGGACATAGTTTAGCAAACGCTATAAATGTCCTTCGTATGCCAAAGACATTCCAAATGTCTTTGAGCATGTTAAAGAAGGGGTTGGCTTCCTGTCGGATTCTGAATGGTAAGCCTGGCGGGATGCAGGTCGGTATATTGGTTTCTGATAAACGCTCCATGCATGAGTATAACCTAACGGATAGCTTTCAGGCGATTCCGTCCCGAGCCACCCTTGCCAGTTTTTTCTTATTGTTTGAAACGTCAGCTCAAAACTTTCACTGTGGCTTTTATCTCTCCTGTGTGCAAGGAATTGCCTAATTATGCCAGGGAGCTCCTCTGGGGAATAAAATTTTATGGAGTTATATAGCCTTTCTTCCATCGGCGCTAGTCCGAACTCTTTTAATTCTTTTTTTCGCTCTTCTATTTTTTCTCTGCCTGCTATGTTTGTATCCGCAGGGAATATCAAAGACCAGTCTGGCGCTAGTGCTCCATCGCTGTACTGTCCGATGCACTCGTAAAACACCAGTCCGCCAGGCATGAGAAACTGTACAATTCTTGAGAAATCTGCACCAGTGCGTAGTCTGATTATTCCAGCCAGATCTCTGTCTTCAACAGCATAGTTGTCGCCAATTTCAAAAACGATATTGGAAACGCCTTTCTCTTGTTTCAGTGTTTCTGCAAGCCTTATTATTTCAGCATCGTTGTCAATACACCTGTAAAAAAATCCTGTGCCATAACCAGCAAGCTCAGTTTCCACGTAGCCGTTTCCACAACCTAAGCTGAGAACCTTTCCTCCATGCAGCTTTGCAAGGTGCTCAAAAACCATTCCTGGCCTGTCTTTTCGTTCCCATGGTTTTCCAACCACAGGTATTATAATATCCTCTTTTTCAACTAAATCCATGAATAGTTGAATTCTTAAGACTTTAAATAGCCTGCCTTTATCGCCTCATAAACCTGCCTGATCTCCTTCTCCTCGAGTTGCACCGCCTTCCTTGCCCTGAGTTTCGCAGGCGCTCCCGGGAAGACGTTCCTGATGTTCCTGTTCCTTGCGCGGAAGAGCTTCTGCAGGAATTTCCAGTACTCTTCGTCCATCGTTTTCTTTTGTTTTAATGTGACTACAACCGAGTCCACGGCCTCCGGGTAAAATTTTTCTTTCGGCACGGCCATGACAGCCCTGATATCGCAGCAGTCCGCCGCAAGATGATGCAGCTTCTCCTTCTTGTCCTGCAGCTTGTCTGCGAATTCCTTCTGCACGCACAGCACCGCAACCGACCAGGGATGCTTCAGCAGCTCCAGCAAAATATCCTGCGATATGCTGTACGGGATGTTTCCGATGACCTTGTTGAAGGTGCCGAGCCTGCTGTCCCGCCTCGCCTCTTCCAGTATCCTGATGATATCGTTGTTCATCGCAACTGTGTTTTTTATTCTCCTGAGAAAATCGCATAATTTGGGGTCTATCTCCGCTGCCAAAACTTTGCACTTCTGGGCCAGCCTGACTGTCAGAGACCCGAACCCCGCGCCTATCTCCAGCACCACGTCCTTCCCGGCCAGCTTGAGCAGCCCGGCCTCGTAGTCGAGGATATACGAATCAATGAGGAAAAACTGGTCCCTTGACTTGTCGGGCGTAATCCCTGCTTCCTTGATGAATTCCATTATGTTCATTGCCTACGATTTGCCCAAAGAAAGATTAATAGTGCAGGCGCTTAACTGCGACAAGCGGGCAGACGAAAGCTTTTAAAGCATAATTTACTAATTGGTAGTGACAAAATTGGTGCGTTCCATGACGAATATAATGGCTTTCAGAGTGAGTGAGTCTGGCGGGCCGGTATACGTGGTCTCGGACAGCCAGGGAACAGATCGAAACTATAAGTCGCCTGTCCAGAAGCTGTTCGCATTAGGCAGCAATGTTTTCACTGCTGCCGGTCCAGGCGAAGGAATATCATACGTAATGGATGCTGTCAGAAAACTGGGAGGTGATCTGCAGCCGGCCGAAATTGCCGACACGATGCTTCAGGCGGGGAAAGGTATAAATTTAGGCCGAAAACAAAAAGACCGGTTGGCTTTCATCCTAGCTGGCCTTGAAGACCAGGCTCCTGTGCTTTATCATGTTGTGGTTCTAGGAGACCGTGGGATAGTTCCTGTTAGAAAAGTACCGTCGGTCTTTGAGGGTGCAGGAACTTCTCAGAGCACGCCAGCCTTCAACAGAGATGCTGAAACAGGAAACCTCAATATTCCTGATATTTATGAAGGCATGAGGCTGTGCTTTTCCTACGGCACCAAAGGCTGTAATGATGTCCATGCTGATGACAAGCTGCAGATAGCCATGGTTGACATGGCGGGACCACATTTGCTCTATTGTCCGTTCACGCCATTGGATGGTGAACAACACAGCTGGACAAACTATTACAAATGGGCTATTGGCTTGGATGTCCCCGACCGTACAAAAATACCGGATGATCTATCGCTGGGGTTTGTCGATGTTTATGCAGCGCTCAATGATTTGTATCAGGCTATCTTAACAGAGTGTAGAAACATGAGTGCTTCAGATTATTACATCAACTGGTTTAACACATGGTCCAAAACTGACGCAGATAGTAGGGACGTACACAAGGCCAGGAGGCGGGAAGAGTTGGTTCTACGCGACGTCTACAAGTCAAGCGTCAAAGACCTTGTTGATGCTTGGGTGTCCCGCGACATTAACAGAATAGGCGCAGCCTTGAAATCGTACCATGAAAGGCGTGAAAAGCAGCATGGGAAGGCCATCAAAACTGTCGAAACGGTTTCAAAAGGCCTGTATCCTATACAGCCTAAACTGCCTTTTGGCCACGAAGACCCGGCCAGTTGATTTATATCCTGAATTTCGCCACGCTGGCCAGGTTGTCCCTGTGCGTCAAAAACAAGGCTCGGCAGCAGTATCTTTCCAGTCCAAGTTCGTCCAGCACTTTTCCTGGGTTCTCGCCCCTCGCCATGCGCTCCTTGTACTTCTTCCACAGCCCGCCGACGGGCTTTCCGCACGATACGCACCGAACTGGAATAATAATGGTAATCACCTTTCTTTATTTCCTTGGGCGCAATGCATTTAAACCATGTCTTTCGGCTCTTTTACATCTATCAGTCCTGTTTTCATGCCGGCATCCAGGGCAACGAGATGATCGCACTTTACCGCAAGGGCGCTTGCAATGATTAGCGCGTCTCCCAAAGATGTTTTGTATGCCGCCTTTATTTTTCCCGCTGCCTCTGCTATGTCTTTGAGCACGGGTATAATCTTCTCCTCTGCAAAGATGCTCTCGATATAGGTTTTGCTGATTATTGCCTCCTTTTCACTGATTTTGTAGTAGAGGGAAAGCAGCTCTGCGATCATGGTTACGCTGATGAAGCCGTCTATTTTCTTTTGGAGTATTTTTTCCAGGAATAACGCTGAATTTTCATACCCGTCTTCTTTATTCAAGACACTTACAAAAACAGTGGTATCGACAAAAACCTTAACCGTAGTCATTTCTTCCCCAGCTTTTCCACGCGTGCATCCCACTCTTTCCTGAGCTCTGTCACTAGCTCAGTGGAGGATTTCCTGAATTCTCCCTCGAACATGCCTGTCATGGATTTGACAGGATTTTTCTCTTTTTTCATTATCAGCACACCCTCTTCCACGGCTTCGACAACTACTTCTCCGCCTTCCTTGATTCCGAACCTGTCCCTGAATTCCTTCGGTATTACAATTTGCCCTTTCTGTGAAACTTTGGCTTTTTCCATGGTATTGGTAGTACTTCAAAGTATTTAAGTTTTACTTTAAAAGAAAAAGTTTTACTTTAAAAGAAAAGAATGCGCAAGGCTATCTTCCGAGCTTTGCCTCTATCTCATCCAGCCGCTCGTTCAGTTCCCTGAACCGTCTTTCCAGCAACTCTGCAAGCTCTTCGTGCGGCGGCCTGTCGTATCCCGGCCCGGATCGTTCATGCCTCTCGTGCGGCAGTCTTTCGTGTGGTAGCATTTTTTCACCTCCTTGCCGTTTTAGCAGCATGAGCTGTAATTCGGTGGGCTGTAGCTTTTGGTAACGCTGTGCACATGGTCCCGTGCTTCCAGCTTTCTTGCGACCTCTTCTGGCGTCCCTTCGAAGTGTCTTTGGTATGCTCCTCTGTATTCTGCAGCAGCCAGAAAAAGCCTGGTATCAGGCTCCGCCTCCTCCTCCACCGCCAGATGCTTTCATAATACCCACCTGTCGTTCCTTCCTGCTTTCTGCAAGTTTCTTTCCAACGCCTTCGAAGAACGAAGTTCTCCGGGGCTCCAAAGAACCGAATGTTCTTTGCGAGTATTCTATTGCTCCCATTTTTTCACCCCTCATCAGTTTAGTATGATTTCGACTTTCCTATGATACTATGATATGCCAAAGTATTTAAAGTTTCCAGTTTTCTATAATACTCGAAACCTATGCCACTGTTTGAAGATATCGTTCATAAAGCGCTTGCAAGCGAGATCCGGAGGGATATCCTGCTGAGCCTGGCAAAAGGCGAGAAGTATCTCACGGAAATCGCCAACGAGGCGGGCAAGAAGCCCCAGACCACCGATTTTCACCTGAGCCTGCTGGAAGAGATAGGCATGGTAAAAAGCGAATTGAAGGAGGGGAAGAAATTTTATTCCCTCACGGACAGGCGCATCCTTGACTTCCTTAGGAAAAACAGGCCGGTCCCTAACGAGTTCAGGCCGAAGCCGCCGCATGAGATAATGCTCGAGATGTGGGAAGACATGAAGCAGCGGCTCGACAGGATAGAGAAAAAGCTCGATAAAGTTTCTAAGTAAATTTATCTCTTGCTCTGCTGCTTCGTTCTTCTGGGCCCTGCAGAGCTGCGCGAAGGCTTGTGCGGTTCAGTCCTGCGCGCGTCGCTTATCAGAAGGCTCCTGTCATAGTCCAGGTACGTGTTCTTCAGCGCGTTGTCTTTGTGGAATCCCACAAGCGCATTTGCGATGGCGGTCCTTGCGGCGTCCGCCTGCCCCCATATGCCGCCCCCTGTCACTGTTACGTCTATGTCGACGTCCTTCACTTTTTCCGGCGCGAGGATGACTGCCTCCTTTATCCTCATCCGCCTGTAGCGCGGCTGTATGTTGTCAAGCGGCACGGAGTTGATCCTTATGCTTCCCTTGCCCTCGCGTATGACAGCACGGGCTATGGCCTTTTTCCTCTTTCCGATAGTTATGACTATCTTCTTTCTTTTCTTTTTTGTCTGTTCCTGCTGGGCTTCTTCCGGCATAGTTACTTTCTCCTTTTGATCAGAAGTATGAAATCCTCGGTTGTTGTGCCGCGTCCGCCGCCTGGATTCATTAGCCGAAACTCAGGGGCAATGAAATACGTTTCTCCGTTGCCTACTATCCTGCATCCGTTTTGGCCATTATAAGTGACGGAAAATTCTCGCTCCATAAGCGGGCCTGCGCATGCCAGGCAGCACTGCCCAACTTCTGCTGCGTCTTTTTTAATATTCATCGCCAGCGTTATCATTATCCTCGCCACCCGAGCTGCTTCCCAATCTTGCCAACAGTGATATATCTGGTTTTTATCTGCTTCACGGCCACATGCTCGCCCTTCGCATTGTCCGGGTTGCCAATATGCACCCTGAGTTTTTTCAGAGCATCCCTGCCTTTCTTCGTCTTTGGCAGCATGCCTCTCACCGTCCTTTTGACGATCATATCTGGCCTGCTCGGCGGGAACGGGCCGTGCTGTGGGCTTCCTATACCCTTCATCCTAATGTATTTGTTCTTTGTGGTTGCCGGATTCCCTGTTATTATCGCATGCTCGGCATTGATTATTTTGATCTCTTCCCCTGCAAGCAGCTTCTTCGCGGTAATCGAGGCCAGCCTTCCGAGCACGGCGTTTGTTCCGTCTATTATCATTTGACCACGACCTTTGGCTTTGCCCCGTCCTCGGCAATCATCTGCAGCGGGAAACATTTCCCGCCGGCCGCTGTTATCTTGTTCCTGGCCTGCCTGGAAAATTGCCACGCATAAACATTAATGGACTTGGTTATCTCGCCTACGCTCAGGACCTTCCCGGGCACGGCGATATGCTCGTTCTCCTTCGCAATCTTGGCGAGCCTCCCTACGTTTACCGCCGCCCTGCTTCTTCTGGGCCTCGAGAGACACCTGACCAGCTGTGCGTATTCCTTTTTCTTCTTCAGCTGCTTTATCAGCGCTGCCATGTTCGGGTCTGTCGGTCCTGTCGGTCTTGGCATTTCAATTCCTCTTTTTTGATGAACTTCTCCCGCTTTAAAGGAGAGAGTAGGGCGGTAGAGAGAACCTCGGTTCTCTCTGCGCATGCGGGGAGTCGGATTTTCACCGCATGAGGATTTTTGTCCTCTTTACCGCTTCCTTCGAAAGGGAAGGATACAGCAAAGAGTTCAAAAAACTCTTTGCGTACACAAAGACTTCTAAGAAGTCTTTGTTGTAGGGCGGTAAGGAAACCGCAGGCACTCAAAGAAGCTCAGCTTCTTTGGTGCACCAGAAAGCTCTGCTTTCTGTGTGTTTCCTTGCGCTTTGAACCGACGAAGGCACTAAGCCATAGGATTTCTCAGTGATGGCGGAACCGTCCGGTCCCGCTCGTTGCTTAAGCTCCCTTAAGTCTGGCAGAAGCCAAGATTTGCATTGGCTCCACCTACCCCTTTTCCAGGCTCGGGCATCCCCGCATCCCTTGGAAACCGAAGGTTTCCGGGGCTTAAGTTAAGCTCTGCTTAACTTCAAGCTTTTTCG
>CAYJRV010000009.1:0-24129 GCA_964372695.1 uncultured archaeon | reverse complement strand
ATTTTTAAGCGGCAGAAACCCATTCATATCTTTTTACGATGTATTTCCATGTTTAAGGCGGCTGCCAAAAACGGAGAAGTTTTAGCATTCAACTTTTTTGAGTTACCACAGTACTTGGAAATCTTTCGCGGGAAGGCGGCAGTTTCCGGAAGAATGCAGGATGAACAAATCCCGCCTCTGGCCTATTTTCTTTTTCCCGTCTTCCGCGTTTTGCCTTGCTGCGGGAAGATCTCAAGCTTCCACAGAACCAGCGGCGCCATCGCTATCAGCACCAGCAGCTGCCAAATCTGGAACTCAGGGAGTCCCTCCGAGAAGACGAGTATTGTTGCTGTGTTCCTGTACTTCTCCAGGGTGTCCCTGTTCGTTGCCGTGAAGTCTACAGGATATTTTCCTGATCTTACGGCCAGTGGCATGTGCACGGTAAAGCCCTGCGAGCTGAGCGGGCTGACGGTGAAATCCATGCTGTCGTCGTCGCCGACGAAGTTTATCCACTGCAGCGGATACCCGTTCGGGTCAGAGGAGGACATGGCGATGTTCATGTTGCTGGTCGCTGTAGTGGGGTTCCAGAACGTCACTGCGAAGACATTTGTGTTCTGCTGGCCTACAGTGAGCCTCGCCTCCGGCGGGCTCACCGTGACAGCCGGCATGCAGTTCACGAATAACTGGAACGGCTGCTCGGCCTGCGTTCCCGCGAACGGTCCCGATTGCACGGTCATCTTGATCCATAGCGTGTAATAAATATTGCACTCCAGAGGCGTGCTCGAGGCGTTTCCCGGGTAGCCCTTGTCAAAGCCGTTCCAGAAAACCGCGTTGTTCGGGTCGTAAACATCAGGTTTCGGGTCTGTCTGCTTCACAATCGCATAGAAGGCGGTGCAGTCTGTTCCGGTGCACTGCTGGGAGCTTCCTGCGCCGTTGTCCGCCTTTCCTGTGGCGACGAACCTTATGGGCATGCTTCTTGTGAAGTTCGGCTCTCCCAGGTTTGTGACAGGCACCACCTGCGCCTCCACGTCAGGGTACCTTATGCTTATCGCAAGCGTGCCAAGGCCGACATTGTATCCGCCGGAGCCGCAGCCCTCTGCGCCCTGCCCCTCCAGGCAGCCTGTTACTTCCGACTGCCATCTTGTGGTGCTTATGGGCACCTGCCATGCGCCGTTCTGGAAAGCGATATTCACTGTAGTCCCGCCGAGCTCCTGGCTGAGGAAATTGTTCAGCTGCCTCTGGCTGATGTCATTCTGGATGACTGTGAGGTCCGCGTTGTCAACCCGGCCGTCATTGTTCAGGTCGCCGATGCCGGTGCCTGTCCTGGGGAATTCGGTTATCCCGCCGCTGACAAAGTCCCTGATGATCTGCAGGTCCCTTATGCTGACCCTGCCGCTGCCGTCCACGTCGGCTTTGTCCTTTGTCGCGCCTGTGAAGCTTGTTCCCGGGTCGTCTATAGTCAGTTCTGTTATGTTGCAGCGCGACGGGTCGCAGGTCATGATTGTGCCCCCTGTGCTCTTGTCCACAAGCGTTGCCCTTAATGATGCCGTTACAGTGTCGCCTACGCGCGGGCTCGTCTTGTCAAGCGCCACCGTGACGCGCATCTCCACAGCAGCCGGGTCCGCGAGCTGGTTTATCTGCACTGTGGATGATTTCTGCGTTTCCGGATTGTTCACGTTGTCAAGGGACCTGTACCTTACAGTGTGCGTGCCAAATCCCGACACCACGACCGATGCGCCGGGCTGCTCCGCGGCGTTGTCCACTGAATAGAGCGTCTGCTTCACTCCCGAGCCTCCTGCATTGTCAGCCGCGGTGAAGGTCACGCCGACCGCCCTGCTGAAGTTCCTTGCGCAGGAGCCGCTGTTGCACAGCGCCGTTGTTGCGGGCGCCGCGGTGTCGATGTTGAAATTTCCCAGCCCGCCGCCGGAGCAGCTGTTCGTGTCGGTGCCTGCTATCGAGACCTGCGCGCTGCCGCTGGCCATGCCGCCCGTCACGGTGAACCTGTACGTGTAATCATTCCCGCTCCTGCCCGCGAATGCCGCGGCTGTTGGAGCCTGGCCGGCCGGCGTCACGGTGACCGCCGGGTTGCTCTGCAGCGCTGCCGATGAGGTGAATGTTATCGTGGCAGTGCCGCCATTGTCCACAGGGCCTGCAGGGCTCGGTATCACAATGATGTTCGAGAACGATGGCGGCGTCGCGCATCCGCCGACAACGCAGAGATGGTACCTGTCGCCTGAATTAGAGAGCTTGCCGTTGCTGTCCGCCGCCTGGCATGTCGCCGCTATGGCCGTGCCGTTGGGCTGGCCGACGACGAAGGAAAGCGTGTAGATGCCCGCCCCGGCGTTTGTCATAGCAGCATTGCTGTAGTATACCCTCCCTGTTCCCGTGGCCCAGGCGCGCGACGTGAAGCATTCGTTGCCCGGCGTTCCCGGATTGTCGGGATCGCACTGGCCTGCCCATGCGTTCACCGCTGTTATGTCGTTGTCCGCGTCAGACGCGGGGCACCTCAATGTCACCGTCTCGCCTACCTTGCACGACGGGATGTCCTGTATGGGCTGCACGACAGGCGCGGAGTTCACGTAGAATGCCGTGCCGTCGGCCCTGTTCGTGTTGCCCAGCGTGTCTGCGCCTATGACGTAAAAGCTGTGCGTGCCTGCTGTGTACTGCTGGGTGTATGTGCATGTGGCCGGGCTTGACGCAGGAGAAATATTGCATGTCTGCTTCAGGACATTGTCGGCGAATATCTCTATCTTGGCGACGTTTGACGGGTCCGAGGCTGTGCCTGTTATCGTAATGAAATCAGTTGTGTAGGGCTTGTTGGCGTTTGACGCCGCCGTGACCAGAGGCCCTGCCGTGTCCACGCTTATCGAGCCCGCAGAGGTCTGCGCCTTGTTGCCGGCGTTGTCCGTCGACACAGAATAGTAGCTGTGCGTTCCGCCCGCGTATCTTGCCGTGTACGCGCAGGGCGAAGCTGCGCACGTCTGCTTCAGCGCGCTGTCCGCGAACAACTCTATCTTCTGCAGCCCGCTCAGCGCGTCGCTTCCTGTCGCGGTTATCGTGACGTCCGTGCTTGCCCCGGCAACAGAAGGCGAGCTGCTCGCTGCTGCTGCCGGCGGCGTGAAGTCTATGCTGAAGAGCCTCGTGTCCGAGGTGCCCTGCACGCCGTCAGTGTCTACAGCGCCGACTTTTATCCAGCACGTGTTCGTTCCCTGCGTGGCGCAGGTTGTTCCTGCGCCGACAGGCAGCGTCACTGCTGACAGCGCAGTCGACGTCGAGCATGTCCTTGCGCTTGACAGCGAGTCTGAATTGATGCTGTGCCTGCACTGCGATATCGGCAGGTCCCCCTTCGTGTCATTGATATTTGCAGTTATGCTTGAGTTGTACCAGTTCAGCGACGGGTTCCTCGCAGGCGATGCAGATGACGTGCTTACAATGACCGAGCTGGCCTTCAGGTTCGCGAGGCAGCCCTGCACAGCGTCGCACCTCTGGCCCGCAGCAAGGGCGCATGTGCTGAGCCCGCATCCTGCTCCGGTGCATGTCCTGGAGCCGTAATAGCATGTCCCTCCTGAAACAGTCCCCGGAGCCGGGCAGTACTGCTGCGTGTACTGGCACGTCAGGGCGATGCTGCACGCGCCCGCATAGTTGCACTGGTCTGCGACGAATTTGGCTGCGCAGTCCGTGCCCTGCGTAGCCCTGGTGCAGTCCGCGCCGCACTTGGCCTTGGACTGGCTCTCTTGCAGCGCCCATGAGCCGTAGCTGCACGCGCACGTGCTCGCGCTGTCGCACACCCCGCTCTGCGTCCAGTATGCCTTCCCCTTTGTGATGTCAGGCGGCGACTGCGGCGAAGCCGGAGCCGTGTTCACGTCCGCGCTGCAACCCTCCCTGAGCGAGCATCCGATATTTGCGTCGCATGCCGCGCCGCACTTGTTCGCAGTGCATGAATATGAGGCAGTGCCCTTCGGCAGGCACACGCCTGTGCCTGAGTTGTAGTATTTCGGCGGGGCCCTCTTTGCCGGGTCAGCCGGGTAGCTGCACGCGTTCGGCGCGCTCGCCGAGCCTTCCGGATATATCCACTCGCAGCGCGAGTCCGCGTTGCATGTTGTGGATGAAGCATAACCGCCGCACACGCTGCACTGCACATTGAGCGTTGTGCTCAGGCTTGGCGTCGCGCCGGCCTTGCACTTCGCAGCGTCCACGCTGCATGTCGCTGTCTGCGTCGCAGGGCATGTGTTCGATGCCGTGCACGTGAAGAGCGCGCTGCTTCCTGACCACGACTGGAATAAGCACGGATTTCCTGCAAGAGCGCCGTTGATGCAGTTGACATTGGCAACGCTGGAGCCGCAGCTCAGCGTGACTGCGGAGCCCGAATCAGCCGGGTTCGGGCTTATTGAGATCGAGGTTATGCTCACAGGCCCTGTCTTGACATTGAATGTGCTCGCCCTCGTCGCCGTGTTGCCCGCCGCGTCTGTGGCCTCTTCCTGGACGCTGCGGTCGCCAGCTGCGTACTGCTGTCCCGGCGTGGAGCACGAGGAAGCGCCCGAGCACTTGAGGACGCCGTCCACATAGATTTTGTAGGAAGAAACGCCGCAGAGGTTGTCATTGGCCGAGCCTGCCAGCGTCACCGTGTCAAGCGTGCCCGCGGGCGTCGGCGTTATTGCAAGCGCATTGAACGTGGGCGCTGTGTCGTCCTTGCTCACTGTTGCGGTCTTCTCGGACGAGGCCGCGCTGCTCGTGTCGCGCGCGCGGCAGTAAATAGTTGTTGTCCCGGCCGGCAGCGCGCCCGCAGCTATCGTGCACGCCGGGTTCGAGGCCGCGTAGCTGCCTGTGCACAGGTTCGACGTGCCGCTGCTTGAGCCGCACTCGAGCAGTATGCTGTTCGCGTCAGGATCGCTGGCGACCGACGTGACTGTCGTTGCGGAGCTTGTCCTTGCGCAGGCGGCCGCGACGCTGTTCAGTATGGGCGCAGAGTTGCACGCGGTCGTGCACGTCGCCTGCCTGCCCGTGCCCAGCCCGTCTGTGCCTGTCACGGTCTGCGCGACCGACGGGCCCGTGCACACCACTGTCTTCGTGCTGCCTGTGCCCCCGCCTGACCATGCGTAGCTAGCAGGCTGCTTTCCTCCGGATGACGATGCCGTGAATGTTACTGACGAGCCCGAGGGCGCCGTAGCGGGCGAGGAGCATGAGACAGTGAAGCCCGCATAGCAGGTCGCGCTGCACTGCGCGGATGTTTTGCTTGTTCCCAGCGCGTCAGTGGCAGTAACGCTCTGGCTTATGGTGCTCTGCGTGCCTGCGGGGCAGGTCACGCTCTTGGTGCTGCCTGTCCCGCCGCCCAGCCATGCGTAGCTTACCGGCTGTTTTCCTCCTGTTGAGGACGCGCTGAACGTCACTGGACTGCCGGCGTAGGTCTCGGCGGGCGTCGGCGAGCACAGGACATTGCCCAGGTCGTTATAGCATGTTATCTGGGCAGTAGATGAAGAAATCTGAGCACCACCGCACGTATTCCCGGAATGCAGCGTGTACGTATACGTCCTTGCTGTTGCCGGAGCGCCGCAGAGAATATTATTGTCCGTGAAGCTGCCTGAAGTCCCGCTTGTCAGCAAAGCCCCGTCCCTGCACAGCGTTGCCTGCGGGCATCCTGTCGTGGACCAGCTGACAGCCGAGGACTTCGGGTCCTGGCCTATGTAGGTCTCGAAGGACGCAGGGCTGACCCCGGTGATTGCTCCCGAGCACACGCTGACTGAGCAGGAGTTCTGCGCCTGCTGATTAGCGCTGTCAGTCACCTGGATATTGGCGGTCTTCGTGCCTGCCGTGGCGAAGCTCGTCGAGACGCTCTGCGTGCTGCCCGACACAGCGCCCGACCACAGGTACGAATAGCTGCCTGTGCCGCCCTGCGGGTTCGCCGTGAACGTGACCAGCTGGTTGGCCTGCGCAGGATTCGGCGACGCCGAGCACGTGACGTTCGGCGGGCTCGCGGCCACGGCGAGGGAGACCGGGATATTCTTAAAATCAGTGCCGTCAGGTGTCGAGATCTTTATGTTTCCGGAATATGTTGTCGGGCTCAGCTGGCAGCTGTTGGTTATGGAAACTGTGATATTTTGCCCACTAAGCCCTGGTATTGACCCGCTCGTTTGATTGATGCCCAGCCAACTGCCGCCAGAAGTTATGCTGCCTGTCCAGGACAGCGTACCGCCGCCTGTATTTCCAACTGTTAATATCTGAGCAGATGGCGCTGTTCCTTGCTGGCAGTTGAACGATAACGATGTTGGTAAAACTCCCAAAATGGGCTGCTCGGAGGTTGCAACGCACTGCACGCTCCCGCTGCTCGCGTCGCATGCGTATCCTGTGTTGCACTGCACGCGCTTGAGGTTTACATAGACCCTCGTGGCTCCCCACGTGCCTGTGCCCCTGGCTTTGCAGTCGTTCCTTGCGGTTGTCGTTATCGTTGCAGGGCTGCCCCTGGTGAAGGCCACTGCATTTCCCAGACCTATTGACGCTGCGCAGTTAGTGCCGCTCTGCGCGTTGCAGTCGCAGGTGCAGCTCTGGTGGCTGGCTATCGTATTTCCGCCCACAGAGACTGTCCCCTCGTCGTCTATGTCCCACCTCGTGACAGTGATTGATTTCGTGCACTGGTCTGTGGGTATGTCTTTCTGCTTGCTGCATGTCCCGCCGCACGCATTCGCCGTAATATCAGGCGTGATGCAGCCGAATGCATAGATGTCCTTCACGACCTGCCCGTTTGCCGGCGCCGGGTCAGTAGCCGGCCCGGGCTGCTCGCACGCCTGGGCCTGCGCTGCCTGCGGAAGGGCAAAGGCTGCAAGGATGACCAGAACAAGAATCGCGTATTTGTTCAGCTTCATCACCCCGTGTCATACCGGCTAACTTTATAGTCTATGGAAAGTGCAGAACTCCAAGCCGCTATAAATGTTTTGATGATGTCCGTATCTTGGTTTATAATCCCGGTTCTGTTATTGTTGCTGAAACCTTCCGGAAACCTCCGGCATTCCGGCGGATCTCCTGTTGCTGCAAGCATGAAGCCGAACTTCATGCTATGCTGCTCATGTCGATCATCATCATTTGGCAGGCCGGTACAGTTTCGTGATAACCCCTTTTTCATTTTCATCCACCTGATATTTCATCATACAAGAATCGGCGTGATCCCGTCTCCTCCGGCGTCGCCCCCGCCTGTTGGGGGCGGCGTATACAAGCCGCCGCCGGTCAAATCTCTCTTGTAGTCGCTGTAGAGGCATGAGAGCGTCCCGCACTGCGTCGCGTCGAATGTGCAGTCAGCGTTGCACCGGAGCACGCCTCCGTAGAATCCCAGCGTCGTGCACGTCTGCCCGTTCAGGTTCGAGCCGTCGCACTGCTCCCCGGCATTGATATTCCCGTTGCCGCATGCGCCTGAGCTGCCCCACGTGACTGACACGGAGTTGCTTGTCGCTATGTCCGTTCCGGAGCTCTTGACTTTCGCCAGATATGTTCTTGTGTTGGCGCTGCTGGCGGTCACAGAAGCTGTGCAGACATTGCCTGTCGTGCACGTGGCCAGCGAGTTCGTCAGGTCGGTGTCGCGGTAAATCTTTATGTTGTAGCCGTAGGGGTCAACGCTGCTGCTTGATGTTGCCGTGAGCGTGACGCTTGCGCCCACAGATGCCTGCGTCTGGCTTGCCGCAAGAGAGATTGACCATGCCTCGCAGGCCGCTGTGTTCGTGTTCCACTGGTAGCCTGTGCTGCACCTGTAGCACTGGCCCGAAGTGCATGTGTAAGCTGAATCGAACTGCGAGTTTGCCGGCTGCGAAGACCTGCAGCCTGCATAGCTGAATCCCGACTGCTGCGTCCCTGCGCTGGGGCACTGCGTGTTTGTGACGCAGATGCTGCCCGAGCATACCGAGCCCGGCGCGCACTGCGTATTGTCATTGCAGGCTGTCCCGCCGCATATGCCGCAGTCGAAGCAGCTGCTGAAATCGCAGACTGTCTCGTCGCAGCCTATCGCGCATCCAACAACAGCATGAGCCGTCCGCGGCCCGGCAAAAACAAACATAACAACCGCTACAGCAACAGCCAGGCATGCAAGCCATGCTCTCATGATTATCTCTTTGTCGGAAGCCGTACTTATACTTTATCTGCGCGCGCATTGCAGGAGAATTACGAAGGTTTATTGTGGAAGCAGGCGCCAAAAATCCTGCATCTTTGGCTCCATGGCGCCCTCTGTGGCCTTTAGGCCTGTGTATCCAGGGAGCGAGATCTGCACGTAGGAGCGGTGCTTCCTGATCTGGTTCCCGGCCACATTATCCTGCACATCGCTTATAATCCTGAAAATCTTCCTCCGTTTATACTTGCACTTAACGATAGAAGAAGTCTACTGGTTCATCAACGGCTTAAAATCCGCAGAACTCTCGGTCTATAGCATCTGACATCAGTTTTTAGACATATTATGATGCTATGATGTCAGTGCGATGCTCAGAAAAAAAGTTTTCTGGCATCCCAGAAAGTTTAACTTTCTGAGGATATGCGGAGGACGTTTTTTGCATGAAAATTAATGTCCTCCGCTATATGTATTAGGAAATCCGGCAGGAAAGATGCACGGGCACACAGATTCGCCTATCGTCCGGAATATTTGCTGGCTCGCTCGTTGAACATGACCCTTTCCTTAAGGCACAGGCACGGATAGCCGCTCTCCTTGCAGGGCGCTATTTGCCTTGCTGAAAGCCACGGAATTTTAACGCCGTATCTTTTTTCCCTGCTGGCCCATATATCGTCGGGGTCGTCAATGGTCGTGCAGCCCTTGTAGCACTTGCCGCAGGTGTAGGTGTTTTCCCGCTTCAGCTCTCTTCTGCTTGGTGGTACCCAGTTGATTGCATGCTGCCTTATTTGGCACAGCTCGTTGTTGTCCGTCGCTATCATCACATAGACATTTTCAATCGGGCTGGGCCTTTTCATGTCCCTGAAATGAATTGAAATCATGCTTGCGTAATCCATTCCTCCCTTCATTTTCCTGTGCCTGTAGATGTCTGAAACCAGCGCAGAAATTGCGTTCTTGGTGTCTATCCAGACCAGCTGTTCATAATTTTTCGGATGCTCGCCGTGCCCCATGCGATTAAACCTTTTTACCAGGTGATTGGATATCAGCCTGATGTAATTCCTTCCCGTTATCTTGGTGAGGTTCAGCGCTATTTTTCTGTCCTTCATGCTTTCGGAAAGTTTCCTGACTTCTAGCTGAAACATGCTGTCATCTTTTCTTTCCCTGGCGTAGTCTCTCAGTTCCGCCGGTATGCGCTCCAGCGGGTTGCGGGCGATAAATGCGACGACATTTTCGTCGTTTATCTCATAAAAATCCTTGTGCTCATCTGTCCATAATTCTTCCCCGTAGACATTGAGCCTGTAAAACGTCCTGTCTTTATCTTTGGCTTCGCCCAGGATTGTCCCAACAGAATCTCCTAAAAATCTGCCGTGCCCCCGGTGCTCGCCGATAAAATCCTCTAAGTGGTGCACGACAACTGTTTCATTCTTGCCGAACAGATCGCCGTGCAGGATTACTTTTTTCGGCTGGTCGTATGCTTTGTATTCGGGCAGCTTTTTCCCGCCGGAGCAGCCGTTAGAAAGAAGCAGGGCTCCGGCCAAGGCAAAAGAAAGCGCAAATCTTCCTTGTCTTCTGGATTTCGCCATTCATAACACCATTCATAAAATACGTCTCCAAAACTTAAATTTGACGCCCGGCTTCTGGGCTTTTGTGCAAACTGGCCGGAATCATCCGCCCCTGGCTGCGTCCCAGAAGATTACGAGCGCTGCGAATATCGACACGATGCCGGCTATGAAGACCAGAAGTACGAGGTTTTTCAGCGGGATGTCCACAGCAGGCCCTATGTATTGCATGAAGGAGCTGAGCCCCAGGAAAAACAGCGCAGCGGCCACGACGGTCTCGAGAGTCCTGCCTTTCATGTTTTGTATTTGCAGGTTCCGGTATTAATAGTTGAGGACTTTGATTAACCCTCGGCTCGACACAATATCTTGCCCTAATGACGGCACAAAACACCACTAATAGCGTCAGGTAGAAGGTTTTCCAAAACCCTCGATTGTAGTTTTGGCATACAGTCGGCAGAAAAGAAACGTCTGAATTGTGAACAGTCCTCTTACCAGAATAAAAAACAAATGCGCATCATGGATTTTTCCTGAAATAGTTCCCGTACCTTGTCCCGGGCTTCAGCTTGGCGGGCAGTTCTGCGTATGTTTTTTCATAAGCAGACGGTGCAATTCCCGGACCGACAACCCTGAACATCAGATGATTTTCGCTGGGGCTGTGAACAGGCCCGGCGATATTAACTCCCGGGTGGAAAAGGATGGCATGCCCCTCCTCATGACCAAGAAGAGCTTTCCAAAACTCAACTTCGTTCGCAAAAACATTGCCAACGCGTATCTCCCCTTTTGTCGGGCCTGAGCATGAAGACGACATAAGCGCAAATCCTGTGCTGCCCGCGTTCCAGACGTATCTCATCCCCAGAGGAGGGTCCGAGCCGACCTCGCGGAAATATTTTGTATCCGGAGTGTCCCACATTGTCAGCGCCTCCCTGGCTGCCTGGCCCTGGAGTCCCGGCGCGTTGCTGAAGTCGAGATAAATATCCGTCGGGAGCTTCCATCCATTAATCGTGCTGCAGAATCTTTTCTGGATCGGCCTGAAAATCATCCAGTCAGCCATCTCCAGCCCGTCCATTGGGTAGATTCCGGACTTCCAGACGTCGAACTCCGGCGCATTCGGGTGCGTGATTGTGGCGTTCGGGTCGTAATCAAAATTAGAGTTAAACAGGCCGCCAACGCCAAGATCCCAGAACTCTTCGATGGCCTGCACGTCGACGGCAAGGGATTTCGCGAAGGATATCCCGGTGTCCCTGTAGTGGTAGGTCTCGGAGCCGTTCACCTTCAAATGCTGCCCCTGGTTCGTGTATTTCTTGCTGACCGCGTTCGTGGCCAGCACAGCGCTGCCGTTTCTGTTCGTCATCACGATCTTGTTGTCAACGGCTTTTACTCTGCCCTTCGCGTTGAATCTCACAAACAGGTACTCGGCCTGCTGCATGGGCAGCGGGTCGCCCGTGAAAACATCAGTCACGTTCACGCTGAGCACAGCGTTTCCGGTCGGCGTAGTTTGCTGTACAGGCACGCCTATTATGGACTGGCCTCTCTTCACGGTCTGGACGTAAGCCGCCTCTGCAGGCGTGCCGTCAAGCGCGCCGCCGAGGTACGTGAACCTCAGCTGCGGGTCTGCCTCGAAATTATCCCTGTCAAAAAGCAGTGTTCTGGCGTCGATAACAGCCTGGTTTTTCTGGTCGATGTCAAAGGTATAGTCAGTTGTGCCGAGAGGTATGTTCCTGACTGTAATCGTCGCCCTTATGGGCTGGTTGTTGTAATTGAGGACGACGAGCCTCGTCCCTATTGCCTGCGAGGGATCGCTGCCGGCCAGGAACGGGTTCCCGTCCTTGTCGACATCAACATGCGGATAAGCTATCTTCCTGAACTTGACATGCGGGGAGTAAATTTCCTGCGCCGGATTCTCCGGGTCTGTGTACCTGATCCGGGATTTCACGGAGGAAGGAAGGCCTGGAATCTGTCCTGAAATTGAGACTATTCCGTAGCCTCTCCTTGCAAGACCAGGGCCGGTCAGTTCAGCATTCAGTGACTGGCCTGCCTTGATGCTGTAGGTAAATGTGTTGTCTGTCGTGACAATGCCCTCGTTTTTCGCGCTCACCGCCATCGGAGACCCGTCCAGCTCGTTGAAAAAGCTCACGACGGCTGTCTCGTCCGTGGGGCCGTAATTTTTCAGCTCCAGCATCGCAGGCGACGCCGAGCTGACCGCTATGTCGGGCAGGGCGTAGTTCACTGTCTGCGGCGAAACTGTACTGACCTTTCTTGCGCCTCTGGAGAATTCCTCGTCCTGCCCCGGCTGGTATGTCCGCGGCAGGCCCGCAGTTGAGCCGAAAAGCAGCATGGAACCGGCCGTCGCAGCGAGCGTGACGCCCCTTAAGTATTTCATCAGCCCTTTCCCTTTGTACGCCTCTTTCCGCGGCTTTTCGTCGTATAGTCCTTCGGGCATGTACACCATGCTACACCATCCTTTTGCAGGGTAATTCCTAACTTTAATATGTTACCCATAACTACTTGTAATTTGCGGTATTTAAAGGTATGGGTTTAAATTACTTTCTGGTAGTGACAATTATGTCTTTTGGCGGATTATACCGAGAATAGTACACTGTTAAGTGATATGTTGATAATTATGAAAATCAAAATTTGTTAAGTTTCTGTTGACGGTTTATTTTTCCGTTAGCGGGATAGAAATTCGTTAACTTAAGGTTTGTATAGTTTCTAAAGACCGATTGAAAAAGGTTTAAATAAATAAGTAATTTATATTTATTTTATTATTATTTATTTTGAGGGTAATAGTATGACAATCGAAAATGAAATAGTCAAAAAATTTGGGTCGCCTTTATTCGTGTTAGACAAGGAAATGCTTATATCCAAATTCAAAGAATTATATAATGCGTTCAATAAACTATATCCAACTGTTATAGCCTACTCTTATAAAACAAATTACTTACCTTATCTTTGTAATATTCTTCATAAACAAGGAGCTTATGCTGAAATCATTCCTGGATTTGAGTTTAACATAGCTAAAGAATTAGGAATAAAAGGAGAGGAAATTATTGTTAATGGTCCTTACAAACCTAAAGAAGAATTAAGAGAGATTTTAGAACATGGTTGTAAAATTAATATTGATAATTTAGATGAGTTGAATGCTGTTTCTGAGATTGCCAACGAATTAGATGTTGTCGTGAATATAGGTATTAGAATCAATACAAAAGTCGGAGAATTACCTTGGAGTAAGTTCGGATTCAATCTAGAAAGTGGAGAGGCATTAAATGCTATAAAAATTATTCAAAATTTGAATAATGTAAAACTAGTAGGTTTACATTTTCATATAGGAACTAACATAAACAATACAAAATTGTATTCAAATGCCATTAATAACCTAATTAGGTTTTATGAGAAAATAAAAAGTAAAATAGATATAGAATATATAGATGTCGGTGGAGGTTTCGCTTCGTCAGGAGTTGCACCACTAAATATAGAGCATAAAAATTGGATAGTACCAACTTCTCAAGAATATGCAAAAGCAATATGCGATCCAATAAAAAAATATTTTAAGAAAGAAAGACCGTTATTAATTTTAGAACCCGGAAGATTTCTAGTTGATGAGGTTATTTATCTTCTTACAAAAGTTATAGCAGTTAAAAATATCTTCGGTATACGGTCTGTATTTGTAGACGCGGGCGTAAATATTTTACCGTCTTCTTACTATCGAAAACATTTGATAGAACCAATTGCAGGAAATAACTTCGGAAATACCTTGACCGACGTTTATGGTCCCCTTTGTATGCAGGTTGATTTATTAGAATCAGGTATCCCTCTACCAAAAATCGATGTTGGAGATATTCTGAAAATAAGAACATGTGGAGCATATGAGTTATCGCATTCTATGCAATTTATTAGACCTCGCCCTGCAGTTGTGTGTCTAGATGGAGAGAATACAATCCTAATAAGAAGAAAGGAAAACTTCTCTGATATAACTATTACAGATAATTGGGATGTGATAAAATGAGTAATAATGGAATTTGTGTTGGAGTTACAGCTTTGAAAACTGTTGAAAGCCCTCAGCCTGGTTTTGGTGTAGCTCGAGCACTCAAAAACAGAGGTTTTAAGGTAATAGGAATTGATGATACACCATTAACATCTGCAATTGTTGCACCTTATTTTGATTCTGTTTATGTAATAAATTCACTGAAAACAGAAAATTTTGAAGAGTTTCGAAAAAATCTAATAAAAATAAAGAAGAAAGAATGTTTAGATGTATTAATTCCTTGTTATGATAAAGATGTATTTTTCTTTGTTAAATACCAAAAACAAATTGAAGAGTTGGGAATAAAATTATTACTTCCAACATTAGGCAATCTCAGATTAACATCAAAACCGTTTTTGAGTACCTTGACCAAGTTCGGCGTATTGACGCCAAAAACAATCATAGTTACAGATAAAAAAGGATTAAAAACGGCTTCTGAAGAACTAGGATTCCCTTTGGTATGTAAAGGTGTTATTAAAGATGCGTATATAGCTAAAGATCTTGCTGACACATTCATATATTTTGATAGAATTAGAGAAATTTGGCATGGAGGAAAAGGCAATGTTATTTTACAAGAATTCATAGCAGGAGAATTTTACTGTATAGCTGGAGTTACTGATTATAAAAAAACAATAATAAGACAATTACAAATGAAAAAATTAGGCATTGATTCTAAAGGAACTACATGGAGTGGTTTCACAATCAAAGATAAACGATTAGTAAAATTAACAAAACAGGTAATACATTCTGTACAGTGGGTAGGACCCTTTGAACTAGAATTTATAAAGGACTACAAAACAGACAGATTCTATCTATTTGAGGTTAATCCACGCCTGCCTTCTTGGATACATTTAGCGACAATTGCAGGTCAAAATATGGCTGAAGCGATAGTTAAAATAGCACTAAATAAAGTTATAGAGCCGAAATTTACTTATAAAAATAATTTGATGTTTACCAGACTTGCCGAAGAGATTATTTACCCAATGAATTATTCTAAGAAGCGAGGTAACATAAAAGTTATGAAACCTTTAAAAAATAACAATGGGGGAATAGTACTATGAAAAAGAGGATAGAATTATCTATGGTTTCTGTCGGGAAGGGAGCTACTGGAAAAATGCCTAGCTATCTGAAGAAATTTGTATCAGAAGAAAAAGTAAGAGAAAATACAGTTGAGACTAGTGCAGCTGAGGAAATGTTATTCGGGTTGGTAGGTAAAAATGGAGATTCCAGAAGAACAAATAAAAAATCTATATAGATTTGCAGACAAATTAGGTGAAGTGAATTGGAATGCTAGGTATAGGCCTAACTATCCATTTATGGAAAGATTGATTCCATCTATTTATGAATTTACTGACAAAAATGTAAGAAAAGTGATTTATGATAAAGACAATTTGAGAGCTGTAGTAGGTATTTCTGGTGGTTTAGATTCTTCTCTCACAGCTTGGATTACTGTAGAAACCATGAGAAGAGCAAGAAAAAACAATTCAGTTAATAATACGAGTCTTATTCTAATAGCATTTAGAGGAATGAGTGAAGAAGATTTAGAATATGCAAGAAGATTTGCCGAAGAACTTAGTTCTAGATATCATGAATTGTCCATAGATTACCAAGAAAGAGATTTAACAGGATTGCTTAAAGATATTGATGGATACACAGAAAATATAGTTTCTTCATTAAAAAGTCCTAAGATATATTCTGGGGAATTGGCTACCCGCCTAATAGATTGTGTAGTTTTAGAGGTTGCCGATAAAACTGGTCATTGTTCTATGGATTCTACAAACGGTACAGAAATAGTTTTAGGTGAGATAGTTTTAGGTGCCGGTGCCGAATGTGCTCCAATTGCTGATTTTTATAAAAGTCAAGTTTATGACATCGCGGAATTAATAGGAGTCCCAGAATTTATTCTGGGTAGACCGCCTATAAATTCTACTTTTGGCAACGATAAAGTAGCAAGTTATTTTGGAGAAATACCAGATGACTTTACTCCAAGAGATGTCTATAGAGTGCTCGATCCTGTACTATTTTTAGTTTATGATAAGATATATAAACCAAGAACAGTTACAAGAAGATTAGGACATTCTTTGAAGTTTGCTGAAAAAGTTTATCAGAGAGTTAGGAATCAAGGACATAGAAGACTACGACCCTTTTTCGCTATAAACGATAGATGGGGAAAATTAAAAAGGACTGCTGAAGAAGTCGATAATGAAGAATTGGAAAGGTTTATGGAAGAAAGCTTAGAAATAAGAATTTAAAGTGAGAATGTCAATCTATTTCTATGGCATCGAAAAATATTTTTAATGTCAGCGAACAGTCTACATCCGAAACCTGTTTGCCCATATGTCTAATGGCATTATTAAGGAGGAAAGGCTTAAGCGTTGAAGATTCAGAGGAGATGAATATACTAATTGAGGGCATAAAATTCACTAAATTGGATTATTCTACGGGGCAACTGGTCTACATATGTAATAAATACAAAGTTAACATAGAACAATATATAGATTTCCCAATTTTTCATAGAATCTTATCAAAGCTCACATATCCGAAAAATTTTAAGTTAATCAGTAAAAAAATAGATAAAATTTTCTTGCAACAAATAGTTAGAGAAATGCCAGTTATAATTTACATTGACAAATACTATTTAGATAAAATTTATCATTATTCCCATTTTGTTATTTTAGAATCTCTAAATGATAAATATTCTATAATTTTTGATCCTTGGGACGCTAAAAGAAAGAAGATAACTACGCAACTCCTTACCAGATCTATACAAAGTCTAAGAAACAAACTAAAAATAAGTCCAAAACTTATTAGAATTATTTGATTTACTGGTGTTTCAGTGAAATAAGGAGCCTACGGATGTTTTCAGAAACCCAAGACCAAAGTCGCGGATTATGTAAAGAACATATGGTGAATTGCGTTGGTTATGTCCTGATATTATTTGCAATTCCCCTATAGAAAATTGCGCGTTAATATGACATAAGCTGCGCAATTATCTATATCAAGCCGCTATCCAAGGATCTTTCTGAGTTCCGTTGGCGTGAAAACCTTTCCTTTCATCCCGGGCACGGACTCGAAATGAGCCTTGTTCAGCGTGATGATGTAATCTGCGCCTATGACACTGGACGTGGCCGCTATTGCCGTATCCTGGTACTCGATTATTTTGCCCTCCGCAATAAGGCAGGCAATATACTGTGCTGTTTTTTCTGCTATCTTTGCATCGAGATCTACCCAGATAAACTGCCCCATTATTCTCTTTGCCTCTGCTACAGCCCTCTTGAAATCCTTTCTCAGATAAGAGCCGGCAAGTATTTCAGAAACAGTGACAGTGCTCGCGAATATTTCGTGATTTTTATCTATAAGCCTTTTTATCAGGCTTATTGTTTCTTCATTTTTCCTGTCTATCTCGACAATTACGGAAGTATCGAGAACAACCCTCATTAAATTACTCCCAGCCTCTTTAATCTTTCCTTTTCGTCGTATCTGATCTTTTTGAGAACGTTCTCGAATTTCTCAGGAAGAAACTCCTCAAAATTATCAAAAACCTTTGGGTTTTTTTTGCTTACCATAAGAACATCCCCTGCAACATTGAGTACTAACTTGTCCCCCTCGCTGATGTGCAGTTTTTCCCTCACTTCCTTGGTCAGCGTGATTTGGCTGCCTCTTGTCACTACAGTTTCTTCAGTCATATAAATACTATAATTACTAGTATTTAAATACTTTACTATTTTTTATAGTATATGTTCTTGAAAGCTCACTGGGCTTCCCTTATCCTCTTTTCTATTTCCCGCTTCGCCAGTTTCCACTGCCTCGGGTTCATGCCAAAGTATTCAGGCTCATTGAATGCCCTGACTATCGAGAGCAGCCTTGCCATGAAACGCTCTTTTTTGTTTTTCATGAGCAGCTTCCTGTAATTCCCGAAGTCTATCTCGCACCTCAGGAGAATCCCGATTATGTCCAGCCTGTCCTTCTCGCCCTTTTCGCTCTCCTTTCTCTCTTCCTCGGCCGCCTGCTTCAGCGCCAGCAGAAATTCCGGCCTCGCGACGGTGAAGCCCTCTATCCTCGTTGTCTCCACGGTTTCCAGGGGCATGGCAAGCCGCGAATAATGCTTCACGTATATATCGATGTCAATGTCATCAGTTTTTATTTCATATTTTCTCATCTTGTCGTTCTTCCGCAGCTCGTGCGTCTTCTTCAGCGTCGGGAGCGTTTTGAAATCGACGATGATGTTTATATCCTTCGACTTCTGCGCCCGCGTCCACAGGTAGACTGCCCACCCGCCTATGAGGATGAAGGGAAACCTGCCTTTTATCTGCTTCAGAAGGCTCCAGCTCTTCTCTGTCTGGATGTCATGCCAGTATTCCATCTATTCTCCTCTCCAGCGCGAGCAGAAACTCCCTGGCGTACCATTCCTTCATGTTCCACATGTCGACAAACATGTTCGCAAGCGTCATTTTTTCGGGCCCGGCAGCGAGCACGAAGACGTTGGGCCTGCTTTTCGACGGCGGGAGCCTTTTTTTCACCGCTTCCAGCGCCCTTTCCTCCCGCAGGTAAACGTAAACTTCCGAGTAGTCTGCAGGCACGTCCCTGAACTTTATCCTGTACGCGCTGTATGCAGCGTATAAAATTCCCGGTGGCATGCTCTTTTCTATTTCGCTTGCCGGTTTTTCAACCCTTGTCGCGTATACAATGTCCTTCTCCATGTTCCTGATGCTGGCCCAGTAGTAGAGTATCTTTCTCGCGTCCACGACGTCGAAGCTCCTCAGCTTCACGCGCACGGCGTTCATTTTTCTCAGGTGCCCGATGGCCGCGTTGACCGTGCTCATCGATATTTTCAGCGCCGCGGCTATCTCGGCCTGCGTCATCGAGCGCCTCTTCTTCTCCAGCGCCTCCTCCAGGATGAGGCTGTATACAAGCTCGGTTTTCTTCATGTTCGAATTCAACTCCGCTGCAGTTTGGCATCTCAAACAATCCTGCGTTGTTTGCAGACGGAACCTCTTTCTATTTTTTAGTTTCATAGTATTTAAATCTTTCGATATTCATAGAAAGATATAAAAGCTTTGTATGATTGCATTAGATTGCACAATTCTGCACAGCCGTGGAAAGATCTTCCAAAATCTTTTCCTTGTAGAACTGTAATGTCAGGTCCATTGATCCGTACTTTAGAAACTCTAAAACTTCCCTATGGGCTTTCTCTTCAGCTCTTTAATATTGTCAAAGTCCGGATCCTCGCTTATCATTTCCCTTATCCCGCGGGAGATGGCGCTGGCCGCATGGATCGCGTCCCTTGGGCCAAGGCCGTATGTTTCGATGATATTTTGCGCTTCGCTTAGCACGATCGAATCTGCCGGCAGTAATTCCAGGTTTGGGAATTCCGTGAATTTTCTTCCTTCTTCCGCTGCCTTTTCCTTGCTTACAAGCTTCCTCACTTTCCAAACGATCTCATCCCAGCTAAGGATGGAAGTGGAGGCGTCAAGCCTGCCTTCTGCTATTTCAACAAGAAGCCGCTTGGCTGCGTGCGCTTTCTCATCGTCGTACAGTATTGCCTCAAGAAAAATATTAGCGTCTATGTAAAACATTGCGGTTGCGCCCCTCCAGCTGTTCCTCGTAGAGTCTTTTCAGGCCCTTCACAGACAGCCTCTTTTTAAGTTTCGGTACATTGCAGAAATCGTCTACAAATTCCTTTCCGCTCTTCTCCGGTTTGATCACTATTTCGTTGCCGCGGACCTCGAAAATCACCTTGGTCCCTGGCTTTATGTTCAGGTAATCCCTTATGTCCTTCGGCAGCACGACCTGCCCCTTCTCGCCGACCTCGCGCCTCATGTGCATGGCATAAATAAGTCATACTAACTATTTAAACTTTTTCATACTAGAAAGTATGAATTTTTAGTTGAAAATCTTGTTTTGTTGTACTTTAAAGGGTTGCGGCGTGTTCGCAGTTGTTTCTACAAAATTTCTATTTTAATACTTTTTACGAATATTTTAAACAATGTCTGACCAAAAGCCTGAGCTAAGAAAATCCGTAGTTCTTAGGCAGGAAGATTTCGGTGGACTAATTTTTGATAAAAGCTTGAATAGAATTCATCAAATAAATGAAACGGCTTACAATATTTTATTTCTCTGCAATGGACAAAACAGTATGTCTGAGATAATTGAAATGGTTTCACATAATTACTCTTTAGATAAAGAAACTGCAAAAGAAACTGTTGACAATTTTATTGGTATAATGAAAACAAAAAACATCTTAGACTAGTTTCCAATAAAACATCGTGGATCTTTCTTGTAAATGTTTCTTTTTATATTGTATGTTATGGCAGGACAGCCACCTTGACAAACTTTTTTGAATTGGCAACCTCCACACTCCTGAAGATTGCCGGGTCTGTTTCTCATTTCTTGGAATATAGTTGCACCGTTCCATATCTCTTTAAATGTTATGTCTCTTATATTACCAGCAGAAGCATCTTTTCCTCTCATTAGCTCGCATGCAAAAACTTCTCCTCGTGGGTCAATTATACATCTTGTCCTTGCACAAAAACAGTTTATAAAAATTAGATCAACATCTGTAAAGTCGTAGAAATATTTCTCAACATCTATGTTATTGTCTAGTAAAACAAACCTATTAGGTTGAACTTCAAATTCTAATATTCCCTTTAACTCGCTTTTTTTATCATTTAAATATGCATACAAGCTCAGCCATTCAGGGCTATCTAATTTAATTTTCTCATAGTATTCAAGACCAAAGCCAGCCGGTTGCAAGTCCATAATATTAATTTTTTGTACTCCAAGTTTAATTGCCAATTCGATGAGTTCTGGCATTTCTTTGTAATTTAACTTGGATACAACATGCCCGATTGTCAAAGGAATATGGTTATCGGCAAGAATTCTAATAGTTTGTATTGTTTTCTCAAATGTATTTGTGGCATTCCTTATTGATTCATGTGTATGTTTATTCGCTCCATCAAGGCTAACCTGTACGCCGGCAATTTCTGATTCCTTCAGCGTTTCTACTATATCTTTTGTAATGTAAGAGCCATTGGTACTTGTAGTAATAAAAAATCCAAGCTCTTTGCATAGCTTTAAAATTCTAATAAAGTCCTTATGTAGGAAAGGCTCACCGCCGCCAATAAATATCTTAAAGACTTTCATGTCAGTTAATTGGTACAGAAGTTTCCTGATTTCATCGAAGTTTAATTCATTTGTGTAAGGTTTGCCAGAAGAAGCGTAGCAATGAATACATCGGAAATTACAAAGATTTGTAATCTCAATACCAACTTCAATCGGCGCGTTTAAAAACGTCTTCATTATAAATTATTTGGTCTCGCTTTAGGGTCTGGCCATGGATTAGGCGGTGGCGGTCTCTGTGGCGGTCCCCACATATTGTTTCTGTACGGCGAACTTTCTATGAAATCCCTTATATAAGGCATTTCAAAACGCGTGTTTCTCTTGATGTATTCCATAATCTTTTATATACAAGAGATTATTTAAATACATTTAGAACAGCATCATAATGAAATTCAAATTACACGTGAATTACTTAACCAATCTCTATACACATTTGGAAAACCTGGCTTGTTATCACGAACATACTAGTTCTGCTTATCCAAAGTTTTTTGGTGTAAAGAATAAAAATGGTTTAAGAGTTTATGGAAAACTAAGAAATCAAAGATTTTATGATAGAGAATTTGAAGCGCAGTTTACAAAAAGAACTCTTGAATCGTCTATGAATGGCCTTTCAAAAATGCTGAAAAAGGAGGAAGTGGCAGCTATCAGAAAATTGCTTAAGTGCCATAGAAGGCAGTTTGACGCTTATTGGAAAGATAAAAGGGAGTTTTTGAATGGTATAAAGACTGGTTTAAATTCTGAGCTGAATAAAATAAACATTAATGCCTTTTCATTAATAACTTCTAATCTGCCAGATGAAATAAACGTTTTTCTCTGCTGGAACCCTGTTGAATTTAAGGCCACAATTATTGGGCATAATGGTGTCTTGGTTGAGCTCCCGGATTACGTGCGGGATACCAGTTTCATCGCGGCAATAGTTGCCCATGAGGCCGTCCATGTTATTGACTGGAACCATGGGAAAAAAAGTTTTGCTGTTTTAAGGGGCCATTTTCCGGAAAGAAGGGCCTTGATTATCTGCGAGGCCATCACTGAAATGTTTGCTCCAGATGGCATCCTAACAAGATACAAAATAAAGGGGAAGAAAAGAAAATGGCATATTGAAATAGATTCTTACAAGAAACGTATCAAGCCCGCATTCAACAAATACATAATGGAAAAAAATGCGGATTTTTACGATGACTTCCTAAATAGAGTCATCACTAAACTTTCAAATTAAGTTTTGCAATAAAGTATTCTTTAACTAACTCTTCGTTTACTGGAATACAAAAGACTTCTTCTGTTGTAAAACCGGTATTATTAAACAAGTGGCTAAGTTCTGACCTATCAAAAAAGTGCAGTTCTATACTTTTTGAATATTTTTCTGTAGTCACTTCAGCCATATCCGCACTGTCGTTTGCAATTTTGTTGGATATCCACAGAGACAAAAAAACACTTCCGTCTCTTTTTAATACACGAGACATTTCACCAAGAAGTGCGTATCTACCTAGTTTATCAAGATGCCCTAAAACATGGCCTGTACATAGCAGGTAGTCGAAGCATTTTCCAATAAAAGGTAATCTAACTCCATCACTAACAAGAGGCATAAAATAAGGAGAATTTGGGAACAAACTTATATCTATCTCAAGTCCGACAATTTTAGACCCTGTAATCAATTGTATTTTCTCGTACTGTCCCTTTCCGCAGCCAATGTCAAGAATAGTTGATTTATTTCCAGTTCTTTTAGCAATAAAGTCAGATTCCATTTGACGGATCGGGTCAAACATAGGTGATCCGGTATATGCACGATAAAAGTCTATAACACGGGTAGTATAAGTTGAATTCGTCATCAAAAAATTTGAGATTTTAGGCTAATAAGCATTTTGTTACACACTTGGCTTTTAAATAGTTGTCTGAGCATCTGGCTTTGCCCAAAAAGTGATGAGCATCAATATGGTGCAAGGCGGAATTTCATTCCGCCTGCACAGGCGAAACTCTCTTTCGCAAGTGCTCATCGACGGGTCGGGTACATAGAGAACAGTAAGTTCTCCTGTACAGGCGGAGCTTTGCTCCGCCACGTATCAGCGTGAAACACAAGCTGATACCCGAGTTTTTGGGCAAAGCCCGAGCACCTAGCAAAGCGGGTACAAATCATCCAGATTTGTTTCCAAAATCCTGCCTTTCTTATAGGCTTCCTGTTGTGTTGGCTGGTCTTCAAGCAACTGTATTACTGGTCGTAACGACCCTGGCACTATTCTCACAATAGAACAAAGAGCGTACGCTTTGCTGTTGGGAGACTTATACAGGTATTGCTGCTCAGGTTTTACAGCATTAGCATCATCAGGAATAATACATTGTATCATGACATCACTCAAATAATTATAAGAACCGTAATTTATAAATAAGCTAAAAATAAGTCCAAAACTTATTAGAATTATTTGATTTACTGGTGTTTCAGTGAAATAAGGAGCCTACGGGTGTTTTCAGAAACCAAGACTAAAAAGTATGAATTTTTAGTGCATGTTTTTTATGGCAGTTTCATCGCCTATTTCCAATAGAGATAGAGTATATCGGAAATTCATCCCCAACTAAGTCTAATATTTTCGAAACAGTGTCATCCACAAAACCGCTTACAGAACAGCAAGCGATTCCTAGTTCAACACAAGCAATTTGCATATTTTGCCCGATATGTCCTGCTTCAATGAAAGAATATGTGTATCCTTTATGGCCATATTTGATCTCGGACCTTGGCAATACAGTTGTAAAAAAATGCTCGCTGCAGGATTATCCAGATATTCTGATATTAGTTCTCTTCTTATAGCGTTCAGGTCTTTTTCTAATAAAACTTCAAGATTTCTGTTTACGATGCTGTAATGATATGCCCCTTTTGGAAGATTTTCAACATTATAGCAAATGACGTATAATTCAACCGGGAACCGAGCTCCTCCAGATGGATAAGTCCTTCTCTCCGGATTCCTATTTGGATCAACTATTCTACATGTCTGCAATACTTTAGAAAGATGTTCGAGTTTTAGAGGATTATCAGAAAAACTCCTGGTTGATTCCCTGTAGTTCAGTGCTGTTTCGAACTCACTATCAGAATAATCTATAGGCGGCAAATCTACTTTTTTGAATCTTGGGTATTCCTTATGGAAAACATGTATATGAGAAATCGGAATGGGCCCCTCAGGATCTTTCTGCATCTTACTTAACTTCGTTTTTTGATGGAATTTCCTCGTTTCTTTTAGCATAAAAATCTTCCTTGAAAGTACGGTAGCAGAAATGTATATAAAAATGAGTGTTACTGAAGATCTTCAATTTCATTAAATATGTTTCTCAAAAAAATGACAATAGGAAACCTGCGGTTTCCTATGACCTTCCCTTTTGAGCGGCGCCTT
>CAYJRV010000008.1:3922-24519 GCA_964372695.1 uncultured archaeon | reverse complement strand
TAGACTAATTTATTGCGGCAAAAAATCTTTTTATAGCGGCTGGGACAAATAGACCTAGTGATTCTATGGAAGAGGAATATGAGCTTGTGCCGCTGAGCCCCATACGAAGGATGGAAAAGAGGCTGGAACGCCTGGAGAAAGCCGGCACAGGCACTGAGATGGTAAAAGACCTCATCGAAGTGGTCAAAACAAACCAGCAGATTGTTGATGACGTCGTGCGCATTAATTCAGAGATGATAAAGCGCGTTTCTGAGCTTTCTTCTACTGTGGAAAAGGTGACAAACAAGATAGACGAGTTCATAGGCAGAATAGAGGTTTCGGAGGGCCAAGAACCTGCCCAGCAGGAACAGAATACAGAGTTGCAGGCAAAGATAGACCGTCTGGAGAAGAAAATAAACTCCATGGTTGCAGCAGCGCAGAGAAGGCCTGTGATGGCACCAAGACCTTCCATGATTGCAAGAAGGCCACTGGCTCCAAGAGTCTGATTCTTCAGCCTCTGCAGAAATGCTTTATCACGCTTTGCCGCTTTCTGCCATAAGCCGTGAACTATAGCAAGTGGCAGAAATATTCAGGCAAAATTCTGTCCTTACCTGCAGGCCATAGAACAGACAAACAGCCAACAACTATTGTACATGCGCTTCTTTTTCACTTGGATCCGGTTAGCTTTAGAACATAGCTCATGGGCTATAAATGATGAAATGGGAGAAAATGTTTTTGTGTATTTCTATTCTGCCGGCTACCATAACTCTTTGCCTGGCCGGGACCGGTCTTTTTCTGCAGCTTGAAAATGCCGGTTGTATCAATTTGCCGGGTGATAGCCTGCGGAAACACCACGCTGCTCCCGCAGGCCGCCATATTTTTATTGGACGCTTTTACTGGACGCAACAGAAAATGCTTATATACAACCAAGAAAAATAGGTTAATTATGAACAGAAAAGGACAGCAGGAGGCTGTTTCCGCGGTTCTGATATCAGGCATACTTATAGGCGTAGTCGGGTCTGTTTATTTCTGGGGGATTCCGCTTATACAGAAGAGCAGGGACGTGACGCTGCTGGAGAATTCAGAAAATTTTATCTTCTTGCTGGACCAGAAAATTAAGGCCGTCACCTCGAATGGCGGGAGGGAGAATATAAAAATTATAGACCCCGGCACGCTAAAACTGTCCGGCGGCAGGGTTTTTTACAAGATCCAAAGTGACGGGACAATATACGCGACAAATGCGGACATACCGCTTGGCCTGACAACCAACTGCGACGACACAAAAACCGGGAAATTCGGGAGCGAGGACTCCTCTGTTATCTGCGTCACGAGCAACCAAGTGAGCAGTTCGAATTATGAAAACACTTACGGCCTTTCGTACAGGAGCCTGGCGTCAGACCTGAAAACGTACAAAATAGCGCTGAACGGCGCGGATTCTACAGGCGGCCCGGGATCGTCAATAATAATACAGAATAACGGCGTGACTGAAGTGACTCAAAATGGCAGGCAGATTATAACCGTGAACATTGGCGTGACAATAGGGTAGGAAACCTGTTTTTATAGCTCTACTGGGTATTCTGGATATTATTCCCAGTGAGCTATACATGATGAAGCGGAGCTTCACCTGTACAGGAGAACCTTCGGTTCTCCATGTATGCGAACCCATAAATTCATGTCTGAAATCTTTTATGGGTTCACTTGCTCTGTTGCATAATTAATAGCTTTTTTCCGTACCAGTCACATGGATTTTTGCCTTATGTTTCTTTAACAGTTTGATGACCTGTTCAGCGTCTTTATTGTCAACTACTAAACCAGTAAAAAATATTGTCTTATGTTTGATCGAATCCATCAAGCCCTTTCTGTGATATGTGTACTTGCCGTGATTTGATAGGTCCTTGAAGCCGTATAGTTCGCGCTGGAACTTCGTCCTTTGTACCGGCTTCAGGCGCTTTACGGAATAACAGATGAGTTTCATGTTGTATATTTGTTCACACAAGTATTTATATGTTACTGGTCTATATAAAACCAGTATAGAGGTGATAAAATGGCAGAGCGCAAGCGCTGGGGAAAGAAATTCAAGGATAAGCGGGACTGGCGAAAGTACAACGAGCAGCTCGTCGTTAGGGGCGAATTCTATCTCGACTGCGAATGGGTTAGGAACTGGAACAGGGAGCTCGAAGTCATGAACGGGGGCAAAGTTGGCGCGCACTACGAATATCCCGATTCCTTCATGGGTTTTTTGGCAGTGCTGCATCAGTGGATCGACTTTCGTGGCCTGGAAGGCGTCTCGCGAAAGCTCGTCGAGTTTAGGCAGCTGCCGCAGGCGAGCGACTACTCGAATGTGTGCAGGCGCGTGAATCGCATGGATGTCAAGTTTGAACTGCCGTTCGAGAACTGCTGCGTTTCGACAGACAGCTCTGGCATGAAGTTCGAGAACGCTGGCGAGTACCGAGCCCGCATGTACGGAAAAAAACAAAAGAAATATATCAGGGTCACGATTTCGGCGGATCCAATGAGAAGGAAGATGCTTGATTGCGATGTGAGCATTGAGGGTGAAGGAGGTTCAGATTCCGAGATCGCAATTGAACACATGGAAAACCTGTTATCGCAAAACATATTTGTTTGCGTTTCTTGAGCATAATAATATCGAGCCCGCAGTGAAACCGAGAAAAAGCGCGATAGTAAGCGGTGATGACACGCTGCGTGACAAAGAAGTCTTGAAGATGAAAAAGGGCTATAAAAAATGGGCGCACGACCGTGAATATGGAATTCGGTGGCTAGGTACCGAAGGCATCTTCTCGGCAGTCAAAAGGAAATTCGGCGAAAGAACACGGTCGCACAATATCGAGAATGCCCTAAACGAAGTCAAAAGGAAGTTCTGGGCGTATGACAGGATGAAAGCATATGCAAAGGTACGGGCGTGAGAACGCCATTAGAAAGAGCTACCAGATATTTGTGCAACAGAGCAGGTTCACTATAATTCTGAATCTTAATAAGCAGTCACCGGGCTAATAGTTATAATGAAGGGACAGCACGAAGTTTTGACCATAATAATCACAACGGGGATACTTTTCGGTGTAATAGGTGCCGTGTGGCTATGGTCAACGCCCATCATTGAACGGAACAAGGAAACTTTTATCCTGAGGAGCACGGAAGACTTTACAAAGGCGCTCTCAGATTCAATAAAATTCGTTGCAAAGAACGGCGGGCGGGCGCAGATGAGAATAACGGCACTGGACCCAAGAGGCTCCATTCTCCTGGGCAATGAGAGCGTAGAGATATTCACGGTTACGGCTGAAACCACATACGATAAAAATATCCAGATACCGCTGAACGAGATAGACTGCGCCACTACAGAGGCGACATGGGGCCTCAACAGCTCGAATTCCATATGCATCCTCAGCGTGCGCATCGGGCAGGAAAAGGTCAGGACAACTTACGCAATCAAATTCATCCAGCTTAATGCCCAAGATGGTTCAGGAAGGGCCTACAGAATAGTACTGCAACCCCAAACATCCTCAAGCGGCCTGGACAAAAATTATATGATTGTAGAAAACAAAGGCGTGCAGGAAACCTCCATAAACGGGCGAACATTAATAAGCACCCTTGTGGCAATTAGTATCGTATGAAGGGGCAGTACAGGGTTGTCATGGAGGTTATGCTTTTTGGCATAGGCGTTGCCATAACAAGCTTCGTGCTCATAAGTTTCAACGACCTGCAGAAAACCACGGAATCGGTCTCGATACGGGACCAGATGAACACTGTCCTGAACACGGTGATAAACGGTGTTGTAAAAGCCTCGCTTACGCCGAATACAACCGTAAGAATACAAGTGCCTGCAACGATATCCGGCCGCACGTACAAGTTTTTCGTGCAAAACGGCAAAAACCTGACAGTCGTAGACCTGAAGGATACGACAATAAACGTGAGCAGAGAAATTTTTAATATAGACGAACCCAATAAGAGAGTAGAAGGAGAATCCGTAAGCAGCGCACGTATAGTAGAGATAACAAACAACGGCACAAAAATAATAATACAAAGAGGTTAAAACATGGATGACGGTTATATTGTAGTGAATTTCAAAACAGGAGACAGCTACAAAAAAATAAAGATCAAGAAACCCAGCCCGCAAAATGATACCAAACGGCCTATAGTTACCGGATTCATAGACAGGGAAAGGTGGATTTCATCTCCAGCGGCAGCGATGGTCCAACAAATGCAACAAAGCGGGCAGGCCTATGGAGTCCTTCAGGGAAGCGGGGTTGTTCTCCAGCCAGGCAACTACCAGACAAAAGTTGCCGGACTGAGGGTTGTTGGCAGTTCCTATACAGGAGAAGACAGGATAGACGTCAAAGTGGATGGCATAGAGCTGCCTGACATTCCTTATGAGGCCAAAAGCCTAGAGGAGTTTGATGAGCAGAAACTGAAAAGGCTGAACATGAAATACCCCCTTATCCCGCGGAACCCAAAACAGGGGGACAAAGTGCTTGCCTATGCCCACATCTTTTACAGCGCACGGCTAAACGAGCCTGTTTATCTGGTCGCCGAGCCAAAGATAGACGAAACGGATGAAAAGGCGCTGCAGGAAATAAAGGAGTATATACAGGAAAAACTTGACATAAACTTTTCCCAGCTGACGCGGACCGACGTCATCAAATACATAGTGGTCCTTCTGGAAAGGTCATTTGACTACTTCAAAATAAAAGTGGCAGACGCCAAAAGGGACGTCTACAAGTACTACGTTCTGCGGGATTTCATCGGGCTCGGAAAGATAGAGGCGCTTATGCAGGACAAGCAGATAGAGGACATATCCTGCGACGGCATAAACATACCAATATACGTCTACCACAGGGACCCGAAGATGGGGTCGCTGAGAACCAATATAAAATTCTCCACCCAGGAGGAACTTGACTCTTTTGTAAACAAGCTCTCGGAAAGATGCGGCAAGACGATATCTTTTGCGAGGCCGCTGCTGGACGGCACGCTGCCCGATGGCTCGAGGGTGCAGTCAACTCTTGGCAGCGACATTACGAGGCATGGAAGCAATTTCACGATAAGGATGTTCACAGAAAAGCCTCTCACGCCAATAGATCTCATAAACTACGGCACCTCCGATGTCAAAATGATGGCTTACTACTGGTTTCTTGTAGAGAACGGGTTTTCCATCCTGATTTCAGGCGGCACGGCATCGGGAAAAACTTCCCTGCTGAATGTGCTTTCGCTCTTCATAAAACCGCAGATGAAGATAGTCTCGATAGAGGACACGGCAGAACTGAGAATTCCCCATGCCCACTGGATACCTGAGGTGGCCAGGACGCCCATAGCAGAGGAAGGGAAAGTGGACATGTTTGAGCTGCTCAGGGAATCGCTGAGGCAGAGGCCTGACTACATTATAGTAGGCGAAGTGAGGGGAAAGGAAGCCTACGTGCTTTTTCAGCAGATGGCCACCGGCCATCCCGGGCTGTCAACAATACATGCGGAAAATTTCCAGAAGCTCATGGACAGGCTCACCTCGCCTCCCATATCGCTGCCGCCAAGCCTGATACAAAATCTGGACGCCATAATTTTTGTCAAAAGGGTCAAGCAGGGCAGAAGGTACATAAGAAAAGTTTATTCAACTTCCGAGGTCCTTGGGTACGACACAAAAAACGGCGTGCCGCTGGTGAATGAGGTGTTCAAGTGGGACGGGTTTAGCGATAAGTTTGCCATAACAAACAAGAGCGGGCTGCTCAAGAAAATATCCGAGGGCAGCGGCATGACGGCTGCCGAACTGCAGGATGAAATAAGGAAGCGCGCCAGCGTTCTTGAGTGGCTTCTCAGCCAGAAAATAACAGACTACAAAAAAGTTGCCTCCGTAATCAATCTTTTCTACATGTCTCCTGACTTTCTCCTGAGCAGGATAGGAAACATATGAGCTATGCATCGATCGCATATAGAATATTTGGCAACCTCAGCCACTCAATTAAAACTTATTTTTTTGATGTCAGAGAAAACCTTCACAAAACCAACATAAACTACACGCTGGAAGAATATTTATCCATAGCGCTGTTTACAGTCACCATAACATTCGTACTTGAAACGGCCATGCTATCCTTTATCTTTGGCCTGCTTTTTGAGCCTTTTGTTTCCATACTGCTCGCATTCACACTATCAGCAACCATATCAGGAGGGTTGTTTTTCTTCTTCTACACCTATCCCGGGACGCTTGTGAAGCACAGGAGAAGCCAGATAAGAAAGGTGCTGCCATTTGCTGTGTCTTACATGGCTACCATAGCCAGCTCTAAAATTTCGCCGCTGGAGATATTCAAGACCATGAGCAAATTCAAGGAGTATGGCTACATTTCCAAGGAAGCCGAGCAGATAGTAAAGGACGTTGAGGTTTTCGGAATGAGCGTGTCAACAGCGATAAAGAAAGAGGCGAAAAGGACGCCGTCAAAAGAATTTGGCGAACTCCTCTGGGGAATAAACGGAATAATGACGTCCGGCGGCAATTTGGCTGATTTTCTCCAGGGAAAAGGCGAGAACTTCATGTCTGACTACAGGAGGCGCATACGCAAATACTCCCAGGACCTTTCGCTTTATGTTGAAATATACCTCACTCTGATAATAACGGGGTCCATATTTTTCATCGTGCTGACATCAGTAATATCGGCGCTATCCGCGAGCCTGACAACCATACTGATACAGAGCTTTATCGTCTTCCTCCTCCTGCCACTGCTCTCAATAGCATTTATAGTACTCATTAAATCCGCCTCGCCTTTGGAGTAGAACCTGCTTTTTCTGAAAGCTAAAATGGAACCAAAGAAGGTGTATATTTATTTACTTGTTTATTGATAGTAATAGGATAGAGCGTAATTGGGTTGTAATTCATGGAAAGCAAATACATACTGTTATTTTCAGCCGCGATTTTTCTAATATTGCTTGTAGCGGCATTGTTTATTGGAAACTTTGTCCTGGCGTCAAATTTCATTTTCATAGGCATAGTAATCATGGTGGTTCCCTACAGCCTGAACAAATTCTTTGAATTTAAACGCATCAGGGTCTACGAAGACGAGTTCCCTAATTTTTTGAGGGACCTTGCAGAGTCTCAAAGAGCCGGGCTTACACTCATGCAGGCGCTGCAGACCGCGTCAAAATCTGAATACGGCCTTCTGAGTCGCGAGATCAAAAAGATGTACAACCAGCTCACATGGAATGTGCCCGTAGAAGTGGTCCTGAAAAATTTCAGCGACCGCATGAAGAAGAGTAAGATGATCGTAAGGGCGATGATGATAATAGACCAGGCAACCAAATCAGGCGGCAACGTCGAGGAAACCATGGAGTCCCTGGCCTCCAATATAGAATCTCTGAAGGACGTGCAGGAAGAGAAGTCCCTGATGCTTAATCAGCAGGTTATAATGATGTATGCTATATTTTTCATATTTCTTGGAATCACGCTGGCCCTGATAAAATTCCTTATTCCGCTAATTCAGACGCAGGTAGAAGGGACCGGAACTATTTTCCAGGGATTCAGCGGCAACCCGTGCAGCCAGTGCGTATCGAACTCCGAGCCCGTCTGTTTCGGCTGCCACACCTTCTCAGGAGTCGCCACAACATTTAATTTTGGCTCAGGCCAGGATGCAGCATCATATTACAAGGCGCTGTTCTTCACTATGATAATTGTCCAGGGCTTCTTTTCGGGGCTCATAGCGGGCCAGATAGGCTCTGACTCTGTGATTGGAGGGGTAAAACACAGTATGATTATGGTATTTTCCGGGTTCCTAGTATTTATGATTACCACAAGGATAGGTTTGATATGATGCCCTTGAACAGAGCATCCAAATCCGGAATTAAAGGCACATTGGACATAGAATTCATGGTTTCCGTCCTTGTATTCTTAACGGCCATTTCGTTCGTTTCAATTTCTGTGATAAACAACATTCCGAAGCTCCACCAGGAATCTTTCAGCCAGGACCTGAAATCAAAGTCATTCCAGATATCAGAGCTTCTTATGTTTGACGCCGGAGAACCGCCTGGCTGGGGCGGCGTTTCGCAGGCAAAAAGGCTCGGCTTGTCCAATGGAACAAAATACTACCTGAGTTCGGCAAAAATAAGCGCATTGAACGCATACTGCAATGACGCCGTGAACAAGGCGGCCAACTACGATAAAATAAAAGACCTGCTTGGTCTGGACTTCACAAATGACATAATTATTGACATCAAAGACCTCAGTTCGGTTAGTAAGCTTGCCTGCGGCCCTGAGGCAACTTCGACCATAAGACCCAAGGCAACGATAACAAGAATTGGCGTAGACACACAAAGCAGCAGCATATTGATGATGATGGTGTCGGTAATATGAAAGGCTTTGCGCGCATACTGGAAGCAATAATAGCGTCGATAATAATACTCACCTCTCTAACTTTCTTTCTGACTGTCTCTGTTAAGCAGAGCAACTGGGATTCTGCACTGTCGGAAATAAGGGCCGAAGATGCGATAAGCGCCGGCTACAAAACAGGTCTCATGCCGAGTTTTGTCAGAAGCAATGACAACACATCGTTAAGAAATTTACTCGAGGGGCTGTTCAGCAAGTCGACTGACTTTTCAGTAGAAATAGTCGGAATGCCAAATCCGGTAATATTTGTAGGCTGCTCATGCTCGGATGCGCAGGCAAATGATATAAGCACAAGGCTGGCGCCGTTAAATTTCACCTACAAAGGAAGACCCATAGAAATGCGCATCCAAAGGATCTCCGTCACCAATGTCCCGGATGAGACCAACATAATACTCTTCATGACCTATGACGACCTCAACAACGCGTACAATACAGCAAACGGGAAGAACAGCATTGAGCAATTCATGGAAAGCGGCGGCACCCTATTTCTCATTGGAGACCTAACACAGGGTCAGGCAAACTCGGAAGTTATCAAAAACATCTTCAACCTCACATGGAGCGGCGATTCCGGGATCAACGCCGTGGGAAAATTCAGCGATCCTTATAACTCCACAAATATTGCATACAACATCGCAAAATACTATGAAAACATCACAGGCAAAAGCGCGGAAAATGAAAATTTTGACCAGTTTAACACGAACGGCGACACAATAAATAAGATATCTGTCGACAATACGACAGTAATCCAGACGAGCAACAAGAAATTCTCCCTTGTCAAAGGCAGGAAAAGCATTATCAACGGCAACGGAAGAGCCCTGTGGTTCGCAGAGAATTCCAATTCTGGCCAGGTAAACAACCTTACGAAGACGGCCATCATGTGGGCATCCGGGGAGCGCTATAAAATGGACGGGGCAATAAAGAAAATCCCATCACAGACCAGCCAGAGGGCAAGCTTAATAATCCATGACACGGAGAACTATGAGTTTAGGATAACTACATGGAACGTGTTCTGATAAATTCGGTACTTAAGCTTTTCCCATGAACTCTAATCATGTTCTGCATAAAATGCGGGAAAGACGCGTTCCACGGGAACTTCTGCGAGAAATGTTACGTGGAAAAAAGGGAGCTCTTCAAGCTCAAAGAGCTGAAAATTAGGTATTGCGACAACTGTGAAAAATTCTACACCCAGAGGGCCATGGTAAGGAAAGACCAGCTGCAAGATTTTATAATGCAAAACATTGAAGCAAAAAATACGATCAGGAAAATGGATATAAAAATAAACTGCAGGCCGGACAAAATACACGCCATAATAACAGCACATGGAACTGTGAGACCCAGCAAGATCACAATAACAGACAAAAAGGAAATTACTGTGCACCCAAGAAAGATGAAGTGCCCCAACTGCATAAAGCTTCTTGGAAGCTACCATGAAGCTGTTATACAGGTAAGGGGGCAAAAGGATGAAAAGATACTGGGCAAACTGGAAAAGGTGCTGAAGCATGAGGATATAGCTGGCGTGAGGCAAAAAAAAGAAGGCTATGATGTTATGATTGTGAGCAAATCACCGGCCATCAAGGCTGCCCACATGCTGAGGGACAACTTTTCTGTCAAGGAATCATACAAGCTTGTCGGCCAAAAGAAAGGCAGGAAGCTCTACAGAAATTTTTACGCGATCAGGTGACAAATGGGCTATTACCGTGCTATAGCTATAAATCGTCAAGAGGACAAGGAGATCTGGTTTGAATGGAAGAGAACGAGCAACAGGAATTTATTAGGATAAGAAAGCCGCGTCCCGGAGAAATTCTTGGCATTGTAGAGGCTCTGATGGGAACAAACAAGCTTAAGGTAAGATGCCAGGACGACAAGATAAGACTGTGCAGAATACCGGGCAAAATGAGAAAACGCGTATGGATGCGCGAAGGCGATATAGTCCTAATAAAGCCATGGGACATACAGGGTGATAAAAGTGCGGACATTCTTGTAAAATACAACCCAACTCAGGCATCATGGCTGAGAAGAAGGGGCATCCTCAAACTCGAGTTCTGATAGTTTCTTAAAAGTTATAGAAAAATTCTAGTTATGCTAAAAAGAATACTTATTCCAAGAGAGAGGACCGCAGTCATCATAGGAAAACGCGGCAGTGTAAAAAGGGAAATAGAGAAAAGCACGGGAACCAAAATGACGGTGGGAGACGATATTCAGGTAGAGGGCGAGGCCATAGATGTCATGGTAGCGGAGAACATTATAACCGCCATCGGTCGCGGCTTCTCACCGGAGCATGCAATGCAGCTGCTGGAAGAGGAGAACACGCTTGTTATTATAGACCTCCCCCGGAGCAAAAAATCACTGCAAAGGGTGAGGTCAAGGCTGATAGGCACAAGTGGAAAAACACGCCGTAACATAGAGGAATATACAAAGACTGTAATATCTGTATATGGCAAAACAGTTTCAATAATAGGCGCATACGAACGTGCTGAGCTTGCAAGAGAAGCGCTGGAAAAGCTAATAAAGGGCCTGACGCATAAGACAGTGTATAAATTTCTGGAAGAAAATAAAAAACGCAGCCAACTTCCAGAACAGGTGCTGGAATGAAAGATGTAAATTTTAGTATCATTCTGGAGAGCACGCAGAAATGTTATAAAAACTGAAATAAATGGCACTTTCATATATCCACGCCAACATGTACATTTAACTTAACGAAGAGAAACAACTTGAAATAATTTTTGAAAACGAACAAACAAAGGAACAGACAGTTTCATTTTTGACGAAAAGCCGCTAAAGCGGGGTGAAAACTGGAGGCACTGTTCCATCGCAGGGTATAAAACAAAAAGGTGAAATTATGGCGATGAAGAAAACAGCCGAAGAGATGGGCAGGGAGCAGAAGGCCATATCCATAAGCGAGTTCTTCGAGAAGAACAAGCACCTGCTTGGCTTTGACAACCCAACAAAGTCGCTGCTCATGGCTGTCAAGGAAGCCGTAGACAACAGCTTAGACGCATGTGAAGAAGCAGGAATTCTTCCAGAGATCCTAGTCAAGATCAAGAACATCAAGGAAGATGTATACGAAGTCTCGGTACAGGACAACGGGCCTGGAATTGTCAAGGAACAGATACCGCGTGTCTTCGGCAAGCTGCTCTACGGCAGCAAGTTTCACAGGCTCAGGCAAAGCAGGGGACAGCAGGGCATCGGCATAAGCAGCGTCACGCTCTACTCGCAGCTCACCACCGGGGAGCCAACAAAGGTGTGGTCAAGGGTGGAGGGCCAGAAGAGGACTCACTATGCCGAGCTGCATCTCAATACCGTGACAAACGAGCCTGATATACTCAAGCAGGAAGACCAGGAAAAAGACTCTGTGGGTGAGCACGGCGTTAAGGTCGTGATGACGATGCACGGCCGCTACAGAAAGACCGTGGAGGACTACCTAAAGCAAACATCCATATCAAACCCTTTTGTGAAAATCACCTACACTGCACCAGACGGGATGAAAAAAATATTTCCACGCTCGGTAGACGAGCTGCCCAGACCGCCGAAGACCATGAAGCCCCATCCATATGGAGTGGAGTTCGGGACGCTGCAGAGGATACTGCAGAACACGAGTTCACGGACGCTGCTTTCTTTCATGACAAATGAATTTTCCTCTGTCGGGGCGCAGACAGCGAAGGAGATATGCAAGGTATCTAAGGTCGGAGAGGACACAAAGCCTGCAGACCTTGACCGGGCTTCAATAGAAAAGGTCATCAAAGCCATGCAGAGCGTTAAGATACAAAGGCCGCCCCTGGACTGCCTATCCCCAATAGGTGCAGGGGAGCTGGAAAAGAGCCTGAAAAAAGAATACCCCAACGCAGAATTCGTGACATCCATAACAAGGGAGCCTGATGTTTACCGCGGATTTCCGTTCCTCATCGAAGTCGGCATTGTCTTTGGATCGCAGGACGAAACACAAAAAAATGGGAAAAAAAAGAACGATGAAGAAGATAGTGAGGGCAAAAATGGCGAGTCCATAGAGCTCATAAGATTCGCCAACCGCGTGCCGCTGCTCTACCAGCAGAGTGCATGCGCCCTGACAGAAGCTGTGAAACAGGTGGACTGGAGAAGATATAATATGGACCAGAAAGGAGGGAGCCTGCCTTCGGGACATATGAAGCTTGTAGTTCATATGTGCTCTGTCTGGGTGCCTTTTGTCTCGGAAAGCAAGGAGGCTGTGGCCAGCTACCCAGAGATAATCAAGGAGGCAAAACTTGCCATACAGGACGCGGGGAGGAAGCTGTCCGCTTTCCTTTCAGGCAAGCACCGTGCCGGCGAACAGAAGCGGCGCATGCAGATATTCGACAGATACGCGCCTGAAGTTGCCAACGCTCTGGCAATTTTAACCAAGGCGGAGAAGAAAACAATAGAAAAGAAACTAAAGGATTTAGTAGCCAGCAGGATACATATAAAGGAGGAATTTGCAGACGCCGAAAAGGCTGAGGAAAAGAAGGCGGCAAACAAAAAAACGGGCAAGGTGGCGGAAGAGGCAGAAGAATAAAAAGTGTGATTTTCATGGCAGAGACAAAACAGAAAAATGTCAGCAAAGAGCTGGAAAAATTGGGACTAAAAATAGTTCAGGAAATCGAGAAAAAGGAGAATCCAAACATAGAGATACCTATCAGGGCACTGTCAAATGTCATATTTGACAAAAAGCTGGGCCAGCTTACACTCGGGGATAAAACTGCAAAAAGATACTTCTTCAATGTCGCACATTCGAAGAAATTCATGCAGAGCCTTCTCGTAGCAGGATTTTCAAAAAGCCTTATAGACGAGAACATCCATGCAAGCATCAGAGACATGTACTACAACCTCAAGAGGACTATAGGCGACAGCGATGAGAACACGTTTGACGCTCAAGTTGAATCGGACCCTATAATTGTTGACATAGAAGTGGCTTTGGACGTTCTCAGGGAGCAGCTGCACCTGACAACTGACAGAAAGGGCATAGTAGCAGGCAATGTCATAATAAGAGACCGCGGCGATGATATAGACTGGTCGAAGCTTGGCAGCGGCGGCTGGTCAATACCTTCCACAGTCGAGGAAATAGACTTCAAGAAGGTCGATGCAAAGTTCGTCCTTGTGGTTGAGAAAAACGCAGGCTTTGAGCGCCTGCACGAGGACAAGTTCTGGCAGAAACAGAAATGCATCCTTATCGGGACAGGGGGGCAGCCTTCCAGGGGGACGAGACTGCTCATACAGAGGCTTAATGACGAGCACGACCTGCCGGTATATGTCATGACTGACGCGGACAGCTACGGGTTCTATATTTACTCCGTTATCAAATCTGGCTCCATCTCGCTGGCGCATGTCTCGGACCGGATAGCTACCCCGGAGGCGAGGTTCATCGGGCTGACAATCTCAGACATCTACAAATATGACCTCAAGAAGGCTACCATAAAGGCGAAGGAAGTTGATATAAAGCGCGCAAAGGATCTGCTCAACTATGAGTGGTTCGCCAAGAATCCGAAGTGGCAGAAGGAGATAAACCTCATGATCGAGAAAGGCATAAAGGCCGAGATAGAGGCGCTCTCGCATCTGGGCCTGAAGTTCATGGGCGAGAAGTACCTGCCCGACAAGATCAAGAACCAGGACTTTCTGGACTAGTTTTATTTACCTGTTCTCAGTGTAAGTGAAGAGGGAAAACTGCCACAGGAACTTAGTCAATACTTGGATCGCATATTTCCTGAAACTACTACCCAAGCTAATCAATCCGAACTTCTCACGTCTTGTCAATAAACTTTCTGCACGAATTGCTGTCGGCTTACAACGCTTTTAAATATTCCATAAATCTTATTCTAGAAAATGCCCCTGTAGCTCAGTAGGTTACTAGGCACCTGGTCTACAAAGAGCACCTGTCAAACTTTTCCAAGTTCAGTCAAAGGGAAAGCTTGGGTGAAACTGTTAATCAGGTGGTCGCATATAGGCAGATTTCTGCCCATAGACCAAAGGTTCGAGAACAGTGAGATGTGTCTCAACTGCCGAACATCCTGCCGGGGGCGCTTTTATTTTTTAATTTTTAATTCAGTAAATGCATTTCATAAGTGGTTTTATGACTATAAAAGTACTTTCTTTTGATATTGACGGCACAATAGTGGATTTCAGCTACAACAAAGCTTTCTGGGACGAGGCGATACCGCGCCTCTACTCAAAAAGACAGGACATTTCACTGGAAGAGGCCAAGAAAATCGTGTTTGCCGAATTCAAAAAGGTGAGTCAAAAAGACGTGAGGTGGTATCGGCCATCATTCTGGTTCAAAAAGTTCGGGATAGGCGACCATAACAAGGTTCTCCGCGACCTCAGGCACCATATCAATTTGTATCCTGATGTCCTGCCCTCGCTCAGGCTTCTTTCCAAGAATTACAAACTCGTTGTGATCACAGGCAACACGGAAGAATTTCTGGACATGAAGCTGGAAGCCGAAGGCCTTGGGAAGTTCTTCTCCAGACGTTACTCGGTAACCGACATGTTCAAAGGCGCAAAATCGCCGGAAGTTTTTCGTGTTGTAGCTGGGGAACTGGGCATTTTTCCCGGAAATTTGCTGCATGTTGGCGATGACGCTCAATTCGACTATTTTGAGCCGCGCAACCTTGGTGCGCACGCTGTTCTTCTGGATAGGGGAGACAGCCCCGAAATATTCAGAAAACCCTCCCATAGAAAAAAAGTGCTTCCAAATCATGTAATAGGCAATTTAAGAGACCTCCAGAAGAAAATAGACGAAATAAACCATACCTTCCTTAATACAAGAACCTGACACGAAGTTAACCAGAGGTTAAAACATAAATTAATACTTATTACTAGGAAGTATAAAACACTCCCGGATGGGGTGGTAATTAATTATCATAGATAATTATCCATTAGCTCAGCCTGGGAGAGCACACGGCTGAAGGCGTATGACGCGGCAGCGTCTGCATTTGTCACCGTGGTGTCATGGGTTCAAATCCCATTCACCCCATTTTTTTTAGACTATCCGAACCTTGATTCACATGTGGCTGGGCGGAGCTCGCCGATGCCCAAGGAAGCAAAGCTTCCTTGAGGAAATGCATTCAACCCGCCTTCTTTATATAAAATAAAGGCGTAGTAGATGTATGGGTTATGGAAAGGGTAGGGAATTTGTAATTAAAAACAGCAAGAAAATATCACTCTTCATTCTTTTTGTCGCCGTTGTTTTTTTCGCGTTTACAGTGAGCCGCGAGATAACCGGCCTGACAACAAACGTAGAGAAGATACATGAGAACCTGGAAGATGCCCAAAACTCTGTAAACTTCATAATGCAGGAGAGAGAAACCTGCTACTCTGACCTGAACTACGCCCAGAACAGCTTCAACAACTGCATGAATGATTTGGGCAGCACCGAAAGCAAACTCAGCCTCTGCACAGGCGAAAAAGCAGACTTGCAGAAGGCCTATGATGCCTGCCAGGAGCAGAAGAAAACTGCCGAAAGCCTGCTCGAAGAAAAAACAAGCTCGTATGACGAACTTGCAAAGAATTCCGTGACCGCCATATGCTGCTCATTTTCGGACTCTAGATCGGGAGTCGTGAAAAACTGGAACATAGTCAATAATAACGTGGTGTGCTCCGGAAACTTCACTGTAAACTGCACAAGCGGCGAAGTCAAAAGGTAAGAGTTCCTTATCAGTATTAAAACTTTACTGTTGGAATTCAGTTAGACATGCGGCATTAGAGGCTTACTTGCGGGTGGCCTCTGCTCTGTCTACAATGATTTGATCAAGAGATGCGGATATTTATGGGAAAAAAGAACAGACAAAAAAATACGGAAGAACAACCGGAGGAACTTGATGAGAAGCCAGAATATGTGCAATGGGAGCAGCCAAAGGAAGTGATAGACACCATACTCGAAGGCGACAAGGTAGTTGTGTGGAAGGATCATGAAAAGGTGTATGAGCCGGGTTACTATGGAAAACAGCTCGGTGACAGGCTGGAGCTTGCACTCGTAGAAGCATGCATTCTGCTAAAAAGAGGGAGAATCAGGGTTCTAAAGGACGGAAGCCCCATGACATTTGAATCTCTCTTCAACTATGCCGCGCTTCTCGACCAAAGGTTTGTCCACAAGTATCGGGTGTATGAAGACCTGAGAGAGCGCGGCCTTTTGGTCAGGACAGGATTCAAGTTTGGCTGCGATTTCAGGGTTTATGACAGGGGCGTCCAGCTCAAAAAAGGGCCGAAATCTGCAAAAGAACACACAAAATGGATAGTGTTCTCAGTACCAGAAGACTTTACGATGTCTTTCCAGGAATTGTCAAGATCGGTAAGACTTGCCCATAACATAAGGGCAAGAATGCTCTGGGCTATTGTGGACAATGAGGGTGACTGCACATATTACGCCATAGTTCGCCATAAACCTTAGCCCATAAATACGGTTTGTTTTTACCTACAAATTTGGCAGGTCATTGGAAAAACCTGAATGATAGGGATCCTATTGCTTTCTGCCTTTGTTTCCTACCCGCAGAAACCGCCAGAATTATAGTGAAACAAGTAAAGAATCCGGATATGTTTTTACTTGTTTCGCATGTAGCTCACAAGGAAATCGTGCCTTTTTTGTTTCCTTGTAAAGCTATAACCGCGCACTTCCGGAAACTGCGCCCCGTCCGACTTTTCCGGGTTACCATTTGGCAATCAGCTTACCTTCTTAAATATTTATCAGTCAGAGGATATATGGATACTTTCTAACCTGGAGATTTTTCCATGAAAATCAAAGATCTCATGAGCAAAAATGTTATTTCTGTGGGACCGAATGACACAGCTTCCAGGGCTTTAAGCCTGATGAAATCGGCTCGCGTGCACCAGCTTCCCGTAACAGAAGGGAAAAATACTCTGGGCATGCTGGAACTAAAATCTTTAATAACAAAGGATTTCGACCCGACATCGGCAAAGGTTTCCCACTTTCTCAAGAAGGTTCCGTCTGTTGACCCGGAAGATGATGCATCGATGGCTTTGGAAATGCTTCTGGGCAGCGGCTTAAGGGCACTGCCCGTCATAAGCAGAGGCCGGCTTGTTGGGATAATATCCGAGGTTGACATAATCAAAACCGCAGACGTGGGAAAAATAAACAAGGAAACAAAACTGCGGGACATCATGACGCCGTGCGTCTATGTAGGAATGGGTGAAAAGGCCAGCAAAATTAAGAACCTTATGTTTGAGACAAACGTTTCACGCATACCTGTGGTTGATGAGGACCGTGTTATGGGGGTTGTCGGCACGTTGGATCTGATAAAGGTTCTCGAGGCCAAGAGTTCCACAGCCCAAAGAGGCGGAAAAACCAAGGAAAAGGCCAACAGGGAAAAGGTAAAAACCAGTGATGTAGAAGCAGAGTCGATAATGAGCAAAGCGACGGTGCTGGACGGCAGCAGAAAACTATTGGAAGCGATATCTTTGTTGCAGAAAAACGAGGAAATAATAGTAAAGAACGGTGAGATTGGAATAGTAACGCCAAAGGACTTGCTAGCGCTGCTGGCCCAGAAAAGAAAGAGAGGCGTCTACGTCCAGATAACAGGCATGCACGACGAGAGCAGCGAATTCCAGGCAAGAATGGATTCCAAAGTGCAGGAATTCGTGGACAAATATGCAAAAATGGTTGACAACATAGAGTACCTGTTTATCCATGTGGAAAAAATGCACAAGCAAGGGCCCAAGGAAAAATACTCCATCCGCATAAGATTCAAGGTTCCTTTCGGCTTCTTTGTTTCCCATGCATGGGGATGGAAAGCCTTGGATGTCATACAGGAAGCATTTGACAAGATGGAGAGGGAAATCATGAAAAAATATGATAAGATACGCTGGCACGAAAAGTCGCAGAAGAGCAAGGCAAAAAGAAATCCCTGAGCAGCTGAAACTATTTTTTACTAAGAAATTCAGCCAGCTTTTCAATGCGGACCCTTTCCTGTTCCATGGAGTCGCGGTCGCGCACAGTAACTGTATTGTCATCGAGCGTCTGGTAGTCTATTGTTACCGCAGCCGGAACGCCGATCTCATCTATCCTTCTATATCTGCGGCCTATGGAACCGGAATTGTCGAAGAAGGTTGAGAATTTCATGGACTGTAAAAGGTTCTTCACTTCTTCGGCCCTTTCAGGAAGGTTGTCTTTGCTCACCAACGGAAAAACGGCGCAGTCGTATGGAGCAAGCAGCCGCGGAAACCTGAACAGGGTGCGTTCTTTCTCCTCCTCGTAGAAAATCTCAAGCAGAGCGAAAATATTTCTATCAACGCCGAACGAAAGCTCAAGAACGTGCGGCAGGATTTTCTTGCCGCCAAAGTTAACCGACATGTCCTTCTTGGAGGCCTTCTGATGGCCACCGAGATCGTGATCCGTGCGATAGTGAACGCCGCCGACCTCTTTCCAGCCAAGGCTGAGATTCAATTCAACATCCCAATGGTACTTGTTATAGAATGCCTTTTCCTCCGGGGAGAGCTCCCTGAACCTGAAGGCTTCTTTCGAAAGCTTCAGAATTTCCAGATAGAATTTTTGCACCATGGCCATATGATAGACATAGAACTTTGGCAGATGCTCTGCAAGTTCGCTGCAGGCCACCTCTTTTGTCCTGCCTTCTTTTCTTGCAGCAACAGGGAAGACCAAGAGCCTGTAATTTTCTACCTCCCCGAATTTCGGGTGCTCGTTTATCGTGTCCGGATCGAAAAACACTTGGAGCTCAGCCTGCGTGAACTCGCGCATGCGGATGAGAAGGTTGCGAGGCGAGATCTCGTTGCGGAATGCCTTGCCAACAACAGCCAGGCCAAGAGGCAGCTGCTTCCTGAGGTGCTCGAAAGCGCGGGAGAAATTTACATACGCTCCCTGCGCTGTCTCGCCGCGAAGGTACGCCTTCTGCGGGCTTTCCACACCTACGTTGAGGGGGAAAAGCATGTTTAGTGTACCAACTTCTTCCAGAATGCCCTTGCACTTGCTGCACTTTATCCTGTGCTTCTTAATTATGCCCAAAAGCTCCTCAGGAGAAATGCCCTCGAAATTTTCCTTCAGGATGTCCTCGAGTATGTTATCTGCGCGCTCTACATGGCCGCACTTTTTGCATTTCACTATCGGATCCACAAAATTTGCCACGTGACCTGATGCCACAAAGACATTTTCGTGCATGATAACGGCCGGCTCTATCTCAACGAACTTGTCCCCAAGATTGAGGAAATATTCGCGCCATAGGTTCTCCCATTTTCTCTTCATTAGCGTGCCCAGATGGCCGTAGTCGTAGAAGCCTGAAAGGCCGTTGTAGATCTCGGAACCTATCCAGAAGAAGCCGCGGCGGCGCGCAAGCTCCTCTATCCTGGCTGGGTTGTCGTTCTTCATGGTATCAGTTATTATCTTCTGAATATAACTTTTAAAAGAATTCATATTGAAGCTGCGATGGTATTTTGACTCCAACATTTCCTGCAGGGCAGCCTTAAATACTTTGTTTCCAATGGAGTGTGAGTGATGGCGATGCCCTACCAATTCGAAAACGTGCCGATAGTGAAAGAGATTTAGACAGAAACAGCTTTCTAGTTCTTGCAAACAAACTACTGGAAGAAAGGCTCACGCAGAAGCAGAAATACATACTCGAAAAACTTAGCTCTGAAACGGATTATTATAGTCCGACGTCTTTTACAAAAGCCGTTTCCGTCGGGCTGGGCTGCTCGGAATCAGCTGTCTGGAACAATCTCAATGGGCTGAAGAGATGCGGTCTTGTGGAATCTAACGGCTTTGTCAGACTCAGTTCCTGCGCAAAGACGTTAATGGAGGCGAAGAAATGGAATACCTGCTATGGCCACCTATAAGATCGCTAAGAATCAAGGTCACAAATAACGGTGGCAAGTGCATATCTTATTCGATATACGGCATCCCAGAAGAAATGCAAAACATTGTGCAGCACGGAATAAGTGAACTGGCAGAATCTCCAAATCCTTACCAGTCCATATCATACAAACTAGACGAAGCAACAACGATAAGTGTATGGTATAAACCGGAAAAGACCGCGCGCATCTATCGGGAATTTAGCAACTGGTGACATTTTAAGTATATTTTGTTTTTATTTATCTACTGGACAATAATAGACTAAAGTGGTTTCATGAAAAAATACGTGCTCACGGCAGAAGGCAGAGAATATGCCAAGTCAGGCCTGCCGGAAGTCAATCTTGCGAAGATGCTCGACAAGCCGCTGCCGCTAAAAGCGCTGCAGAAGGGTGTCAAGAACTTCTCCATCGCGCTGCAGTGGGCAAA
>CAYJRV010000008.1:0-3822 GCA_964372695.1 uncultured archaeon | reverse complement strand
TAAAAGCGCTGCAGAAGGGTGTCAAGAACTTCTCCATCGCGCTGCAGTGGGCAAAGAAGAACGGGTGGGTCGAGATCAGAAACGGCATGCTGTATCTTGTGAATAGAGATTTTCGCTCCGAGCTGCAGGAGGCTTTGCAGGAGATGCAGACGGGAAAGAGCGTACAGGAACGTATGATCAATGTTTTAATAAAAAGAAAACTGGTCGAGGAAGAAAGGGAGACAAAAAGATCAGTGTACAAAAAAGGGCAGCAAATATCCGAGCTCACAGAAGGTCTGATAAAGAGTGGTGTTTGGAAAGAAACCATCTTCAGGGAATACAATGTCGAGGCAGTCGGGAAAAAGATCCATGCAGGTAAAAGGCAGCCATATTCCAGATTTTTATCAGAGGTAAAAAACAAACTAGTTGAACTTGGCTTTATCGAAGCCACTGGGCCGACAATAGTCACGGAGTTCTGGAACTTTGATGCGCTGTATCAGCCGCAGAACCATCCGTCAAGGGACTGGACACAGACGTACTCCATGAAATATCCAAAAGAAGGGAGATTGCCTGAAAGCAAAATAGTCCAGCAGATTGCAGCAACCCATGAAAACGGCTGGAAAACCGGCTCAACTGGCTGGGGCTACAAATGGGACCCGAAGAAAGCCGCAAAGTTGATGCCAATAGCCCACGATACTGCAGTGTCGCCTCAAATCCTCGCATCAAAAGAGCTGAAAGTACCGGGAAAATATTTCCAGATCGTAAGATGCTTCAGGCCCGATGTGGTAGATGTCACGCATCTTATTGAATTCAACCAGATAGGCGGGTTCGTCATATCACCGGACCTGACTTTCAGGGACCTGCTCGGCCTGCTGAAGATGTTTGCAGTGGAGTTCGGAGAAGCCAAGAAGGTGAAGTTCCTGCCTGATTATTATCCCTTTACAGAGCCGAGTGTGCAGATGAGCGCGAAACACCCGAAGCTGGGATGGATCGAGCTGGGCGGCGCCGGCGTCTTTCGTGAAGAATTGACAAAGCCGCTTGGCATTGACATGCCCGTGATAGCATGGGGGATAGGAATAGACCGGCTGGCCATGTACAAACTCGGCATCAGCGATATCAGGGACATGTTTTCCCGGAATTTGGAATGGCTGAGAAACCAGGTGATATAATGCCCAAACTAGAAATATCTTACGAAGATTTGTGCATGCTTGTCGGGAAAAGACTCCCAAAAGACAGACTGGATGACGATCTCTTGTTTGCCAAGAGTGAACTTGATTCTGCAGAGGGCGATACGCTGAAAATAGACTGCAAAGACACGAACAGGCCTGACCTTTGGTCAACAGAGGGCGTGGCAAGGGAGATAGCCGGCCGGTACGGGAAAAGCGGCCTTCCTCAGTTCAGACTTAGGAAAGGAAAGGAAGTGGTACTAGTAGATACAAAGTCTCCAATTCAGCCGGTGGCAGTCTGCGCAATAGCCAGGAACCTTAAAATCAGCAAGAACTTCTTGTCGCAAATAATACAACTGCAGGAAAAACTTTCAGTGGCCTTCGGGAGAAACAGGAAAGAGATGTCTATGGGTATTTATGACATGGACAAAATCAGCTTTCCTGTGAAGTACACGTCAGCGAAAAAAGGAACTATCAGATTTGTGCCGCTGGGCTATCAAAAGATAATGAGCGTAGAAGAAATCCTAAGAGAGCATCCGAAGGGTAAGGAGTTCGGACATCTTATGCAAGGATGTGAAGACTATCCGCTATGGGTTGACTCAAATGCGAAAATACTTTCCATGCCTCCTATAATCAACTCCAACGATATCGGGAACGTGACAGAAAAGACAAGGAATGTATTCATAGAGTGCACAGGTTACGACACCGGATTCTTGAAGACAGCCATTGATGTCGTAGCGGCCCAGATGGCAGACCGAGGGGCCAGCGTTGAAACTGTAACAACCCAGACTGGTAAGAGCAAAATAATTACGCCAGCGATGGGAAAGAAGACGTTCACTGTCAACCCGGACTACATAAACAGCATATCGGGCCTTGGCTTGGATAAAAAAACCATAGCAAAATTGCTTGAAATGGCCCGCTACAGGTGTAAAATATCCAAAAAGGTCATTAATCTGGAATATCCATCATACAGACAGGACATCATGCACCCGAGAGACGTAGTGGAGGACGTCATAATTTCCTACGGATACAACAACATTGAGCCAAGTATCAAAGAGATGTATACAAGGGGTAAGCTGGATGAAATGCATATATTTATGGAGAGGGTAAAACAAGCGTGCATTGGACTAGGGTTGCAGGAAATCATGTCTTTTGTTCTGTCGAATAAGAACGATCTCTTTAGAAAGATGAACCTAGAAGAGGAAAAGACTGTTGAAATAGAGAATCCGATGTCACAAAACTGGTCAGTATTCAGGACCTCGCTGATGCCGAATATCTTGGAATTTTTTTCCAGCAATATGCATATAGAGTACCCGCAGCAGATATTCGAAGTTGGAACAGCCGTGCAAATAGACGAGGCGAAAGAATCCAAAACATCGGATAGAACCATGCTGTCTCTCGGCTATACGGCGAGCACCGTCAATTACGAGCTGATTTCTTCTTATCTGGACGCGCTGATGAGGAACCTTGGAATCAAATATTCCCTGAGAAAAACGAAGCATCCAAGTTTCATCAACGGCAGATGTGCCGAGATTATTATAAATGGAAACAAAACAGGTATCCTTGGTGAACTGCATCCGTCGGTTCTCAATAGTTGGAAGCTCGAAAAACCAGTATTGATAGCAGAAATAGATTTGTCCTGCCCGTCTTCAATAAGATAATTATTGCCTTCCTGCAGGCCTCCATCTCACAGGCTTTATATCGCGTTCGGCAATTCGCGACATGAAGTTGCAGGCATGCCTATTTGCCGTGCATTTTCCAGATTTCCTGCAGACAGCGCAATGACTGCACTTCATAATATCAACGCATAAAGCCTAAGAGCCTCTGGCGCCAAGGTCTCTGGTATGTGTAAGAGCGCCCGATGAGACGCGCCGCTGTCCTTTTGATCGCATGGCTGGCCATGGAATTTGGCATGTGGCGAACAATTGGCACGCGGACTGAAATGGCTCTCTGTACATTCCTATCCTCTGGTATTTCTCCAAGCAACTCGACGTCATCAAGCATGCTGAGGATTTCCTCGCGTCGCATCTCATGCTTCTCCCCTTTGACGCGATTAAGTACAACACCAAGTGTTTTTGTGCCGAGCTGTTCAGAGAGCTTTACGGCCCTCAGGGCGTCTGTCACGGAAGGGAGGTCGGGATTCGTGACTATTATAATTTCATCCGCAGCCTCTATTGCGGCCATGGCTTCTCTGCCAAGGCCTGCTGCGGCGTCCAGTATCACTATGTCGGCGCTCCCAAGCAAATCCAGAAGCGCATTTGGCAGATCCTTGGAATCGACACCGCGCAGATCGCGCAGGGAGATTCCTGCAGGAATAACCTTCAGCCCGCTTTCATGCTCATATATTGCGTCCCTGATGTTAGCACGCCCTTTCAGTACATCATGCAGTGTTATGGGAAATAGGGGTACGCCAAGGTGTATCCCCAGGTTCGGCGTCGTGAGATTTGCATCCAGAACTATGACATTTTTTCCCATGCCTGCGAGGGCTACGCCGAGATTTGAGACAAAAGTTGTTTTGCCGACGCCTCCCTTGCCAGAAACAACAGCCACAATTCTCGTCATGAGCACACCATGTTTTTATTTCCCATTGCAACTTTAAAAGGGTAATTTAATCCAATCTCTCGGTTATCTATAAAACTTGAATGCTTAAAACATGTCGGATTTTTATGATTTTTTG
>CAYJRV010000007.1:12904-25350 GCA_964372695.1 uncultured archaeon | reverse complement strand
AAACCGAAGGTTTCCGGGGCTTAAGTTAAGCTCTGCTTAACTTCAAGCTTTTTCGGTGAATCCTTTTCCATTATAATCAATAAAAAGGGTTCTTAATAAGATGCGGGTTATTAAATAGCCTTCTTTAAGTCTTCTCCGAGCTCCGATGCCCTCGCCTCTATCGCGCCAAGGGCGGCCTCGACCACCTGCTTCACAGGCAACCCGCACACGCTCTCCACTGTAAATATGAACGAGTTGTCGTCGCTTCCGATGTTCACGCCATCGCTTATCTCCGTGCAGCGCATGCATAGTATGCAGTTCTGCTCTCTGGCGACCTTCACCCTTCCGTCTCTTTTCTCAAAGACATTGGTCGGGCAGATGTCAGCTATCTTTGTGTCGGCCTTCTCCGCATTCACCCTTACCGTCGGGGCATTGCCGTACCCCGTTACAGCAGCCTGCCATTTCATGTGGTCCTTTCCGAAGCCCAGCTGTGCCGTGGCCTCGAATTTCAGCGTCTGGCCCTCCAGCAGTTCCACCAGAGGTATCTCGGGATCCCATGGCTTGACATCGTCTGCGCTGGATTTCATGTCGCCTGCCCTGACCACACAGGGCCCCTGCTTCTCAAGCACCAGCACAACCTCGCACCGGGAGCAGCCCTTGCCTTTGCACTTGCACTCCGTTTTGAGGCTGTAGATTTCAGGGTCAAATGTCAGCGGCACGAGGCCTATCCTGTGCGCAAGCACCTCGTCGAAAAGGCCGGAATTGTTCACCTCAAAATCCACGAACTCAACAGCCATCGTCGGGACTTCTGCCATGATGGTCCTCCTGAGCACGTTGGCAAAAGCCGGCGTGGCCCCCTCCAGCATGAATCTCGTCTTCATGTCGCCCTTTTCCAGGATCTTGATTTTCATTGTCATACCTCTTCCCATATTTCATAAAGCCCTGTGATTTTGTCGCCATTCATAATGTGAAGTGCATTTCTTACCGCCTGTTCGTTCATACCTACACTCTCCTTTCTTGCAGCCCTATCTTCCCCCTCTATTGCCTGCAGCAAATTATTAAACTGTTCCATTACACCCTGCGCCCTCTTCTTCCGCCCTTCTTCCTGATCGTGTCGTGGCTTATGGGCGTTATGTCCTCTATTGTTCCTATCCTGAATCCGGCCCTGGCCAGTGCGCGGATTGCGGGCTGCGCCCCCTGTCCCGGAATCTTGCTCTTGTTTCCGCCGGGCGCGCGTATGCGTATGTGCAGGTTCGTGACGCCTGCTGCCTGCGCCTTCTCGGCCGCTTTCCGCGCGGCCTTCATCGCCGTGAACGGCTTTCCCTTGTTCATGTCCTTGTCCGAGACCTGGCCGCCCGTCGCCAGCGCTATTGTCTCGGCTCCTGTGACGTCGGTTATGTGCACTATGGTGTTGTTCACCGACGAAAAAATATGCGCTATGCCCCATCGTTCCTTTGTCATGTTTATACACCATTACGAATCCTTGACACGCCAGCCGTGATATCCGGCCCATTGTTCATTATACCGCATTCTTGCTCCGGGAAAAATGCAGATTGTGAGGCTTCATGTTTTCGTCTCCCATGCTCCTTAATTTTATTCAGATGATAGTCGGTTGCCCGGGACCTGTAAGCCGCAGCCGCGTTCATTTTTTCTCCCCTTCCTCTTTGATCATTGCTTTTGCCAGTTTTGGGTCGACCATGATCTTCTCCTCCTCGCCCTGCCCGACGATGTAGCTTGGCCACAGGACTCTCCTACTGCCGACAAAAACATGGCCATGGACAATGAACTGCCTCGCCTGCAGCGCGCTGTTGGCAATGCCCTTTTTATGCACGATCGTCTGGAGCCTTCTCGAGAGCATCTCCTCAAGGCCTATCTCCAGCACATCTTCCAGGCTGTCGCACTGGATTCCGGTCTTGCGCAGCCTGTCGAACAGCGCCTTCTCCTTCTGCCCGTCGCTGCGCGCCTGCAGCTCCCTCGCCCGCTGGCGGAAATTTCTCAACATGCTCTCCGCGCGCCATATCTCCCTCTTCCTCCGAAGGCCGAAGTCCTGCCTTATCTTCCTCTCCTTCTCGAGCCTTGAGCGGTCGTAGGGCTTCTTCGGAGTCTCATACTTCCTTCTCTGTTTTTTTGGCGCTCCCATTTAATCACCCACAATAATCACCCACAAACTAGTCAAATTTGACTATATCCAGTTCTTCCATGTTATGCCTGAGTTTGTATGATGTTATTGCATCCTCCATATTTCCTGCTGCAGTTCTGTCGGAATTATCAAGAAAAACCTGGCGTATCCTTCCCACGTTTGCCAAAAGCGCGGAATACAATCTTTCGTAATCTGGGGAATCGTCACAAAACCGAAGCCCCTTCTCTTCAGATTTCCCTCCAAATTTCTTCCTTTTCTGGAAAAGAAATCTGTTTTATTGCTTATTCCAAGATACACTTGATCTCCTTCCATTTCTATCACTTCTTTCCTTCCGCGGGCTTCGCCGCCCTTGCCGGCTGCGCCTTCTTCTTCGACACGCCTATAGTCTTGTTAGTCCTGAACGTAGACCTAGTCCTCTGGCCGCGCACAGGCTGGCCGAGCTCGTGCCTTATGCCCTTGTATGACCTCGTCCTCTTCATCGTGTTGATGTCCTCCCTGCGCCTCAGGTCCAGCGCGGACATGGTGAGGTGCAGGTTTGCCCCCGTCTCCGGATCCTTTCTCCTGTTGACCATCCATGCCGGCAGCTGCGGCTGCCTCAGGAATTCTTCAACGGCTTTTATTTCATGGTCGGCCATCACGCCGATCTTCTTTCTGCCGTCCGCGTTCATGGCAATGCATGTCGCCCGTGCAAACATGAAGCTGACGCCTTTTACTTTGCGCAGGGCTCTTTCCAGCGGCAGCGAGCCGTCTATGTCAGTGGAGAGTATCCTGACTATCCTCTTTCCCTGCGGCTGCTCGGGCTTCTGCGCCATGACTTCCTGTTTGTTTTCTGGTTTGACGTCTGCCATTTTTATCACATTAGGCGTATGCCGCATGAAATGCGTCCGCTTCTTTGGGAAGCGCCTGCGCCCCGTATTCTTTCATCTGGCGTGTGCTGCATGTCATGTCTTCCCAAGGTTCATCGGAGCAATCAGGAGCGCGTATGGCGCACGAAGTGCGCACTGCCGCTCAGTCCCCTAGCCCTGTATCACCTTTATAGCTTGAACTGAGTGTTTTTAAGTCTATTGTTCACCGCTCAATAAAGAGGTCTTGCCAGCGGTAGGTGCTTATCGACAGAAAATATGAAACCTTCAAAGCCGAGTTTATAAGCCACTTTTTGTAGAATGCCCATTTTTTGGTATTGTAATTGTAGCCTTTTTCTACGAGTATCCCAAAATTCTCTGGGATAAAAATACTCTTTGTTATCAGAGGTAAGCTGGTGGCCGAACCAGAATAAATTTTCGACCGTCTTCGATTCTTCCCAGCCAGCATTGTATGCCTTGCCCAACTTCCTGAACATAACATAAGAATAAACAAAAAGTTTATAAAGTTACTTCATGTATTTTGCTTCGCCCACTTGAAATCTCTCGGATCCCTTCCGAGCTTCCTCGTGTTCTTCTCGCACTTGCTCGAGCAGAACCAGTGTGTCTTTCCCGTGTTCTCTATGAAAATCTTGCCTGTACCCTGCTCTATCTGTCCGCTGCAAAAGGAACATTTCGGCATGATTATAACAACTCCGGATATTTTTCTAAGCATCTATAATTATATTTTTCTGTAGGTTTCGGTTTGACGTCCCGTGATGTAACTATTGTTACTTATTTCGTTGGATCCAACCGGAAGCTGTATAGTTCTCCATGATGGCCTCTCTTTACTATCAGGGAAATACCCGAACATATGAAATGTCAATACATCGACGCCGTCACGCACAGATCTTACAGGAAACATGCATGGCGACCTGTCCGCTGCTGTTAAGTCTCTTGCACACCCTCCTGTATCATAATTCATGTTTGTCTTTCTCCGCCAGTCAAAACGAACTGTGCTCATCTTCTCCCGTAGCTGCCAGATGTCTCCATTTCCGTCTCCTTGAGCATCACGATGTCTCCCATGCGCACGGGACCCATGACGTTTCTGGTTAATATCTTGCCCGTGTCCCGCCCGTCGACTACCCTGCACTTCACGCGCATCACGCCCTTCGTCCCCGCGCGCCCAAGGATGGCTATTACCTCTGCCGGTGTTGCGTCGTCTGGCATTTTTTTCACTTGTTATCTATCTTTCGTATTAGTTTTGAATAATTATCAATATACGCCGTGACAGTCTATATGCCAGTGTTGATATAACTGGCGGTTGTTGCCTGAATAGTGCCTGGAAAATTGATGCCTTGGTTCCCCCGAAAACTAGTCGGACAGACATTTGGAAGCATTAAAATTTTTCTTACGTCCTTGGGAACTTTAAGGCCTTCCTCGATTTTAACGTTTGAAGTTCTCCCAAGTTCTCCTGCAACGTACTTGAGGACTTCAACGTTTCTCTCATCGCCCAAAAATTCCTTGTCAATAACCGCCTCATAAACTGTAAGAGGATTGTTAAGTGTCTCCAAATCTGTTTCATCCAGAACTTCTGGCACTGCCATATGTTATCGCCTCAGATGTTCTCGAGCTTCTTCTTCGCCTCGCCCGCGTCCACGACTGCTATCGCCGCTGAGGATACGTCCAGGCCAGCGGCGCGCCCGAGCTCGTTCTTGCTGGGCACCGTCCGGAGAGGTATCTTCTTCTCCTCGCAGAGCGGAGGCAGGTGCATCGTTATCTCCTTCGGGTCGACGTCTTCCGCGATTACAACAAGCTTTGCTATGCCTCTTTCAACGGCCTTCGTTGCCTCGTTGATGCCCTTGCGTATCTTTCCCGTTTCCCTTGCGGCCTCTATTATCTCGAGTACGTCCTCTGCGCGGTTGCGCGCTTCATTAGCCATATCCTTCACCCCGTTTGTTTGCATCTTTCCACAAACTCATTCATTGCCATATGATAAATCTCATCCTCTTCCGCCAACAATAAAGCCAAGTAAGCTTATCAGTTGATCCTTATTCTGTGGTCCCACCTGGACATAAATCGGTTCATAAGATGGTTCATGAACTGCCTGCAACATCACTATTCCGTCATCTGTTTGTGCTCCGGCATCTTCTGATTTATAATGCATATACACGCCTCATTTTTGTAATGTAAATTTATGATTGGAGCAAAAGTATTAAAAAGGAGCTTTTTTGTGGCTTCCTATTAAATTAAATTTTTGTGGTATATCGTCGAAGCACCTGGAGAGTTATACGGAACAGCAAGAATTGAGGGCGCCGGACCTGCGATTGCGCATGATTTGTAGTTTACCCATAAAAGACTTTGCTGGCTTATTGCCCATGGCAGTCTTGCTATTCCGGAATGCCTGCAAAACAAACCAGCCAGATTGGCAAGAATAGCTGAAGGCAAGTATGCGTTTAGAAGATACGGTATTTCTTAGGCCCGGTGACGTGCAACCTTTAAAAGACTTCACGGCAGCAATAAGGAAAGGTAATCGCAATGGAAATGCCGGAAAGCAAGTTTCTGAAGGTAAAGTGCAAGAAGTGCAAGAACGAGCAGGTCATATTCAACAAGGCAGCGATTTCTGTGAAGTGCCTAGTCTGCTCCTCCATTCTGGCTGAGCCCACTGGCGGCAAGGCGGACATCAAGACGAGCATAGTGGAAGTGCTGGATTAGTCCGCTATTCTGAATTTTGCTGCTGGATTGCCCAATATCGCCGTATTCGTGCTGCTGCAGAAATGTTTGTTTTCTTAAATCTTCCTGCCAATCTAAATGCAGGTATAAAATTGAAGATAATGTCTTTGAGAACTCTGTTCTTTTGGGGTTCACAAAGACCTTTAATATTTTGATCGAACTTTTGTAAAAGTTTGAAAGGGATTTGTATGGTGAAAAAACGCGGCCTTCCGCAGCCAGGTGAGCTGGTTGTGTGCACCATAACGCGCATCAACCCGCACTCCGTGTACGCGCACATAGAGGAATACGACAAGGAAGGCATGATCCACATCTCCGAGGTCAGCTCGGGCTGGGTCAAAGACATCCGCAAGTACGTGAAGGAGGGCCAGACAGGCGTCGCCAAGGTCATGCGCGTCGAGGATGTCATCTCCCTCTCGCTCAAGCGCGTCGACAGGCGCCAGGAAAACGAGCGCATGAAGGAGTTCCGCCTGAGCCAGCGCGCCGAGAAGATGCTCGAGCTGGTCGCAAAGCAGCTGGGCAAGACCCTGGAACAGGCCTACAAGGAAGTGGGCTACATGCTCCAGGAGAACTACGGCTCCCTCTACGCCGCGTTCAAGGCCGCGATGCAAAACCCCAGGCAGCTGAAGGACCGCGGTGTGCCTGAGATCTGGATCCAGCCGCTGAAGGAGTTCGCAGAAAAGAATATCGAACAGAAAGAGTTCGAGTTCAAGGCTAAGCTTCTTGTGAGAAGCAGTGCGCCTGACGGCATCAAGACCATAAAGAAGGCGCTGGCGGAAGCCGAGGCCATGGGCCTCAAGGTCCATTACATCGCAGCCCCTGAATATATGGTCAAGTTCAGGACAAAGAACGCCAAGAAGGGCGAGCGCGAGTTCGAGGAGAAGCTTGAGAAGCTAACGAAGCTGGACAAGTCGCTGGATATAACAGTAAAGGAAGAGAAGAAGTGAGGCTCTGGGATGAAACTCAGGAAATGCTGCGGCTACACCTTGCAGGAAAAATGCAAAAAGTGCGGCTCAAAAACCAGGACAGCGCACCCGCCGAAGTTCTCCGCGGCGGACAAATACGGGAAATACAGGCGCATGGCAAAACAGGCTTTGCCAGAAGATCAGTAGTCAATATTTCTTGGCGTGCTTCTCAATATTTTTTTCTTTCCTGAGCTCTGAGCCATGCTGACGTATTCCATTGCTGTACTCTCTATGCCTGCCTTTTTCATATCCCACCATTCTCTGACTGCCTTATCAGAATTCCATCTCTTAAGCTTCTGTCGCTCTGATGGTCTTAGTTTTATAGCATAGTCCAAGCCGTTATTCGAGCCTGCATAGCTGGATTCGTTTATTTGCCAAGAATTGAAATTATTGAAGACGCCACATGGTGATGAAGCCTGAAATCCGGGATATTTAAAGAATTTTGTAAGTCCCTTTGATCTTTTGACTGCTGCAGTCATATTTTGTATTTCAGGCACAGGCTCTTCACCGAAGTTTGCCATGAACAGTTTAGCTGGTCTGCCCATTTTGACCGCATAATCGTTTATTTGATCCCTGCCTCCGAATCGCTCGCCTTTCAGGAACACTTCAACAGGTTCGCCGTTATCTGTTTTCGTGGTGAAGTGAACAGTAAAATAGTCCTTTGGCATCACAGCTCTCATGGCTTCCGTGGTGTACCATTGCATATTCTTTCCGTAATCGTCTGGCTTAGTGGGATCTTTTACAGTGTTGCAAATTGTCTTGCCCGAACAGCCATCCTGACCGTCGCAATAACTGATGCTTGTAAAGTCCAATGTTTTTGGCGTGCTGTCTTCCGCGAGCACATAGCCGTTCTCGCCGTTCTCGCCTATCCGAACTCTCAGGTATTCGTCCGGCTGCCCTGCATTTATGGTCTGGACAACAACCGTTTTGTCGTCGAAACTGCCTGCGTATTCCTTGACATTGTCTTCATGCTGCTTTCCGGCAAGTGAGCTTCCTGCAAGAACCAGCGAAAGCGCCGTTGCCGCAAAAGGCTTGAGAAATTTGCTGATATAGCCCATAACGCAACACCAATGTCACAGTTGCAATGGATCTATAGTTATTAACCGGAGCAATTATTTAAAAGGACGCCGACAAAAAGAGCATATCGGTGATTCTTATCGAGACGACAATAAAAGTCCTGGAAAAAGTGAGGATGAAAAACCCGATCCTGGTGGAAGGCCTGCCGGGTATAGGCAACGTGGGACGCGTGGCCGCGGGCTACCTCGTCTCGGAGCTGAAGATGAGGAAGATTGCTGAGCTCTATTCCCCGCACTTTCTCCCGCTTGTGATCCTGCATGAAGACGCTGTTGCGCATGTCCTGAAGTGCGAGTTTTACTATTACAAGGGCAGAACCAGGGACATTGTCGTGTTCACCGGCGATACGCAGAGCATCTCTCCCGAGGGCCACTACGAGTTCTGCGACAAGGTCCTGCAGTACGCCGAGAGCATCGGAGTCAGGGAGATCATAACGCTTGGGGGCTTTGCCGAGGGCAAGGAGGTGGCCGAGCCGCGCGTGATAGGCGCCGTCAACGATGAAAAGCTCATGAAGAAATACAGGAAGCTTGAGATAGACTTCGGCAAGGAGCACCAGATCGGCACCATAGTTGGCGCTTCCGGCCTTTTGATAGGCCTCGGAAAAATGCACAACATGGACGGCCTCTGCATCATGGGCGAGACCTTCGGCCTGCCACTCATGACTGACCCGAAGGCCGCGGACAAGGTGCTGCACATACTGACAAAAATACTTGACATCAAGGTGGATCTCTCAAAGCTCGAGAAGACAATCGGCGAGATGGAAGAGAAGATAAGGAAGACCGAAGACATCCACAAGAAGATGCTCCAGGAGCTCGGCAAGCCCCAGAAGGGCGGCGAAGACCTGAGATACATCGGTTAATTCTGGACCGCGTTGGTCCTGTAAATGCCCCAGACGAGGGAGTCCTTGTTTGCGATCTCTGAGACTTTTTCGGAATTCAAACCTGAAAAGAAATTTATCGATGATGCATTTCTGAAAGGTTTATGCAGTATAGCGCCGTACATTGCGGATATTCCGGATTCCCGCATTTCTTTGAATAGTTCCCGCATCATGGCATGTCCAATGCCATGTCCCTGCTCTTCCCTCGCTACGCCTATCTGGTCCCCGAAAACATAGGGCCCTTCCTGGCTGAGGACGAACTCCACGGTTCCGTCCTCGTGCGACATATCTCCCGCGGCATTCAGGTCTCGAAGCGTCCGCTCATCGTAGCACATGAGGAAGCCATCTAATTTATTGCCTGTATCAGCTACATAGAAAAATGGCGAGGCCGCTATCCGCTGCCTGTATCTGTTTTCGTCAAGGACGTAGACGAGAAATCCGTTTGTCTGAGGGGAGGAGTAATCCAGCCTGAGCTGCTGTGCCAGCTTCCAGATATCTCTTGCATCTTCCGGCCTTGCGTGGCGTATAACATCTTCCTTAATACCCGCCGCATATTTGAAGGTAAGCATGGAAAGAAGTGTAAACGAAAAGCATTAAAACGTTTCAAAAACTGTTTATTTGGGATGATCGAACTGTTTGTAAAACTTAAAAAGCTTGGCATTAATTATTCTGGTGAGGTTGTAGTGTAATGTTCTTCTATGAAGGTTTGACGCGGTTCGAAAGGACCAGGATAATATCGGCACGCGCGCTGCAGATCTCGATGGGAGCTCCTGTCCTCATCAAGACAGACAAGCACGACCCGAAGCATATAGCGCTCGAAGAGTTCGAGAAGAACCTGCTGCCCATAACAGTCAGGCGTGACATGCCGAAAAAGAAGGGACCTTAGTGCCGGTGACTAAAAAGAAACTGCTTATCCCGAGGGAGAAGTACCTTTCCGCAGGCGTACATATAGGAATGACCTCAAAAACTGCTGACATGAAGCGCTTCATCTACAAGGTGCGCCCCAACGGCCTTGCTGTCCTCAATGTGGGCCTGCTCGACCGCAGAATAGCCTATGCAGCTGACTTCCTCGCAGGCATGAGTGATATCCTTGTGGTCTCGAGAAAGGACAATGCGCAGGAAGCTGTGAAAAAGTTTGCCGAAGTCGTCGGCGCCCGTTATGTCATCGGCAGGTTCATGCCGGGCTCCCTGACAAACCCTACGTACAAAGGCTTCTTCGAGCCTGAAGTGCTCATAGTTACAGATCCGATGGCGGACAAGCAGGCAACCAAGGAAGCTGTGGAAATGCGCATCCCCATAATCGGCTTTGCTGACACCTTCAACGAAACCTCATTTTTAGACATAATACTGCCCTGCAACAACAAGGGCAAGAAGTCCCTGGCACTGCTGTTCTGGCTGCTCACGAAGCTCGTCGTCGAGAAGCGCGACCCGGCGGCGAAGTTCGAACTCCAGCCGGAGGATTTCGGGTACGCTTGAAGTTCCTTCGGTGGCTTTTAACGATGGGTGTATTATTTCCTATACTTTCTGTAAGCCAAGTAAACTAATCCAATAGCTCCAAGCACGATCAGCGCATATCCGACGTAATCAACAGCCGGAGCGCCTGCAGCCGTTTCTGCCGCCCGCTGCGCAAGCGGCGCGGCCGCGCCTGCTTTTTCCGCGATGTTGGAAGCGCTCTGAGCAAGATAACCAGGCTGGTTTTCATTGAATATCCTCAGGAATCCCACAAACATCAGGACGACTGACAGCGAGAGCACGACGATCCATGAGTAGAACTGCGGCTTGAATAGGTGCTCCCCCTTGTCCGTGAGTTCGTAGTATACCCACTTGTTGCTGCTTTCCTTTTTCCTGATAAGGCCCGATTTCTCCAGGACATCAAGGTGCTCGCTGACTGTTGTCACGTGCTTCTTTGTTGTCTTTGCAATCTCGCTGGCCGTGTGCGGCCGCTTCGCCAGCATCTTCATGATTTCCTGCCTTGTCTCCGTGCTCAGCGCCTTTATCGTCTCCTTGTCAAGAACCTCTGGCATAGCTACCAATAACCCTTTGCAACCGGAGCCTTTTAGAGCTTGCCTGTTTGGTAGGGTCTCAGCTAAGCCTTACAAACCAGCCCTTGCGCCTGGCCCTCTTGAAAATGTACCTGTAGAAAGGGATTGAGACAATGAAGTAAGCCAGCGAAACGAAGAATGCCTGTTCGATCACGCCAAAGTTCACGGAACCTGCAACTATGTCTCTTGTCGCCTCGAAGACGCCGGTATATGGCATAACAGCAACCAGGGGCCGGATAAAATCCGGAAAAACGCTTACGGGATAGAATGGCGCCGAGAGCAGAATGAAGATCTGCATGGCTGTCCAGGCCAGGAATCCGTACTCTCTCCCCAGTGCGACCATGGCACCTGCCACTATGATGGACAATGCTATGGATGAGAGCAGCGTTATGCCTATCAGTATGATGAATAGCTGCCAGTAGCCCACGAAAAGAGTGAGGTCGAAAGCGAAGAATGCGATGGCCAGCATGATGACCAGCACAAACACCGACAGGATTATCGCGGAAAATATGCGCGCAGTTATGTACTCGAAATCGCTCACGCCGGTTATTATTATCTGCTTGAGCGAGCCGCTCCAGGAATCCTCGTTCATCTGCATGTTGACATGGCTTTGGGCAAGAACCGCGAAATACCACAGGATGTTGACTGCGAGCACTATCACGCCCGCCTGCAGCGCATAGTCCTTCACAAAAACGGAAAAGAGACCCCATATTATGATTGTCGTGATGGGAAAATAGAAGGACTCGGCAAGTTTCCACTTGCTGTTCCTGAACAGCACCATGTCGGCGTACATAAGAGCGAGTATTTTGTATAGTCTCATTTCCTGTCACCCAGTATCTTGACGAAATAATCCTCCAGCGTCGGCTTCCTGCTCTCGATGTCGATTACTTCAAAATTTCTCCTAACCAGAGAAGAGAGTATTTCGCTGATATTCTGGTCGATGCCTATTGTCTTCCTCAATGTCGTGCCGCTTACGCGAAATCCGGCGCGGCGGAGATAGGCCGCATCCTTTATTTTTTTCACCTTGATCGTGACGTCATACGTGGAGAAGTGCCTGAGCTTTATTTTTTCTATGGTTCCTATGTCCACGACAATGCCCTTGTTTATGAAGGCTATGCGGTCCGCCAGCTGTTCTACCTCCTGCATGTAGTGGCTCGTGAGCAGTATGGTCGTGCGGAATTTCTTGTTGATTCTTAGGATCTCTTCCCTCACCCTTATCGCTATATCGGGGTCGAGCCCAAGCGTCGGCTCGTCCAAGAGCAGCAGCTTTGGATAGTTCAGCAGCGCCTTGGCGAAGACCAGCCGCATGCGTTCGCCAGTTGAAAGGTACCCGACCTTGCTGTAGAGAACGCGGTCGAGCCCGAAGAAATTTACCAGGCGGCTTATGCGCCTGTCCCTTTCCTTCCTGTCCAGCCCGTACAGCATGCCGTAGAATGTGAGCACGTCCTTCGTGCGCATGCCCCAGTGGAAGTGCGTCTCGCCCGAAACCATGCTGATTTCCTCGAGGATCTCCCTGTTCTTCTGCGTGCTTTTGCCGAAAACGCTTATCGATCCCGAATCCGGCACCAAAATGCCGACTATCAGATTTAGCAGGGTGGATTTTCCCGCTCCGTTGGGGCCCAGCAAGCCGAATATCTCTCCCGCGTCCACGGTGAATGATGCGTTCTTCACGGCATAGAAATCCTTTTTCCGGTAGCGGAATTTCTTTGATATGTTGTCTGCTTCTATGACTGCTGCCATTTGACTAAATTGGGAGAAAGCGTTAAAATACGTTAAAGATGCATCTTCTCGATGATTATC
>CAYJRV010000007.1:0-12804 GCA_964372695.1 uncultured archaeon | reverse complement strand
TCTGGACGGCAACTATTCTTGCAGACTCGAGAGCGTTGTGCCTTATCTGCACCTGCCTTTCAGCCATGAGGTAAAGAACATTGTCGTAGTCGGCCTTCTTGCCGAGCTCGAATCCCGTGATCTTCGGCTTCGGCACTCCCTTGACGTACCCTTTCTTCGGAACGCGTATGCTCTGCCTGCTGTTTGGCCTCCCCCATCTCCTGTAGCATCTTCCCGGTCTGAGTCCCACGAATGATCACTTCACTAATTGCCGGATAGGCTTATAAAATTATAGGACGCAACCGCCGGCAAAACCGGGAGCATAGGCCCTGTCTTTTTGATCGGTCATTTTAATTGTGCCTGTAAAAATAATTGTGCCTGTAAAAAGCATTTAAACCGCCTTCTTCTTCAGCACATGGAATATCAGTGGCGTGACAACAATCGACAGTATCACGAAAGCGATTATTATCGAATACAGCTGCCTGTCTATGAACTGCGAGAACAGCGCTATATACGCTATGGCTATGGTGTACTCCCCGCGTGGTATCATGGAAGAGCCCAGCATGAAGAGCTCCCTGCCCTTGTGCCCCTCGCGCCATGCGAACAGCGCAGTCCCGGCGAACTTGGCGATCACGGCTGCGACGAAGAGGACAACTATGGCGCCAAGCGAGCCTAAGATCAGCCCAAGATCGGCCGATATGGCCGCGTACACGAAGAATACCGGGACAAAGAAGCCGTAGGCAATCGTCTTCATCTTCGGTATCAGCTCCTCCTCCGTGAGCTTCGACCTGCTCATGGCCTGCCCTACAATGAACGCCCCTATCGCGCCGCCTATGGCTATTTGCTCCGCGAGAAACGATACAACAAAAACAGCCACAAGCGCTATGGCGATGAGGATATGCTCATCCCTGAGATGCTTGAACAGCGGCAGTCCGCGCCCTATGGCGTTGGCAAGCCATTTTTCCACTATAACGAATATTACCAGTACAGTAGAAACTGCTATTAGAACTGTTTCGCCCCTGAATCCGGCGAGCATTATGCTCGTCAGCACAGTTATCATCAGTATTGTCAGGACATCGTCAATCCTGCTCACGGTGTTGGCTATGTTGAATATTTTTGTATTCAGTTCGCCGGCGTCGTGCAGGAGCCTTAGGGCGATCGCAGTGCTTGTTGACATCACGGCGACGCCAACAAACAAGCCCTTCAGGGCGTCGGCAAAGAGGAAATAGCCGAAGAGGAACCCTATGAAGAAGGAAACAACTGTCCCGCCTATGGTTATTAAGAAGGATGGCCTGAAGTCCTTTCTTACGTCCGCAACCCGCAGCGTCAGGCCGAGCATGAAGAACAGGAACAGGATGCCAAAACTCCCAATCTCGTTCATGAAATCCGTCGGCTTCACGATGAGGAGGGAGCCGATGAGCAGCCCGCCTATCAGTTCTCCGAGCAGCCCAGGGAACTTGAGCCTCTCCGCGACCTCGCCGAATATCTTCGCAGTGAAGAGTATGATGGCAATGTCCACCAGGACGGCTATGTCAAAGGCCATGCTATAATGAATGCTTTTCAAGATTTAAGATTGTTGGTGGCGGTACTCTCTGCCAGAAAACTCTGAAAGCATATCATTTTGGATTGAAGTGGTACTCCACTTTCTTCATCTTTCTTCCCGGCCCATGATAGTGGAACCATCCGAGGATTATGACAACAATTATAACAATAAGTAGTATAACAGGGCCGTAATCAACAAGAGGTTTGGGCACGCTAATTCCGCCTATCCCGGGTACGTTTATAGCCTGTTCAGAAGCAGTTTCTGCAGGCTGCTGTATTTGCTCTGCTGGCGGTGGGAGAGTAGAGGGCTGCGACTGTTGCTGGGTGGCAGGTTGTGCTGTTATCGCAAATGTCGAAAATCCCGGGATCGCTGCAGTGTATTTGATGTGTGTCGTGTTTTCTTCCGCTAAAGTAGTGGAAAGCTCCTGCCAGCCGCCGGAATACCTGCTCAGCCTTAGGGAATTCTTGTCCTTGTCCTGAAGCCATGACTTACCCACAGCGAATGTTATCTTTGCCGACCGTATATTGTCATCGGAGAGATTTGTGAGTTTTATATCTAGATACTTATAGACATTCTGTGAAGGCGCCGGCACATTTGGCGACGAGACTTCCTGCACGCTTATCACAACATTATTGGCAGCCTCCACAACCTCTATCAGGATGCTCACCAGGGCTGTTTTTGAAAATTCCAGTTCTGTAGGGACGCCTGCGATTATCTGCTTTATAGTCTTCGTCTCCTTTGCCGTGGCGGCGCCCCCACCGCCTCCCCCACCGCCTCCCCCACCGCCTCCGCCTGTGCTTCCTGAATCGCCGCCCCCTGAACTGCCTGTTGAAGTTACAGTGGTGCTCTTTGATGAGCTGGTTGTCACAGAGGAGGAAGTTCCTGAAGCCGTTAGTGTATTGATGCAATCAGAGGATCCCTGGGAGATGCGCCATGTCCTGGTAGCTTCTGTGTTATGCGATAAAGAGCCGACGCTTTTTGCAGCTGTATGGCCAGAGCCTAGGGAACAGCCGCCAGATCCGCTCCAGGTGAGCGTTACGCTGCCCAAATCTCCTCCGGCTATCACCGCTGAAGAAACATCAAACTCACCGCCGCTTGCCACGGAGGATGATGATGCGCTCACAGTCAAGGATTTTATAGCAATTACATTGACATTGGTATTCGTTACGAACGTGTCTGTTGAAGAATCTAGCTGTATCGACTGAAATTTTTTAGTTGCGCCTGGGCTGACGCCCTTTATTCCCGAGAAAGTGGCAGTTGTGCTGGCACCGGCGCTTACGGTTGTTAAGAATCCCGTGCCTGTGTAAGAGGTCTGCTCAGCCCAGTTGCCGTCAACTAGCAGCGTCACGGCTGCAAGGTTCGCAGAGTTCTGCGTGTCCTCGTTTTTGATGGAAGCCTGGCATGAGAACGTTGCCCCGTTCTCCACAACAGCCGTGCCGGACTGGCCGCTGCATGTGAATGTCTCCACACTGAGAGCTGCATGGGCAGTTGGTATGATTGTTAAAGTCAGTAGCAGGGCCAATGAAATTATGATCTTTTTCGCTGAAATATAGTTCTTCATAGTAGTCATACTCTGCGTTTAGGTCAGGTTAAAGTAAACCCATCTAAGGGAAGTTACTCCAATGTTTCCAACTGTATCATTTGCGTATGTTTTGAATGTATAGTTTCCGCTTGCATTGACTGTATGGTTCCTGTACCACGCAAGGCTGCTCGTGTTCAACATTGTATAGTTTGCCCCGTTGAACTCCAGTAAAACAGCGGCCGGGACCTCGCTCAGTGTTGCATTTATCATGGTGAAATTAAAAGTTACGGTTGCGTTATTTACGGTGCTGCTTGAGTAGTTTATTGAGGGCGCTATAGTGTCGATGGAAAAGAAAACTGTTGAAGAGTTGAATGAAGACCCTGTTGAATTATTGGCGTAGACGGTTATGTTATTGTCTCCCTGCGCTGTGTTACTAAAAGTGATTGCCGCGCAATTTGGGAGTGTTGTATTGCCGCCTGTATTAAGCCTGTACCAGCATGCCGAGGCCGTTCCGTTGACCGTATAGTTCAGGGTTGTATTGGATGTATTGTACGTCGTGTTTGCAGGCGATGTGACTGTTATTGTTATCGATGCTCCTGCCGTGGTATTCACGGTGAAGAATCTTGTGCCCGAGCTGAACACTCCGCCTGTGGAATTGTTTGCGAAGGCCGTTATGTTATTGTAGCCTTCCGTTCCGTTGAACGTTGTGTTTGTGCAGCCGGGCAGCGATGCGTTGCTGTTGTTGTTTAGCCTGTACCAGCATGACGATGCTGCGCCGCTCAGGGTGTAATTCAGCCTTAACGCTGTCGTGCTATGAGTCGTGTTAGCGGGCAGCGAGATGTTTATCACTATTGTCGAATTGGCCGTGAAATAGCGCGTATCGGAGCCGAATATAGTTCCATTAGATAAGTTTGCGTATACGGTTATGTTGTTGTAGCCCTCGGCGGCGAGGAAAGTAGTGCTCATGCAGCTGGCGATGCTTGTGTTGCTGCCTACGTTCAATTTATACCAGCATGCGGACGCACTAGAGCCGTTTGCAAGCGTGAAAACAAGCGTCTGGTTTGTGTAGTTATATGTTATGTTTTCCGGCTGGCTTATTGTTATGTTTGCTGATGTGGTTGTGGTAAAGTAGACTGTGGAGGAATTGAATGTCCCTCTGCTGTTATTTGCGTATACTGTGATATTGTTGTAGCCCAGGTCCGCCGTAAAAGTTGTATTTGCGCAGTTGGGTAGGCTGGCATTGCCCCTGTTGTTGAGGAAGTACCAGCATGCGGATGCAGTCTGGTTTATTGTGTAGTTAAGCGACAGGTTTGGGGTATTGTAAGTTGTGTTGGCAGGTAAATGTATAGTTATGTTCAGTGTTGTATTCGAGGATCCGTTTCCACCGCCTCCAGAAGTCCCGTTTGTCTGGTTTCCCCTGCCTGTCAGGTAGAACGTGGTCGCGTTGGTTGCATAGTTCCAGTCCTCGTCGTAGCAGTCCAACCTCACGGTGTAGTTCTGCGGCACCGGCATGTTGCCCGTTGTGTGGTTGTAGTAGTGCGTAGTCGAGTCCGTGTACAGTTGGTTGCCGGAAGGTGTATACCACTTGGATATCGTGGAGAAATAAAATGTTGTCGCATTGTTGTACCTGGTCGTGTTGCATGCGCTGTTTGTGCTGTTTGTGCTGTTTGTGCCGTTGATGCCGCAGTTGTTTCTGTCATAAGTGCCGTAGTCCATAAGATTGATGTAGCACACAGCCCCCTCGCTTGTGGTGGCGTTGATCCAGAAGCTGCTGGCGTTTATTGCCTGCTCTCTCGTCGGAGACGTTATGTTTATCACGGGTCCTTTCTTGTCCTTAACCCGGAACGTTGCGTCCTTGATTACGCCCGTGTTGCTTGTCCCGGTCTGCGTCACAAATACTTTTACCGCATAGTCGTCTGTTTCCCACGTCCCGCCGGATGCGTTTATTCTTATATAGCCGCTGCCGTTAATCCCCGTACCGGGCGCATTCGTAAATCCTCCCGAATTGTTTAGAACAACCTGCCATGTTGCATTCTGGTAAGACCTGCAGCTTTCGCTCCAGCAGCCGGAATTTGTTTTTGCTATCTGCACGTTTGTTACGTTGGCGGCGACATTGTTGCCGCTTAGGTTCTGCATCGAGGATATATACATAGTCACATTTTCGGTCTGCCCGAAATCGTACTGTGAATAGCCGTTAGACCCAACGGCATACATGTACCCGCTTATCGGCTGCCTGACGTAGAAGTAAACGCTGTTGTATGATTCTGTGAGGGCCGAGCTGTCATCGGGCTCTACGTATTCAAAGTACAGGTAATTGTAGCCTTCTCTCCATCCGCCGCTCGGCGGCAATACCGTGACATTAGCCGAGCCGTTTATGAAGCACCTCGTCGATGTGGCGGAGTCGCAGCTGCCTATGACAAACCTGTACCTTATCTTGCTCGGATAGCCCCAGTAGAATGCGGAGGACAAGTTCCCGGCTCCTTTTGCCCCTGCAGGCGTTGTTAGTGTGATGTTCACGGTGACATTGTCGGCCGACCCTACGTTCTGGCTTGAAAGCCGCGTAACTGTGTCCGTGAAAGATGTTGCCCTGAACGAGAACCATGTCTCCTGCGTCGAGTTTGTGGCGTTGTCCTTGACCAGGATAATTCCGCTCTTGTAGCCGGGTGTCCACTTGCCGTTGCTGGGATTAATGGCGAGTAATGTGTTGTTCCTGAAAACTCCTGATGCATTCGTATACGAATAGTTGAGGTTCGTTATCCTGTAGGCTCCGTTGTTCCAGGAGGTTTCCTTCACGCTGACTACTGTATAGTTGGCGTTCAGAAGGGTGCTGCTGGACCAGTCCGGCTCGTAAATGCTTATGTTAACCGTAACATTCTCCTTTGTGCCAACATTATACGAACTGGTTGTCGAGGAGACCCTGAAGGGCTGTATAGAGAACCACAGGGATCCCTTGGCTGTGGAATCGTCTGAGGTGTCCCGCATCTTGATTTCGCCATAATAGTATCCGGAGGGCCATGTGCCATTGGTGTAGTTGATGGCAACAACTGCGCTGCCATTTACAAGAAGCTGGCTGATATTCAGCTGTGCAGGATACGTAAGCTCCCTCTGGCTCTGTGTTGAGGAGTCCCATGAACGCAGCACAAGATCTGTTATAGTCGCGTTCACGTAATCCCCTGAGCTGTAGAAGGATTTCTGCGATTTTGTTGTGGTGATGTTGAAGTAAACAGGGCCATTGCCTTTGTTATTGTACACATAGCCTGTGCCATTCGCATTCGTGGGCTGCGTGTTGATATAGAAAGATATCACATTGAACCATCCGTAGCCGTTCTCTGTGCCGTTGATATCTATTATTACACTATAATAGCCTGATTCCCATCTGCCGGATCTCGGGGAAATATTCAGCAAATATTTTCCATGCGTATCCACGTTCGCGCTTGAATACCAGGGACTCGATGCGTTCACGGTAATCGTGTTGGACGTGAAGTTTGTAGAAGCCATTTCTATTGGCGGCCACTGTGAATAATCCAGTATCTTTTTCACGCTGATTGCCACATTGCCGCCTATCGGTCTGCCGCCGCTGAAATCGGAGTAGTCGCCTGCCTCGCCTATCTTGACGTAAAGGGTTGCATTTTGCCTTGAGTTGACAGAATATTTTGTATCAAAGGAATTGCCCCTGACCTCCACAGGCGTCGCGTATAGGTCCCAGTTCCTTATGCTGAACCATGCCTCGCCGTAGTCAATCTGGTCATTCACAGTCACCTTGACCACAGCGGAGAAGTAGCCGCCGTCCCACCTGACTTTTGACGACCTGTTGGCTGGCAGGGTCACTGTGCCGCTGCCGCCTGTTATTGTTATGTTTAGCCCGGTCACGTTGTAGTCATATTTTATGGGTGGCCATATCCACTCGCCCACGCCGCCGTAATAGTTTATGCTATCCACTGCTGCCGTGCCGGACAGTCCGCTTCCCGAGTTCCACCAGCCGCTTCCTGCCTCATAGACATTTAAATTGAGCGTGATGTTCGATGTAGCCTTGTTTGCCCAGTTGGAGCTGTAGCCGTATATGTAGAATGCGCGCGCCTCGAAGAAGCCCGCTGCCTTGGCAGATGTTATGTTATCGTCGCCCAGCACGTTGAAAGTCACAATATGCCTGCCTCCGTCCCACCTGTTGTCAGAAGCCTGCACTGTGCATATATAGCCGCCTGTTGTGTCTGTTGCAGTGCATGTGGATGATGTTGTGTTCAGTGTCTCCGTCTTGCCGCCCTGCGCATTGAGCACCTTTTCTATCGTGATTGTGGCGTTATTTATGGAGCGCTTCGTTGTACTGTCGAAGCTGCACTGCGAGCCCCTGCCATATGTCCCGTTGTGGCCCGAGGCATTGCTCAGGGCCCTGCCTGCCGTGTTCTGGGCCTCGCTTATCTTTATGTGGAAATAAATTGTGTCGGAAGTCCGGAACTGGTACCAGTAGTCGCTTGTGCTGGTGTCCGCGCTGCCTTTTGCCGAGGTGCATACATCATAAGGATTTATGCCTATGCGCGTTGTCACTGCTGCGGATTTGTTGTTAACGTAGACCTCAATGAGGTAGCCGCCGCCTGTCTTTGGCGGGTCTATTATTAGCCTGCCCGAAGTTGCATTGTATGCCCACTGCAGGGTGCTGTCAGAAAGGTTCATGTTTGTTATGTTCCCTTGGCTGTAGGAAAGCTTTGTGCCATTCTCATAGATTATGTCGGCTATCTCTGCACTTGATGCCGTGATGTTTGTAGTCTGGTTCTTGGTAGAAAGTTTGATATACACGAATTCGTTTGTGCCGAACAGTTCTTTCAGCAAACCTTCCGAGTCCGACGGCTCCGCTGTGGCTGTTATGTCTGTTGCCTTTAATGTGCGCTCCAGTGCCTGGTAGTCATCGCTGTAGTTAAGCGCAACAGAAAGCGTATAGTCCCCGACAGTGCTGGGCATAGTGATGTTAAATTCGTAGCATGGCTTGCCGCCACAGCTTGCATTGTAGCTGGCGGTGGCATTGGAAAGCACAGCGCCCAGCGTGTTTTTCAGCTCTATGGTGAAGTTGTTTGTGAGATTTTCTATCACGGTTCCGTTGCTCCTGTTTACGGGATAAGCCTCAAAAAACACCCTTGTGCCGGCAAATGCTGTATAGCCGTACTCAAATCCTGAATTCTTCGCAGCTTTGGTAAAAGTGAGAGACCAGTCCCTTACTTGGAAGTTCGAGGTTGTGTTGGCTTCGCTCCCGCCTGACTGAATTACGGAAACATTCACAGTGTAAAACCCTACAGGCATTGTTGAGGTTACAGTGAAAGGCAGCTTGTCCACAAAGCCGTTTGTTGCATTAAGTATAATGCTTGACAAGTTCTGAACAACATCACCGCTTGCATTGACTATGGTGCCTGTCGCATTGTAAGTGCCGCCAGGCGTCGTTGAGTTGTAGCTCACGCGCACCTCGACAAATCCCGTCTCGCTCTTGGAAAAAATATTCTTGAACGTGAGCGCAGAGCTGTCCTTCATGTAGGCTTCCACGTCAAACGGGACAACCTTAAAATTTGTGAAGCCGACAAAATTATTCGCCTCAAGCATGTAAGTGCCGGCAGAACTTGGGGCTGTGGTGGTTATGTTGCATGTTCCTGCCGCGCCTGTGGTGCAGTTGAAACTGCTGATTATGGTCTCGTTTGCATGCCTCATTGAAATATTCAGGCTGACATTTGCAATGGCAACAAGGCTGCCCCCTACTTTCTGCACAGTTTTTACAGTGACCACCATATTTTCTCCGGCATAGAAATTCACCTTCGGGAGCTGGAATTCTATATCATCGATATTTGTGCTGACGACAACTATGTTTGCCCTGGCTGTCCAGTCCGTGTTGTTCTGTGTATAGTTTGCAAAAATGGCATAGGTTCCTGAGATATTGGGGGATAAAATCTGTGTGGAATTGGGGTGAAAGCTGCTGAGCGAGTAGAAAGTGCCGTTCTCGCCTGTTGTGAACAGGTAGCTGCTTACCGAACCATTGGTGGAATTTAGGACAGAAACGCTGACATTGCCGCCAACAACAAGCGTGGTTGTGTTTGTGGTTTCATTCGAGGAAATGTTCCTTACGTATCCGGTTATTGAGACATTTTCAGCCGGCCCGAAAACGTACTTGGAGACGACAAGCTGGATTTCATAGGTGTTTGCCGCAAATGCCATAGACGCGTGTAACGAAAATAAAATAAATAGTATAAAAAAGAGATAGTATTTGCTTCTCATCAGGCCCCTAGTCCTTGACCACTAAGACGTATATGCAAAAAAGCAGTATATAAGTGTTGTGGTAGGTTACTACAGGAAACTGCGCAAGCGCCGGGAGAGGGATTTGAACCCCCACATCCCGAAGGAAACAAGCTCTCCGGTTTTTGGCCAGTTTTTGATGAAACTTTTTCCATTTCAGCTAATAAAAAGTTTCTTCCAGGCTTGCGCGATATCCTTCTGTTCGAACCAGGTTACGCGATCCCGGCAACTATAGTCTCTATTCGAGTTAACGATTTAAAAAGGTTGGCTGCAAAGGTGCTAGAATGGACAGCACTGAAAACATCATAAAATTCTTTTTCGAAGCCGGCTCGCTTAAGAGGATAAAGCGCAGCGGCTGGTGGCTTGAGGGGATAAAGGATCCCGAAACGGTGGCAGAGCACACCTACCGCACGGCGATCATAGGCTACGTGCTTGCCAAGATGGAGAAAACCGATGTCGACAAGGTCGTGAAGATGTGTCTGTTTCACGACATGCCGGAGTGCCGCATCAACGACGTCCCGCGCTCGGCGATAAAGTACCTCAACAAGGACCCGATAGAAAAAGAGGTCGTGAAGGACCAGGCGGCCATGCTCCCGCAGGAAATAGGAAACGATTTTGCCTCCATATTCAACGAGATGGACGAGATGAAGACCAAGGAAGCCATAGTTGCAAAAGACGCAGACCGCCTCGAGCTTCTTGTCCAGGCAAAGGAGTACGTCGACCTTGGCTATGATGGCTGCCGCTACTGGCTTGAAAAGAACTCAATGAACCTGCAGACCGAATCCGCGAAAAAACTCTTCAGGCAGCTGCAGCACATTTCATTCAACGAGTGGCACCGCGGCATGGAGCAGCTCAGATAATAGACCGCAAGCAGGTAAAATTGGTGGTCTTCATGGAAAGCAACAGCCACAACCTCCATCTCATCAGCATCACATGAGGCTAGAACTTCTCCGCCCCGTCCAGCAGCATGTTCGGTATGTCGTTCTCCACCTTAAATCTGAGCCTGCATGTGTGGCAGAACAGGTCTTTTCTGTACTCGAGCCCGCCCTTGCACTTCGGGCACGCTATGACGTCCAGTAGCTGCTTGGAGAGCATACGAAAATATCCTGCAAAAAGAATAAAAATCAATAATGGAAGAAAAAACGCCAGTCAGCAGGCAAATCAATAAACGTCATTCCAAATTCATCCGCCTGCGCCAATAAGAGCCCCTGCCGCTGCTCCGATTAGTACGGGATGTTTTTTCATGCGTTCCCAGATTTTTCCCATCATTAGAATAGGTCCAAAAGCTCCTTAAGTCCTGTTGTAGAGCCCCTTCTCTATTATGACCCTATCCGTCTTCGCCGCTATTCCTTTCTTTGCCATCGCTTCCTCTGTGGTCATTGAAGATCTGGACAGGGAGACTAGATCGCCCTTCAGCGTCATCACAGCGATGAGTTCGTCTTTAACAATGTCTTTCTGTATCCTCGATATGCCCTGACTGTAGAGTGGCGAGCCCTGCGATACCGACCAGACGGCGCTATCCTTGATGAATATCTTCTTCAGGTGCTCGACAGCTTCTTCTACCGGCAGTACGAATTCGCGTATCTTTTCATCGTCGTTTTCTTTCCAGTTCACGTAGGAATCAACAACGTCCTGCATCTTCACGCTCTGCTGCTCATCAAACCTGCCGACTTTGGTCCTGCGCAGCTCCGCCATGTGCGCTCCGCCCAGCTCTTTTCCTATGGCGTGGCACACGACGCGCACGTATGTGCCCGCCTCGCAGCCTATCCGGAAAAGCACGTCACGCCCGTCGTGCTCCAGTATATCCAGGTAATAGACGTTTCTTTTTCTTTCCTTCCGTGCCACGGCAGACCTGACAGGCGGCGTCTGCCTGACTTCGCCAATGAATTTTTTTACAATAGCAAAGAGCTTCTTGTCGTCGACATCCTTGTGCAGCTTCATTATTCCCACATATTCCTTGTCCTGCCTCTGCAGCGCGGGCATGACCTTGACCGCGTTTTCCAGCAGCACAGGCAGCACGCCTGTGACTAAGGGGTCCAGCGTCCCTGCGTGCGCAACCTTCTTCAGCCCGAAGACCTTCTTGACCTGCGACGAAACGTCGTGGCTCGTCGGCCCGGGCCACTTGTCCAGTATAATGAGTCCGTTCCTTATCAGCTTCTCTATCGGTCGTGATCCCGGGTACTCGCCCTGGGCAGAAATCTCTTCTGATTTCACGAGAAAGTCCTGCATAGGAGAAATTGTCTCAGGAAGATATTAAAGAGGATTCATTTAGTCGAGTTCTGTACGAATATAATATTTTCCCGTCTACTGCGTTATGCACGCTCATCTCTGCATAAACCACGCCGTTCATTCTTCTGACACCTTGCAGCTCCATCCATATGCTGAAGTAATTCTCTGTGCCGCACAACCATCCGAATTTGATTTTTTCTAGTTCAGCTATGTGAAATCTGTTTTCGTTCCTGGCTCTTTCAAAATCTTTTGGCGACATGTAAGACGATACTTTAGTATCCGTATCGTAGGCCAATAAACCGAGTAGGGCGGCTGCAAGTTCATTGCACGCATTTAGATAGTGAACCATCGTAACGGCTGTGAACCTTTTTCTTTTTCTTCTTGGAATAGAGAACGTGCCTAAAATGGTGCGGTTTTCTAAGCTGTAAACGGCATGGTTTAATAGCGGCTCTCTTCTGTGAAGAATTTTTCTTATCTGTTTCCTGTCATATTCTTTCCAATCTCTCCAAAAACTATCCTCTGCATCTAGAGTTTCTGCTAAGGTGCTCATCCCATCACACGTAGATCTTCATCAGCTTCCTTATGATTATGACCAGAGGTATCGACACGAGGATGTACCAGCCGAGCCAGCCGGCTGTATTGCCGAACAGAGGGAGCGCAAAGGGGAATATCGCAACAATAGGCGCGAACTTGGTGTTGCCGCCTTCTCTTGTTATCTCATAGCTCCTGCCGTCTATCCTGAGGCACTGGGCATCGCACCCGCCCTTGTGCTCGGCTGAGCCTGCAATGCTGGCATAGCCTCCGTTAACCGTGAAAGTGTAATTTACGTTCCCCAGCCCGATTGTTCCTGTGTCGTTGTTTGCCTGCCCCAAACGGTCCCCGTAGACGCTTTGCAGCCACGGCAGGAATATTATTACAACTATGAACGAGACTATCATGGGCTTCAGCGTCATTCTCATGAGCTTGCTGTTTTCCTGCAGCGACTCCTTCATCAGTGCGTTCATCTTGTCTGTGTGGCCGGCCTTGCGCTCGTCCTGCATCTTCTTGCTCAGTTCCTTCTGCCTGTCTTTTATCGCCTTGGCTGCGCGCTGGTTTATCAGGATCTTGTAGAACACGTTGATTATAACGAGTATGACAGCGGAAAAAATCAGTACAGCCAGCGCCGACTGCAGGCTTAGTAGGGGGTTGAAAAGGAATTCCAGAACCATTTTCAAAACGCCTCATGGATTTCATTTTTGAAAAGAAGATGTCTTGTTTCTTCACG
>CAYJRV010000006.1:0-25431 GCA_964372695.1 uncultured archaeon | reverse complement strand
ATAATTGATGAAAATGATTTTGCTGTTATCAAAATTGAGACAAAAAGGCCAACAGAAAGTATAGACAAAAAAGACCATGAAGAACAAGCCTTCAAGTACGAGGAAGAAACGACCCGATTTATAGGTTTGACAAATTTTTTGCAGTTTAAATTATGGGAAGTCAAAAAAACAGGAAGTGAGTTAAAGGTTAACCTTGATTTTTCCAAGATTTTGGAACAGAGAAAGCCAATAGAAAACTTATCCGGTGAAGAAAAGAGCCAGATTTTGTTTATGAATAACTTAACCAAAGAAGCACTTTTTGATACGAGCAAGTATGAGAAATTTGATGAGACTTACGCAAGAATAGACATCACAAAAGATGTAGGATTTAGAAAACTTCTTGATAGGTTGGATTTCATAGCCAATAATCTGATTTTAGTCTATACATTAAGGGCATTCGGCGAGTATAAAGAAGGATACGGCAAATATCAAGCTGAGTTAAGCAAAGCTGAAAGAGAATCCAAGAACAATAAAGGAAACCATGAATTGAATCACGGCATAGCGAAGTACAAACAAAAGCTTGAAGAAAAATATGCAAAGTACAAGACATTTTCAGGTTATGAGCTATGGAAAGAATATTCAGGGAAAGAAGAAGTTTCCGATGATGTAGTAAAAGAAATTTTCTGCAAGGAAACCATTTATGTCTTATTAAATAAATTATTGTTTATCAGGATTTGCGAGGATAAAGAATTCTTAAAACAGAATATATCAAATGGCGGTATTGAGCAGTTAAGAAAATTTCTAAAAGAAAGAGTTGGCAAAGATGAGATCAATAAAGAAATTCTTGAGTTTGCATATAAAAGCGCTAAAGGTCTCTATTCTCATTTCTATGAAGTCGGTATTTTGGATTGGTTTAGGACAGGAGACGGTGAATTAAACGAATTGTTGAATAGGGTTTTATGGATTTTAAATCAGTTTGATTTTACTCATGTAGACAGAGATATTCTTGGAAATCTATACGAAAAATACCTACCAAGCAGAGAAAGAAAAAGGTTAGGTGAATTTTATACTCCAACTGAAGTTATTGATTATATTCTGACATCTGTTGGCTATACATACAGTTATGACATTGAGACTAAAGACCTTCTTGATCCTGCCTGCGGTTCAGGTGGTTTCGTGGTAAGGGCTTCAAGAAGGCTGATAAGCAGATATTTGATGAAATTCAGGAAAACCGATAAAGGAGAATTAAGAGACCCAAAGAATTGGAAGGAAATTGTAAACAGATTATCGCCAGATGAAGCTAAGATAATACTCGAATCTCTCCAAGAACATATTTACGGATTGGATATTAACCCATTTGCCTGCCACATTGCAGAGATGAATCTTCTGTTCCAAATCATAGACTTGTACCAAAAAGTCAGAGAAAAACATCCGGACTACAAACTAAAGAGATTCAAGATTTACAGGACAGACTCACTGGAAAAGCCAACGCAAAAGCAAATAATAGACTACACACATTCAGCTTTCCTTGAAGAGCAAGATGAAATAGACAGCATAAAAGAGAAGAAGTTTGATTTTGTTGTGGGTAATCCGCCGTATGTAAGGGTATAGATGTTGGATAAACGTGTTAGAAAATCACTTTCAGAAAATTACGAATCCGCATTTGGTAACTTTGATCTTTACATAGTTTTTATAGAACGCGGTTTGGATTGGTTGAAACAAAATGGAAAATTTGGGTACATAATATCTAATCAGTTTACAAACAGAGGTTATGGTGAAAAACTAAGAAAATTTATTTTGAAAAACTCTGAGATAATAAGCATAATTGACTTTGCAAGAACAAAGGTATTCAAAGATGTCACAAACTACCCGGCTATAATGATATGTAAGAGAACGCAACCATCTAAAAATATATTTAAATTCATTTCTGTCAAAGATGAGAAACCAGATTTAATAAAGGACGTCTTTTTCCATTTTAAGGATAAAGAGTATAGTGATCGATTTCTTGATATTTTTGAAGTAGACCAAAGCACATTAAGCGACAAACCATGGCAATTTTCTTTGAAAAAAGAATCTAAGGTTTTAGAAAAGATTGATTTGACAAAAACAAAACTTATAGATGTTTCTAAGGTATTATTAGGTATACAGACGGGAAAGGACAGCTTACTTATTGGAACCATAAATAAGAAAAATAATATTTTAGTAGAATTCGAGTCCAAGATAGATAAGGGATCTATAGAAACAGATTTAATAAAGCCTTTATTACGCGGCAGAGACGTCAGAAAATGGTTAACTACATTTCCAAATTTGTATGTATTATGTCCACATGACAAAACAGACTTTGAGCCGTTAAGCGAGAATGTTTTACGTGAACGCTATAGTGGCACTTTTCAATTCATAAAATCAAATGAAAAAGCCATAAGAGAAAGAAAGTGGTATGGTAAAACAGCTCAGCAATTACATGGTGTCTGGTATGCTTTAATGTACTATGAGCAAGCTAAGTTTTTTAGTCAGCCAAAAATTTTGACACCAGCCCTAACAAATAAGAATAATTTTACGATTGATAATAATGGAAATTTCTTTGTTTTAGGTACTGCTGGTGTGTATGGAATAGTACCAAAATCAGGAATTAATATAAAATATCTTTTGGGTATCCTGAACTCAAGCGTTTCTGAATATTATCTTAAAAAAATATGTCCAATAAAACAAGGCGGATATTTTCAATATAGTACTAACTTTTTAAAGTGCCTTCCAATCAAACTCCCAGAAACCGCAGAAGAAAAGAAAATTTCCGACCAGATTATCAAAAAGGCAGATGAAATTCTTGAACTGCATAAATCAGGAATTGTTGATATAGATGCTGTTCTTGAAGGCCAAGAAACAGATAAACTCCATCAATTACCAAAAGTATCTTTCAATCTCAGCGATAATGCAAAATTTGAAAAAATAAAATCAGATGGAAATAAAATTTTCATAAATTCTCAAGACTTTATAGAAATCAAAGATAGGAACATCAGGGATTTTGCTGAGGTTTATCTTAATTCTAACAGCGAGAAACTTGCTAAAGCCAAAGATGTCAAAAACATGATTCTCAACATTTCTGTTCCAAAATCCGATGAAGTCTTGAAAGAAATCGTCAAAAAAGGCGGGGCTGACCAATCACAAATTAAAGAGAAAATCAAAAAACTGGAAGATGAAATTAATGAGCTGGTTTATCAGCTTTATGGAATTACGAAAGAAGAAAGGAAAATTATTGAAGGTTCTTTGTGATACATATGGGCCGCGGAAGAATGTATGAACGCCAGAAAGAGTTTAACAATAGAATGCAATTTGTCGAACACCAGAAAACCAAAAACATCGAAATCAAAGATAAATTTCCCCACTGCCGCGGCACATTCGACACCTGCCCTACAGAAGAAGACCTCAGTTCTGCTTTAGAAAAGAAAATGGCTCCCTCCGTCTGCGGCTCGTGCCCTGTCTTCGAGAAGAGCGACGTGAAGGGGCTGAAAGTCATGCAGAAGCCGCGGATGTCTGAGGAGGATATCGAGTTCTACCGGAGGGTTATGGGGAAGTGAATTATTTTTGTTTAAACCTAATTACATTTATTATTGCAAAAGTTTTTCTCTTATACGCCAGATTTCCTACAACAAAATATTTCTCATATGCAGTGTCACTAATTCTAAGATTATCAAAAACCTTTTCTCGCTCTTTCTTCGCTTTATTTTTGTTAAGCCACATGTAGACTCCCCATTCCAATAATTGCTGATTATGAGCTTTTTTTGTTCGACACTCCGGCAAACATCTATAAGTGATATAAGGTTTAATGCCAAAATCCTTTTTTGAACGCAATTTCCTGCCAGTTAGTGTTAATTGATAGGAGGGTGTTACACCTGTTTCCTTTAGTTCGTAGCCTAGTATTTCAGGTCTGACGATACCAAGGCTTATTTTTTCTTTATTCAGGCTCTCTGTGGCAGACAACGGTATTTTTCTTATAAATTCTATTCTTTCTTTCTCGTTCAGCTTCCTGATAACTCTAATGTTTTTGTTGATATTTTCCCAGTCCTTTGAATTTGCTAATTTCCAGCTCTCCTTTCTGCTATCTTTTCGGTTCCTTTCTACTTTAACATCAACAATATTCCAAGCTCTTAGTGGTGAATCAATCCTTGCTGGATAAAGTCTTATAAAACCGAGTTCCTGAGAATAAGCTGCAACACAGATGGCCTGTCTCCCGCCTTTAATCACTTCTGGCCAAGATTCACCCAGAACTACGAGATTTTTCAGTGTCTCCATTTTAACACCTTCTGGTTTAGAATTTTAGAGGTGAACTACTGCGGTATTCAGGTTTTGGTGTATTAAATCGCTTAAAATAAGCCTATGACATTCATAAGGATTTTTCTCAAAACACATTATACAAACAGGTTCGCCATTGATATGTTTTGCCAGTTTATCAAAAGATCCCTTTTCTAAAATATTCTTTTTATACATCTTAAAAAACGCATTTATATTTCCTGTTTCTTTCAAGTATTTGCGGAATTCTTTTTCCGCCCCAACGTCTGGTAATGCAATAAATGTCATGTTGTTTTTTTCTATTGCTTTTTTTAAGGCATTTCTAGAGAAATGTGGTTTTCTACTTAAACCGGAATTTCTTGTATCTATGAGGGTTTTTATTTTGTTTTTCTTCAGCAATTGAACAAATTCTTTAATATTCCTTCCTTGGTAACCAATAGAATAAACCCTATGGTTGCTATATCCATAAAATAAGTGCCGCAGTTTCTTTATCATGCTTTTACTTACCGTCTACATTTTTAAAGAAAACCCAAACACCTGAAAAGTGAAAAGTGCTAATCCTTCACGTTCGGGTTGTTGAAGACGAAGCCGTCCTTTGACGGGTCGTAGTCTATCTCGGTGCCGTACAACAAGCTCAAAAACTTCTTCTCGATGTAGAACTTCAGGCCGCTGAAGCTGAGGGCCAGCTCCTCGCCTATGGCCTTCGTGCCGAAGTCGATGTCGTAGGTGTAGAGCCCGCAGCCGTCAGACGCCAGGCGGAGGCGGAAGCCCTTCTTGCCCTTCTTAGCGCGCAGAAGCTCTTTCAGCTTCGCCGCGGCCTTGTCCGTGAGCTTTATTGCATGCTCAGGCGGGAGATCCTTCTCCTTCATGGACTCGTTGATCTCTTTGATCATCAGGTCTATTTTTTCCTCTGTTAGATTGTTTCCGCGGGCCACGATCTCGATGCTCTCCAGCGGGCTCAGCTGCTTGCCTATGAACTCTATGCCGTGCGCCCTGAATATGCGGCGAGCGCGGGGGGTGATGGCTATCGCATTGGAGACGGATGTCTGTCTTGTGACTTCGGCCATGGAAAGAAGTTGGCAGGGTATGTTCTTAAGCGTTGCAGCCATGCTGGAAAAGCGTCAGTAATCCTTCCCGTCCATCAACCGCCTGATGTACAGATAAAAGGCGTCCATGAGCTGCTCGAAGGTGAACTCCTGCGTGCAATAGCGCATTATCCTGTCGAATTCCCCGGCGTCGTAGAAGCGGCTGCAGTCCACGCCGGAGCCCTCCTTGACCTGGATGCCGAAGAATCTGTTAGCTTCTTTCTGGCTGATGCCCCAGAGCTGCTCCTTCTCCCTGGTATAGCCGGAGATCAGGGAGCCCAGCTGCATCATGTCCGTGCCGAAGGAGCGGAAGAGGATGTTGTGGAGCTCCTGCTCGCCTGCAAGGCCGTGCATCTTCATGCGGCCGAACAGGTAGGGCAGGTCGAACTTCAGGATGTTGAAGCCGTGAATTTTCAGATGGGGGTCCTTCTGCTGCAGCTCCCGCAGAAGCTTGAGGAATTGCAGGAGAATGGCCTTTTCGTCGGACTCCCACTCCTTGAGAAAAACAGGCGGCTTGACGTCCTTCTTGGCTGGAGGCCGGAAGCCGTCGTAGTAGTTGTAGGCGATAACAAGGACCTTGGACCCGGGCAGGTAGGGGTTTATCCCGCTCTGCTCGTTGTCTTTTGAAACATAGGTCTCGATGTCGAGGAACAGGTGCCCCATGATTATCGCTCTGTTTTTTTCTGTCTAATAAAAGGTTCGAAAACTTTTATAGACGCAAAAGACATTAATTTTTGTACAAATAATATCAGTATGCCCGGAAATCAAAGATATCCGATGACTGTTTTTTCGTCTAAGAACACATTGAAAACTTTACTATGACTGCCGCCAGCAAAAAAACATCTGCTCGTTCCTTTTACAGTTAGCCTTTCCACATGGCGAAGATCACCACGATTATTATGCCCAGCAGCAGGGCGGCTATGCCGAAGGCTATGAAGGCGTCCTGCGCCAGGCCGGGCAGGGGGCCGCCCGTGGCGTTGATCACTACAACGGAGCCGTTGCCGGCCGCAGCCGCAGCGCTTCCGTTGCCCTGGCTGCCCTGCTGGTCGACTTGCTGCGTGTTGTTGAATGTCGCGTTGATGGCCTGGTGAAGGCCGAGCGCCGCGTCCGCAGATGCCGATGCGAGCTCTACCTGGCCCTTCGCGAGCAGGAGCGCGCCTTTTGCGGCAGCTGTCTTCAGCAAAACGTCTGTCCTGTTCCTCTCGTTGCAGAGGGCCTGGGCGTCGTTTATTGCCTGCTGCGCTGCGGAGAGATAGCCGTATACCGAGGCGAGCAGCTGGCGCGGCACGCCGCTGGCTCCCTGCTTTTCGGCGCCCTCTATTTTCTTCAGGACTGAAAGCCGCTCGGAGTCTGTGCGCACATAGGCGGCGCGCGCGTCCGCGAGCTCGTCGAGGCATGGGTCAGGTGAGTAGTTCACCGTGACTTCTGCCGTCCTTGTAAGCCTCGTCCCGCCTACCCATGTGCACGTCACCGAGCCGACAGCGGTGAAGCTCCCGGAGCCGCTTGCGGGGGCAGAAACAGGTATGCGGTAGCTGAAGCTCGATTTGTAGGGGGCAAGGAAGCCGATGCCACGGTCGCAGGAAATGGTCTCGTTCATGTCGTTTGTGAGGTTTGTCCGGACTTCGGCAGACTGCCCAGTATAGAGGCTGACCGTGCCGTTGGGAAGCGTGAGGTTGAACCTTACCGGGTCGCAGGTGAGGTTGAAGTGGCGCGGAGCTATGGTGCTGCCTGCGCAGCCGTTTCCGGCGGCGTTGGCGCAGGAATATTCGTTGGCTACGGCTTCATCGTACGTGTAGTCGCTGCTGCAGGCGTCCTTGATGCCGTCGTAGAACTCGAAGCACTCCAGGAAGACGTCGACAGACCTCTGCCCGGCGGCAGGCATGAAGAGCGTGGCCGGGTAGGAGTCGTTGTTGTTCCTGTCCACGCACTTGGGCGTGAGCTTCTGCCTCCCGGCGTCCTCGCTCGTGTAGTACCAGCAGAGGACGCCGCCCTTGCCCTTATTGAATACTGAAATGCGGGCGCGGTCGCCGGAATATCCCTGACCGCAGTCCACGTTGCGTATCGCTGTGAGCGTGCCGGAATCAGGAGTCACCTGCACGCTGATGGCAAAAGCGGGCAGAGCCAGCAGGAGGAGGAAAACCAGCGCCGGCAGCATGGGCCAGGCATATTTTCTTGCGGAATTCATCATAACTATTAGGGCCGGGAAATTATTAAACCGGATCCTGCCGTTTCCTTTTTCCGCTGCCGACATCAAAAAGAAATGTCCCTCAGTATATTTCAGGGAATACAGTTTCCAAAATCTACGTCTGCTTATCACAAACCTTTATATAAGGTGTGCACATATCTCCGCTAGAAGAAGTGATTGCCACATCTTTCATCCGGACTAGATCGTTGCCAGCGATCTTCTCCATTTTTATTTTTATCTAGCGAACAGCCATCTTCGGTCGGCGAGAAGACAGCACAGAAAGGTTATAACTCAGGGTTTACGGCTTTTGGCCAAAATTCACAAAGGCGCGAGAAAAATTAACCAGGGCGCCTTCTTTCCGCTGAAAAAGTGCATGAAATTTTTTTGCATAGAAGCGCGGCATTGCGGCAATAACCAATTCTCGAGAAGAGAAACATTTATATATGACATACAATATATAGTAGCTGTTGTGAAGTAACACACAATATCTTGTGGCTGTGTGTTACTGCCTGGTGGTTAGTGGTCTGGCGGATGATACTAACTGCGCGTAGCTATCCCCGAGGTCATAAAATGGTAAGATGCCCGTTCTGCGGCGCCGAAACAAAGGTCACAGACACGAGGGAGAGCGAGGATTCTGTGCGCCGCAGGCGCGAGTGCGAGAAGTGCGAGCGCAGGTTCACCACTTACGAGAGGCCCGAGGTCATGACAATGGTCGTGAAGAAGGACGGCCGCAGGGAGCCGTACAGCAGGGAGAAGCTGATGAAGGGCATACTCATAGCATGCGGCAAAAGGCCGATCCCGATGGAGACCGTGGAGGGCGCCGTGAACAGGATAGAGAACTCGATAAGGGAGGAGAACGAGGTGACCAGCAAGCATATAGGCGAGCTTGTCATGCGCGCGCTGAAGAAGATAGACGACATAGCGTACATCCGCTTCGCCTCGGTCTACAGGCAGTACGAGGACATCGGAATGCTCGAGAAGGAAATAAAAATGCTGAGGAGGTAGCTCGATGGGATACGAATACAAGCCAGATAGCAGGACAAAACAGGCAACGCACCTGCGGGCCAGAATGATCCTGAAGCTGTCCGGCCTTTCCTTCGCCCCGGCTATAACATCGGCATATTTCAGCTTTATCGGCTTCGTCACGAAGCCGCTCTACATGTACTACGCAAGGACGCTGCACAAGGACGAAGCAATACTGAGCCTGGCAGGCGCAAATTTCTCGGGCAAAAGAAGGACATCCGTGTTCTTGAGGAGGAGATAATCAGATGAAGATAACACAGGTGAGGAAGAGGGACGGACGCATCGTGCCCTTTGACGAGGCGAAGATCGCCAGCGCAATATTCAAGGCAGCCGAATCCGTGGGAGGCGAGGACAGCGCCCTTGCGGCGAAGCTGGCAGACCAGGTTGTCGCCCTGCTTGAGGAGAACGCAGCGCCGGGTCACATACCGCACATCGAGGACGTACAGGACATGGTGGAAAAGGTGCTGATAGAGAACGGCCACGCGAAGACCGCGAAGCACTACATTCTCTACAGAAACGAGCGCGCGCGCCTCAGGGAAAGGGCAAAGCTCGTGCCGGAAGACGTCAGGCAGCTCGTGACGGAATCGAAGAAGTATTTTCGCAACGCGCTTGCCGAATTCGTGTATTACCGCAGCTACTCGCGCTGGATCGAGGGCGAAGGCAGGCGCGAGACCTGGATAGAGTCCGTGGACCGCTACATCAACTTCATGCGGGAAAACATCGGCAGCAAGCTCACGGAAGACGAGTACAGGGAAATAAGGGAAGCGATATTGAAAATGGAGACAATGCCCTCCATGAGGCTGCTCTGGAGCGCCGGCAAGGCCGCTGCCGCGAGCAACGTGTGCGCATACAACTGCTCCTACATAGCGCCAAGAAAACTGGAGGACTTTGCGGAGATCATGTACCTCTCCATGTGCGGCGCAGGAGTCGGCTTCTCCGTGGAGAGCCAGACTGTTCAGGAGCTGCCCATCATCAGGAGGCAGACAGGGGGAAAACTGCCAGCGCATGCTATTCAGGACAGCAAGGAAGGCTGGTGCGACGCGCTGACGCTGGGGCTGAAAACGTGGTACGCAGGCAAGGAAATTGATTTTGATTTCTCAGATGTGAGGCCCGCAGGCGCAAGGCTCATGACCATGGGCGGAAGGAGTTCAGGCCCGGAGCCGCTCAGAAACCTGCTCGAATTCAGCCGCAGGAAAATACTGAGCAAGCAGGGCAAGCGCCTGAGCAACATTGACGTGCATGACATCGTATGCAAGATAGGCGAGGTCGTTGTCATGGGCGGCGTGCGCAGGACAGCTCTCATATCGCTTTCTGACCTTGATGACGAGCAGATGCGCGCCGCAAAGACAGGACAGTTCTACCTTACAGAGCCGCAGCGCTCCATGGCCAACAACTCCGCAGTCTACCTTGAGAAGCCGACCACGACGCAGTTCCTTGATGAGTGGCTGGCTCTCGCGAAGAGCGGCACCGGCGAGAGAGGCATATTCAACCGCGGCGCGCTCAAGAAGCAGCTGCCGGCGCGAAGATGGAAGCTGCTTGGCGATCACTACGAAACAACGGGGACGAATCCGTGCGTGACGACGGAAACATGGATCACGACTTCGGAAGGCCCTAAACGTGTCAAGAACTTGATTGGCAAAAAATTTGAAGCTATTGTGGATAGCAAGCCCTACTATTCGCGAGGATTCTTTCACACAGGCATCAAGGAAGTGTTCGAGATAAGAACTGACCGTGGCTTTTCGCTTAAGGCAACAGCAGATCACCCAGTACGTGTTGTTTCTTACAAAAGTCCGAAAGTCATGCGCACCGAATGGAAAAAAGTCGGCCAGCTGAAGCCGGGAGACGAGATTGTCTTGCATAATCATAGGACGCTGCGATGGGATGGCAGAGGCACAAGAGAGGAGGGGTGGCTTCTTGGAAACCTTCTCGGAGACGGCAATATAGAGGAAAAAGGCAAAGCTAACCTTGACTACTGGGGAGAAGATCAAGCAGACATGATGCAGAACGCAGTTGCGCTTGTCCACGCCACAGTTGGCGGCCGTAGTGACCTTGCGGGACACATTGCCAAGACTGGGTATGCACGTGTGGGCTCAACTGGGCTGGGACAGCTTGCGACATCGTATGGTATGACGTACCAGAATAAATCCGTCACAGATATAATAGAGGAAACATCTACAGCATTCCACGAAGGATTTCTGCAGGGATGGTTTGATGCAGATGGCTCTGCGCAAGGCACGCAAGAGAAGGGCGTAAGCGTGAGGCTTTCCTCGAACTCGCTGCAAAACCTAGAGGCTGCGCAGCGCATGCTTGCAAGGCTGGGAATAATCAGCACAATATACCAGAACAGACGTGAAGCAGGTCTAAGACGCCTGCCTGATGGGAGAGGCGGGCAGAAAGAATATTTCTGCGAGGCGGATCATGAACTCGTGATAAGCGGTGAAAATATTGCCATGTTTGCAGAACGCGTGAATTTCAGCCAGCCGTCAAAGAAATCCAGACTTACAGAAGCGCTCCAGAAATACAAGAGAAATTTGAACAGAGAGCAGTTCAGCGCTAATATAAAAGAGATCAACCCAGCTGGGATTGAGCCTGTCTATGACTGCACTATTCACGATGCTCATGCATTCGACGCTAACGGCGTTTACGTGTCAAATTGTGGCGAGATAATCTTGAGAAGCAAGCAGTTCTGCAACCTCACTGAAATCATATGCAGGGCCGAAGACACGGAAGAATCACTGATGAAAAAGATGCGCATAGCCACCATTCTGGGCACCTACCAGTCGACGCTCACGAACTTTCCCTACCTCTCGAAGGAATGGAAGCAGAACTGCGACGAGGAACGGCTGCTGGGCGTGTCGCTCACGGGACAGTGGGACTGTCCAGCTGTGCGCAACCCCGAAACGCTGAAGAAGCTCAAGGAGTACGCGTATGCTGTAAATGCTCAGTATGCCAAGCGGTTCGGCATCAACCAGTCTGCGTGCATAACCTGCGTGAAACCTTCGGGCACAGTCTCGCAGCTGGTGGATGCGGCATCCGGCATGCACCAGCGCCACTCAAAATACTACATAAGGCGCATACGCATAGCTGCGCACGACCCGCTCTTCCAGATGCTCAGGGACCAGAAATTCCCCTTCCATCCGGAAGTCGGCCAGACTGAAGGCTCGGCAGCCACCTATGTCCTGGAGTTCCCCGTGAAGGCTCCCGAAGGCGCAATAGTGAGGAACGACCTCACTGCGCTCGAGCAGCTGGAATACTGGAAGATGGTGAAGTATAACTACTGCGAGCACAACCCGTCAGTCACAATATCAGTCGGGGAGGACGAATGGCTGGAAACAGCCAACTGGATCTATGGCAACTGGGACATGCTTGGCGGGCTGTCATTCCTGCCGCGCTCCAACCATGTTTACCGCCTGGCGCCATTTGAAGAAATAAGCAAGGAAAAATACGAGGAACTCGTGGCGAGGATGCCACCAGTGGATTTTGCCAACATCGTGCTCTACGAAAGAGACGACAACACAACAGGCTCGAAGGAGCTGGCATGCGTGGGCGGCGTGTGCGAATTCATACCCGAGAGCGCCGCAGAGCAGGCTGAAGAGGCGGAGCAGCAGGAAGAAGCCGAGAAGACGAAGCCACTTGTTATCGCCAGGGAAAGCGCGTGATTTTTGCTTTTCTGCTAACTTGAAAAAGCCGGACGGAACGCAGTTTCTGGGAGCATGGCTGATTCAGGCCGCTAGTTGGCTGATGGAGGAAACGGCAAAAGCTCAGGCTTCAGGCCGCATGGGCTTATGATTCGGGCTTTTCCGATAATCCCCCTTTTTCTAACCTATTAAAAAACTCCCTCTGAAGTGTTATCATGGAGCTCCAGGTGGGCGTGAAGGCGCTGCTGCGTAACAGAGAAGGAAGGTTCCTGCTTGTGAAGCGTTCTTCTGAAAAATACCCGGAAGTAGGGGCGAAGTGGGATATAGTTGGAGGCAGGATAAACCTCGGCGAGACGCTGATGAAAAACCTGCGGCGCGAGATAAATGAGGAGGTCGGCCTTGAGCTGGAGGAGGAACCAAAGCTTGTTGCTGCGCAGGATATACTGCGCATGCCGGGCAGGCACGTCGTCAGGCTGACTTACGTGGGAAAAATAGACGGCCAGCCTCAGCTCGATGGCGATCATACGGAATTCAGGTGGTTTACACTCGAGGAACTCAGGGAGCTTGGCGAAGAGCGGCTTGATGTTTTCTTCAAGGAACTTCTGGACAAAAACGTAATAAATGAGGGCTTGCTGAGGGGCGCATGAAATGGTCGAGAAAAAGTGGGTAGGCGACAGGGGCGAGACTTCGCTGAACATGGGCATGCAGGTGAGCAAGAAGTCGCAGCGCGTCGAGGCCTACGGCACCGTGGACGAGCTGAGCTCTTTCATAGGCGTCGGGGCAGCCGAGGCCGCGGACCAGGAAATCATCGGGATACTTGAGGGCGTGCAGCGGGACCTTTTCCTCATAGGGGCAGACCTCTCAACGCCGCTCTACAACAAGATCAAGAGGGTGGATGCGGAGAGAAACCGGGAGCTCGAGCAGCTGATAAAGAAGACAGACAAGCAGCTCGAGGAACTGAAGAACTTCATACTGCCCGGCGGGACGAAGACGGCCGCGCTGCTGCACGTCTGCCGCGCGGTTTGCCGCCGCGCCGAGCGCCAGGTCGTCGCGCTCAAGGAGCAGGAAAGCATCAACGAGGAGATCATCCCTTACCTGAACAGGCTGTCGTACCTGCTCTTCCTGCTCGCGCGCCTGGAGAACGCGCGCGGCGGAAAGAAGGAGAAGATATGGAAGGGGTGAAAATTCTAGCTTACATCTTCCTGCTTTGGCCACAGATGCCTCTTGGATTCTGCCTCTTGCCTCAGTGACTCAATATCAAGCTGATAACTATCAGAATTATCATGCAAATCCATAGTGTTGTCAACTTTGCCCAACAAATAAGCCCTGTCGGCAACATCGAGAACACGAAACATATGCTCTAGAGGGATTCCAAGACCTATTGCGTAAACCACCAGCATCTCCGCCTGGTCCCTGTTGAAACGGTATTTATCTTTTTGCTATCTTTGATGCAACTACTGTAAGCCCAAAATTTATAAAATCATATCTTCCTTAATACCAGCACCTGAAGGTGCTGGTTTGTGGGGAGATGTGATCCCGAAGACGCCTCTAATACATACCGTCTAAAGACGGCGGTTTCAGGCGTCTTCAAGATGAAGAAGACGTGAAACTAACAATTTCAGAAATGCTCTCTTATCCGCGCATATTCCTCAGGAGAAAATACAGACACTGTCTTGGTTCCATCAGTAAAGCTGCCTCTGTGTTTTAATTCGAGGCCGCCTTTTTGCGTCCTTGCTGCTTCTGTATTGTCATCAATTTTTCTGTATCTGCCATCCAGTGGAAACTCCTTGGTCTGTCTCAGTGAATCAACCGGAACTGTAAACTTATAGTTGGCAGAAAGCCCGCCACAGCCCACGCTTTCCTCAACTGGGCCGAAGTACACGAGAGGCGAAAGGTGCGGTTTTTCCTCGCCAATGGGAAGGCGCAAATATCCTTCGTTGAAAAATATCGTGCCTTCTTGGACTGCCGGAGACATTATATGAATAAGGCGACGAATTATTTAAAATCAAAAAAATGCAGCCATAGCAACACTTATAACTCTTTCTGCCCGACATTTAGCCATGGTGAAGGTTTACGAGCATGAAGTGGAGTTGCTCGAGATAGTAACGGAGACACCTGAGACGAAGACGTTCCGCTTCGACCTCAAGGGAAAGGATTTCCCTTTCAGGCCGGGGCAGTTCGTGATGCTGACAGCGGAGATACCCGGCAGAGGCTCGGTAGCAAGGCCCCTGTCTATAGCATCGAGCCCGCTTGAAACAGGGATAATGGACCTGACGGTGAAGAAGTTCCCTGATGGTGTTATGTCTTCTTTTCTTTGTGATCATGCAAAAATAGGAGACATCTACAAAATAAAAGGCCCCTACGGGGTCTTCACCCTGGATGAGTCCGCCAAGCATCTGGTGTTCATAGCCGCAGGCAGCGGCATCGCGCCCTTCAGGAGCATGTGGCGGTATATTTCAGAGAAAGGCCTTGATATTGATGTCACTCTAATTTTCAGCTCCAAAACACATGACTACATAATCTTCCGGAAAGAGCTTGAAAATCTAAATAACAACGGAAACGTTAAGGTCGTCCATACGCTGACAAGGAACACGGATCCAAAATGGAAAGGCTATGCAAGACGCATTGACAAGGGGATGCTCGAGGAAGTAATCCATGACTTTGGCAACAATCTCTTCTACGCCTGCGGGCCGCCCCATATGTGCGAGTCCGCGAGGCAGGCTCTGCTGGATCTCAGCGTCCCGGCGGAGCGGATAAAGATGGAGAAGTATGACTGAAAATTATTATCTTTTCCATTCCTTAATAGCCGGCGAGAAATCCAGTTGATAGTCCGGTATTCCAAGTGATAAACCATACTTCACAACCTTATCATATTCTTCTTTTTTGGAACGGTCGACTTTGAAAATTTTATTTCGGAAAATAATGTAGTGGTATTTATCATTCTTGAAATCAGCATACCAATTGTTATGGGAGGAATCCAGAGACCGACTAACTTTCTGTGAAATTTTATCCGCCTGACCTTTTGATATTTCTACTGTGTGTAAAGTCCATCTTTTCAAATGAGGTGTTTTGTGTTTTTCCGTAACTTTTTCAACTTTCGTTGAAATTATAGTTACTTTCTTTAGGATGCCTTTTTTCTCAAGGCTTTCCTCTATTATTACACCCTTGAACTTTCCCATATTCTATGTTATTATTCAAATTTTATAAATACGCTGGCGAAATCACCATAAAAACAAACCGGCTTATTTATCCAACCTTTTCAATCCACTTCTTCTCTTCGCCAATTGTAGTGGCTTCGCCGTGGCCGGGGTAGACGACTATGTCCGGAGGCAGCTTCGCGAGGCGCTTCAGGGAGGCAAACATGTCATTCTCAGAACTTCCTTTAAAGTCTGTGCGGCCGTATGTTCCGGCGAAGAGCGTGTCCCCTGTGAAGAGCATCTTCCCGTCAGGCTCGTAGAGGCAGACGCTGCCGGGCGTGTGGCCTGGCGTGTGCATCACGCGGAAGCGCAGCGAGCCGACGACTATGGTGCTGCCTTCCCAGACGTGCTGCTGCGGCATGGTCGGGTTTATTTCGAAGGGCAGCTGGAAGCCCTGCGACTGCGGATGAAGCAAAAAATCCTCGTCGTTCCTGTGGCACACGATGCGCGCCTGCGTTTCCCTGTGCAGGGGCTGGTTGTCCGCTATGTGGTCCCAGTGGCCGTGCGTGTTGAGGATGAGTCTTATCGTGGCGTCGAGCTTTTCCGCCTCCTTCATCACTGGAGAGGCCGAATTGTGCGCAGGGTCTATGACCAGGGCGTCCTTGCCATCCGCTATCAGGTAGACGCAATTGTCCATTGGGCCTATGTGAAAGGTCTTGAGTTGCATGTTAATAACGATTGTGGAAAATTTTCTTAAGGTCGAACTGGAGGCCTTTTTCCCTTGTTTCTTTATAAAAAGCCATTGCCGAATTGAGTTTCCGCACTTCCCCGTAATTAAGCAGCCGCAGAAGGTATTCCTTGTTGCCTACCCTGTGCGTTCGTCTTGCATCTATGCTATCCTGCGACCGCAGGCCACGGAACTGATAAAAAGTAGCAGCGCAAAAAGCCAGCGCATTAAGGTTTCTTGCAAATTTTCCCGAGTAGCCAAAGAAGTACAGCACATCGCCCTGCTTGGATACTCCTGCGTATACCGCATTGCCGCATTGGATTTTTTTCTTCATCCGGAAATCTAACAGAATAAGCTTAAAAAACTTCCCGGAAAGGAAGAGCAATGGAAGGCGAACTGAAGATCAAGCGCGAGCCGGGACGCTTCTACGTCGTCATAGCCGGGCACGACTCGCAGCTCATCTACAAGCTCATCAACGGCGTGATGGACATAATCGAAGTTTTTGTGCATGAGACGCACCGCGGCCGCGGGATAGCGGCAGAGCTCTGCAAGGCCGCCTTTGCTTTCGCTGCGGAGCACGGCTACAAGGTCGCGCCGACGTGCCCCTACGTGAGGGAGAAGTTCCTGCCCGAGCACCCTGAGCTGGAAGCCCTGGCAGAGAAAGGCAAGCTCTTCTACAAGGCGCAGAAAAGGTAGAAAGCCTTAAATCCTTCTTCTGTTTAATTATGTAGGTTTCATGAGTTCTGCCAAGCGAGGGAAGGTTACTGCTATTATTGGCGCCCAGTGGGGAGACGAGGGCAAGGGCAAGCTTGTAGACCTGATGTCAGGCAAGTATGACATAATATTTAGGTATCAGGGTGGCCACAACGCGGGACATACTGTCGTGGTAGATAGCACAAAATATGTCTTTCACATAATACCCTCCGGCATTCTTCATGATGACAAGATTTGCGGCCTTGGGAACGGCGTTGTTTTCTACCCGCAGGCCGCGCTAGATGAGCTTCAGTTTCTTTCGGACAATGGCATTAACGTTAGGGACAGGCTTCTTCTGAGCACCAAGTCGCATGTAATCATGCCCTATCACATGGCAATTGAAGCTGCACAAGAAGCAGAAAAGGCAAAGACCGGATCACATATCGGCACTACGCTGCGCGGCATCGGGCCGGCCTACACAGACAAGACAGGAAGGGTTGGAATACGCGCAGGCGACCTGCTTCACGAAGACATATTCAAAAGAAAAGTCAGGGAATATACAGCTGAAAAAAACATTCTGCTCATGCGTATCTACGGCAGTGAGCCGCTGAACGCAGATGAAATAATTTCTTCCTACATGAAAGCGGTGGAGAAACTGCAACAATACGGCGTTGCCATTATAGACACGGAAAAATTCCTCAATTCACAGATCGATAACGGAAGGAGTGTCCTGCTGGAAGGCGCGCAGGGCGTGCATCTGGATGTGGACTTCGGAACGTATCCCTATGTCACATCTTCCAGCACAGGCGCAGCTGGGGCGGCTGTCGGCAGCGGCATAAGCCCAAACAAGATCACTGGTATTTATGGCGTTGTGAAAGCGTACACCACTCGCGTCGGTTCAGGGCCTTTCCCGACAGAGCTGAAGGACTCAATAGGCGAAAAGATGCAGATCAACGGCAACGAAGTGGGGGCATCGACAGGCAGGAAAAGAAGATGCGGGTGGTACGACGCCGAAGTTGTGGGATATTCTGACATGCTGAACAACTTTGATGCACTGTGGGTCACCAAGATGGACGTGCTGGATGAATTTCCTGAGATAAAGGTCTGTGTTGGCTACAAAATAAACGAGGAAAAAACTAGTGATTTTCCTTTTGATCCTGAATACCTGGGCCGCGTCGAACCCGTCTATGAAACGCTGCCTGGCTGGAGGGGGAGTACGCGCGGCACAACCGAGTTCAAAAGACTGCCGCAGAATGCGCAGAACTATATCAAGTTCATCGAGCGGATCTCCGGCAAACGCATGTCAATTATTTCCACGGGGCCGGAAAGGGGGCAAACTATTATAAGAGACGTGTACAATCTATTTGCATGAAACACGTCTCCGAGCGCGAGGCAGAGCTGCCGGACGCAGTGATATCGCAGCTGCTCGAGATCGCCGCGGAGCACAAGGAGATAATCTCGCTGGGGCCGGGGGAGCCTGACTTCCCGCTGCCCAAGCCTCTGGTTTCTTACATCAGGAAAATCGCCGGCAAATGCAGCCACTACTCGCCGCCTGCGGGCAGGCATGAGCTCAGGGAGGCCATCGTAAAAAAACTGAAGAGGGACAACAAAATAAAATGCGGCATCGATAACATAGTCGTGACAACCGGAAGCCAGGAAGCGCTGCTGCTCGGCATCGCCGCCTCGCTGGATGTCTCGGAGCAGATCATAATACCCAATCCCTCGTTCCTAGGCTACGTCCCGCTGGCGGAGATGTTCACGACGCAGCCCGTCGCGCTTCAGCTCAGAGAAGAAAACAACTGGGAGATCAACCCCGACGACCTGCGGAGAGTCGCTGACAAAAGGAAGACCGGCGCGCTTATACTCAACACGCCGTGCAATCCCACGGGCAACGTGGTCTCAAAGAAGACGCTGGAAGAGATCGCGGACATCGCTGTGGAGTTTGACTTCTACGTATTCAGCGACGAGGCCTACGAGAAGATGGTCTACGAAAAGAAGCATTTCTCCATCGGAAGCCTGAACGGAATGCAGGACTATGTCATCACGCTGCAGACGTTCTCGAAGAGCTACGCCATGTGCGGCTTCCGCCTCGGCTATGCGTGCGGCCCGGAGAGCATAATAAGAGCGATGACAAAGATGCATCCCTACACGACCATAAGCGCGCCTACAATATCGCAGATGCTCGGCATCAAGGCTCTGCGGATGGGCAATTCCTACACAAAGGCAATGGTCATGGAGTACAAAAGACGCAGGGACCTGATATACAAAAGGCTGAACGATATCGGCCTTGCAACAAGGAAACCGGAAGGCGCTTTCTACGCGTTCTCCAGCATAAAAGGCTTCGACAAGAGCAGCATGCACTTCTCCAAAACGCTGATCAAGAAAGCGAAGGTGGCTGTCATGCCCGGAGTCGAGTTCGGCCGCTTCGGCGAGGGCTACGTGCGCTGCAGCTACGCCACCGACTACAGGCTCATAGAAAAGGCCATGGACAGGGTGGAGAAGTTTCTGAAAAAGAACTAACAGTTTATATCGATTCCTCACCAATGTAGGTTTATGCACGGGTTCGCAGAGAAAAAGGCAGAGAAGCTCATCCGCGTGGATGTAGACTATTCCGACCGCATTGATAACATAACAATAAGCGGCGACTTCTTCGTGCATCCGGAAGAATTGCTTGAGCTTGTAGAAGAAAGCGTCGTTGGAATAAAGCTGTCAGAGCTGGATTCGGTAGCGGACCGGGTGGACGCTATAATGAACGCAAAGAATATCCAGCTGATCGGAATAACTTCAAAGGATATCGAAGAGGTAGTCAGGGAGGCCGTGAAATGGAATGGCGAATTATAGGCCCCGAAAGAAGAAAAGGCCAGATGAACCTGGCTCTTGAGGAAGCGTGCATCGAAGCCGTAGCTTCAGGAAAAGCGCCGCCAACCCTGTTCTTCTACGAGTGGGAAAATCCTGCGGTCATAATAGGGCACTTCCAGAAAGTTCATGATGAAGTCGACGCGGAAGCCTGCAGAATCCACGGAGTTGATATAATACGGCGCATAACAGGCGGCGGCGCGATGTACCAGGACGGGGAAGGCATGACGTACGGCTTTATTGTTCCGGACACTGCGTTGCCCAACGACATCGGCCAGATTTACAGGCATGTCTGCGGGAACATCGTTGAGGCGCTCAAGCTTCTCGGCATCCTGTCAGAATTCAAGCCGATAAATGACATCGTCATCAGCGGGAAAAAAGTTTCCGGGTCGGCCATGACAAAGCGCTGCGGCGCAGTGCTGGTTCACGGCACGCTGCTGCATACGCTGGACGTTGAGAAGATGTTCAGATTCCTGAAAGTCGGCCGCACGAAGATTTCAGACAAGGGAATCGCATCCGTAAAAGAAAGGGTTACGGCAATAACGGACCACAGGAAAGTCACCAAGGAAGACTTATATAATGCGCTCGCCGCGGCGTTCACAAAAAACAAAGACTATCAAAGAGGCGGCTGGACAGATTTCGAGCTGCAGCGCGCCGGCGAACTTCTTAAGGAAAGGTACATGAACCCGGAGTGGATATACAGAAGATGATCACTCGATCATCAGCCTCTCCGGGTCCTCGAGCAGCTTTATGAGATCCGAGACAAAGCGCGCGGCCTCTGCACCGTCTATCACGCGGTGGTCGAAGGACAATGAGAGGGGAAGGATTTTCCTGATCATGATCTTCCCGTCTAGGACAACAGGCTTGTCCATGATCTTTCCCATGGCCAGTATGGCGACTTCCGGATAGTTTATTATGGGCGTCGCGAAAATGCCGCCTATGGAGCCGATGTTAGTTATCGTGAACGTACCTCCCTTCATGTCCATGAGATCGAGAGTCCTGTTCCTCGTCTTCTCCGCCATGTCCTGGATCTCCTTCGCAAGCTCGGCTATGGTCTTCTTGTCGGCTTCCTTGATAACGGGAACCAGGAGACCGCCCTCTATGTCCACGGCGAAGCCTATGTTGTAATATTTCTTGATTACAATCTCCTGCGACTTGTCGTCCAGCGTAGCGTTGAGGTAAGGATGCTCCTTCAATGCTTCTATGACAGCCTTGATGACGAATGGCAGGAAGGTCAGGTGGATGTTTTTCTTCATCATCTCGTTCTTTTCTTTCTCCCTTATGAAATAAAGGCCGGTAACGTCAGCCTCGTCCATGTGGGTGACATGTGTCGCTGTATACAGTGATTCGACCATGTGCTTCGCCGTGGCCTTCCTCACGCCGCGCAGAGGCACGCGCTCGATGTAGCCGAACATGTCATATTTCCTTATCACAGTCGGCCTGTCGGGCACTGCGGAATTCTGATTTTTAGTTTCCGAGACTTCTCCGGCAGCTTTCCTTACGTCGCCGTCGGCAATTCTCCCTCCCGGGCCGGTTCCTGAAACACCCGTGATGTCAACCCCCATGTCCTTCGCGAGCTTTCTTGTTGCTGGCGAAGCTGTAACCACGCCCTTTGCCGCCGTTGTCCCGGCTTTTACCGAAGCAGGCTCCGGCTCCCCGTCGGCTTCGGGCAGCTCGCCGACAACGGCCCCTGCATCGCGTCTCTCAGGTGCCTTTTCATCAGGTGTTTCGTTCTTATCTCCTATAACAGCAAGCGTCTCGCCGACCTTTATCGTGTCCCCCTCGTTATGGCTCAGCTTCAGGACAGTGCCGCTGACAGGGGAAGGGATCTGGACTATGGCCTTGTCCGTCTCCACTTCGGCCAATAGGTCGTGCTCCTTGACGGCGTCGCCTACCCTGACGTGCCACTTCACTATCTCGCCCTCTGTTATGCCCTCGCCGACATCAGGGAACTTGAATTCTGTAGCCATGTCAAGACACCTTCTCATAGGCCTTTTTCAGGAGGAGCATCGCAGTCCTCGCGTCCTGCTCCGATCTTATGTTGAACAGTATCCAGTCAGGAGAAAACGGGTTTTCTATTGCATCTGCGGCGATACCGCTGATTTCGTCCACAGAGACATGTATGTCCAGCTGGTCTTCGCTGTGGAAATGTGCGAACTCGCGCCCGCGACAGAAGTACGCATGCTTCGTGCCGAACATGTTCGGCTTCTCGACCACGGAGGGGAAAGTTATTAGCATGTCGCGCAGCTGGCTGAACAGGTCTGGCATAGATATAATTGCAGGATGAGATATATAAAATATCCAATCTCAGGAAGGTCGATGCCAAAACTTGGATGCCAAACTCCTGCGGAATTTTTGCGGACCTGCTGCATGCTGGCAAAAGCTGGCAAAAATATGCCGGAATCCCCGGCATCGCTTTTGGAAGATGCGGCAGCATTCAGCTTTTAGGGATTGCCATCAGGAGACCAAAACATTCTCTATGTTCTTCCTGACGCGCGCCGCGTCCGGATAGTAAAATTTCTCGAGTTTCGGCAGCGGCAACACTACATCCCATCCTGTCACGCGCAGCACAGGCGCCTCAAGGCTGTAGAGCGCCTGCTCGTTTATTATTGCCGAGATCTCGGAAGAAAGGCTGCATGTCTTCGGGGCCTCCTGGACCACAACCGCGCGGCCTGTCTTCTTCACAGAGCTGATTATCGTTTCCTCATCAAGCGGCGAGAGCGTCTGCAGGTCGATGATTTCGATGCTCGACTGCATCCCGGAGACGGCTTCCCTGACGGTCTTTACCATGGCGCCCCAGGTTATTACCGTTGCATCCGTGCCCTCTTGCACGACCTCTGCTTTCTCAAGCGGTATTTCATATTCCTCCTCAGGCACTTCTTCCTTTATCGCGCGGTAGACGCGCTTCGGCTCGAAGAAGATCACAGGATCGGGGTCGCGTATAGATGATATAAGCAGCCCCTTGGCATTGTAGGGCCGCGACGGCATGACGACTTTCATGCCCGGCATATGGCAGTAATAAGCTTCCGGGCTGTCAGAGTGGTGCTCCAGGGCCTTTATCCCGCCAGAGCATGGCACGCGGACTACAATAGGCACATGGTAGCGGCCGCGTGTCCGGTTGCGCAGGCGCGACGCATGGCTGAGCAGCTGGTCGAATGCAGGCGGAAGAAAACCGTCGAACTGTATCTCGGCCACAGGCTTCAGGCCCGCAGCTGCCATGCCTATCGAGACGCCGACAATGCCTGATTCGGCAAGCGGCGTGTCAACCACGCGCCCGGGAAATCTCTTGTAGAGGCCGTCGGTGACGCGAAAGACGCCGCCGTCAACGCCGACGTCCTCGCCCAGCACAATAACATCAGGATCCTTTTCCATCTCCTGGCGCAGCGCCATATTGATGGCTTGCACTATGTTTATTTTTTCCATACCTATCTTCCCAGTATCTCGTCGATGCGCTTTGCCAGGGCAAAATCTTTTTCTGTCAGTCCGTGCTCTGAATGCGTCGTCAGGACGAAGGTGACTTCATTGTATTTGACAGCTATATCCGGATGATGCCCGGCCTTTTCAGCCTCTTCCGCAATTTTGCCCACAAAATTTATTGCTTCCATGAAGCTATCGAAATGTATTGTCCTCTTTATCTGCTTCCCGTCAAGCTTCCAGCCGCGCATGACCTGCAGCTCTATTTCTATCTCGTCATCGGAAAGTCTCATCTGAACCGCCTCTTGCTTCTTTAAGCTGTTTCTGAAGATGCTGCGGCATCTTCCCGTAAGTATATGCAAACATGTCTTCCAGAGTCTGCCCGGGCATAGCTTCGGCTTCTTTTATCGCATTCTCAACAACTTCCTCGAATTCCTTTTTCAATGAGCTGTCGTAATCCTTGGTCCAAAGCCCGTGGCTTTCCAGATATCGGCGCAGCCGCTCTATGGGATCTTTCCTCTTCCATTCTTCCACCTCAGCAGCGGAACGGTAGCGCGACGCGTCATCGCTTGTCGTGTGGTCCCCAAGGCGGTAGGTGAGACACTCGATAAGTGCCGGGCCTTTTCCTTCGCGTGCGTTTTCCAGCGCAGTGCTGCAGGCAGAAAATACGGCAAAGATGTCGTTGCCGTCGACGCGAATTCCGGGAAAGCCGTAGGCTACCGCTTTCTGCGCCAGAGTTTTTGACGCTGTCTGCTTCGATACAGGGACAGAGATGGCATACTGGTTGTTCTGGCACACGAAAACCAAGGGAAGCCTGAAAACGCCGGCGAAGTTCATGGCCTCGTGAAAGTCGCCCTCGCTTGTGGCGCCGTCGCCGAAGTAAACCATGACAGCCGCGTCCTTTTTCTTCTGCTTCAGCGCAAATGCCATGCCAGCAGCATGCAGCATCTGGGTTGAGACGGGTATGCAAACGGGAAAATTGTTTATGCTCTCGGGTATCTTCATGCCGCGCTCGTCGCCCATCCAGTAAAGAAGAAAACTGGCCAGTGGGAATTTTCTCACCAGATGCGCGCCAGCCTCGCGGAAAGACGGGAACATCCAGTCCTCGTCCCTCAGCGCGGAGGCGGAGCCCACCTGCGCAGCCTCCTGTCCCAGCGAGGAAGCGTAGGTCCCGCACCGGCCCTCGCGCTGCAGCTTGAGCGTCCTGTCGTCAACTATGCGCGTGAGAACCATTGATTCGTAGAGCTTTTTAATCCCATGCTCTTTCAGGCCCGGCATGAGGTTCTGGTCAACTCTGCCGTTCTCATCCATAATCTTCAGAATATCGATGCTGAAGCCCATCGATTCACGCGGCATGAATGTAATTATGGCGAGCGATAAATAAAGGTTTTGACCCCAGGGGCAGCGGGATTATGCTCCGCTGCGCCTGAAGCATCCCACAGTGTGGCCGTTCACCATGCCAGCGGCCTGCATGAAGGCGTAGCATATAGTTGAACCGCAGAATTTGAAGCCCCTTTTCTTCAGGTCCCTGCTCATGGCGTCGGACTCCTTTGTCCTCGCAGGCAGCTCCCTTATAGTCCTGTAGCTGTTCTTGACCAGCTTGTAATTCACGAACTGCCATATGTAGCTGTCGAAAGAGCCGAACTCCTTCTGGATCTCGAGGAACCTTCTCGCGTTCTCTATCGTCGACTCTATCTTGAGCCTGTTCCTGATTATTTCCTTGTCCAAAAGAAGCCGCCTGACATCTCTTTCGCTGTATCTTGAAATTTTCACGGGGTCAAAACCATGGAATGCTTTCCTGAAGCCTTCCCTCTTCTTAAGGACTATGGACCAGCTGAGACCCGCCTGGAAGGCGTCGAGCACGAGGAATTCAAAAAGCTTCCTGTCGTCGTGCAGCGGGACTCCCCATTCTTTGTCATGATACTCTATCAGCAGCGGATCATAAGTCGGCCAGGCACACCTGGAAATTTTTTTCATAGATATCCTTTGAAAATAAAGTATAAAAATATCAAGGCCTATTTTCCCGTTGCCCAGGCCTTCAGCTTCTCGTAGGAAGTCGAGCCGCAGATCCACTTGCCGGTCTTTTTGTTATAGAAAAAGGGAACGCCGCCGCAGAAGCCCTTGTCCAGCTTTGCCAGCAACTCGGCGTTCTTCGCGTTGTGCCAGACCTCGATCTTCTGGACCCTGACCCCTGTTTCCTGCTCCAGCCTTGCAACCAGCGGATCCATGTCATGGCAGTGCGGGCACTCTGTGCCGTAGAAATCCAGCAGGTCGCTCTTGATGGCATCGGCTTCGGCCATGATAATCACCGGTTAGATATTGGGGAAATTTGTATAAATAGTTTCATCCTGTTTGGTTATCTCTAAAACCTGAATGGCTATTTATGTCCAAATTTTTATTGTTTGCG
>CAYJRV010000005.1:0-25932 GCA_964372695.1 uncultured archaeon | reverse complement strand
ACAACGCAAAAGGCAAGAGAGTTCTTATAAAACTGAAGAAGGGCAACGAGATTTCCGGCATTCTCCAGGCGATGGACCTGCACCTCAACATGTGGCTCGAGGCCGCAGAGCAGGTAAGCGAGGGCGAAAAAGTCAAGCTTGGCACGATTCTCGTTCGCGGCGACAACATCCTATATGTTTCCCCGGAAAAGGGCGACTAGGAGCGATAAGGATGTCTTCTGTTATATTCAGAACAGACACGCCGCTAGCAATGGAAGAAGTGCGTGAAAAACTTGGACTTTATTTAGGCGCATGTGTTCATATCTTCACACAATATAATGGCGGGGGCCTTGTATTATCAGGCCGCATCGCAATAATAGGGGGAAATACAGGCATAACAGGTCCTGGAATACGTGGCGGCCACCCTGAAACGGTCGATGAGCAGATAGCCGGGCTTTTTAAATATACCGCAAGGAATGGAGTTGAAGTAACAGAAACTGTGCCAAATTAAATTATATAGTGCGCAGCATTGAGTGATTAATCATGTCGAAGGGAACACCGAGCTTTGGAAAGCACCAGAAGGTGACTCACATACGCTGCCGAAGGTGCGGCCGTCATAGCTACCACAAGCGCCTGAAGAAGTGCAGCGCCTGCGGCTACCCGAGAGCAAAGCTCATGAAAGCTTCCTGGAAATGGAAGAGCCTCAACCGCAAGAAGCGCATTGACATCAGGCCAAAGCACCAGAAAAGGAAGACAACGCGCGAAGGCCGCTCCAGGAAGAGATACTAAAGCTTTTTGCCTGAATATGCAAAGCCCGGAATTGTTGATTCTATGAAAACAGGAAAAGAAAATATTCTGACAGCAGTTGCCATCGTAATTTTGCTGGCAACCGCAATGATCAGCTGGGATCTCCAGTCGTGGCTCATTCTGCTCGCCGTGATTGTCCTGCTCCTGGGATGGTACTTCAGGAAATAGCTGCCATGCTTTTTGCACATCACATTTGAAGCCGCTCTCTGCTTATCTTATTAAGCTTTTTATTTGATATTGTGTAATCTTAGCAGCAAATCACGCGGCATTCGTTTGGCACGTGATGGCATGGGCCTGTAGCTCAGTGCAAATCCCTTTCTCTTGTAGAAAGGTCATGAAGGGGACTGCGAGAAACCTGGTAGGCGTATGGAGCAGCGAAGCTGCTTTTATGGCCGCTAGCACCCGCCTCTATTTCAAGTAAGAAAAGACTTGAAAGGGTAATAAGCGGGACGTCGCGGGTTCGAATCCCGTCGGGCCCATTCTTTCTATTACCATTACATTTTTTTACAGAATTAGGTATTTAAATACTTTGTAATGGTACTATATCTATGCGAATTATCACACGGAAGAAGGGGACAAAAAAATACTTCTATCTGCAGCATTCTTTCAGAAAGGGAAAAGGGGTGGTGACGAAAGAGTTCTATCTGGGAAAGGAAATCCCCGAAAACATGGAAGAGCTGGAAGAGAAAATCCAGAAAGAAGTCAAGAAAGAACTTTACGAGAAGCTTGAAAATATCAAAAAGAATTTTCAGGAAGAATGGCGTAGCCTTCCGCAAAGCGTGAAAGAGAAAGAGAAAGAAGAGATTGCCATAGCATTTACTTACAACACAAATGCCATCGAGGGCTCTACTATAACGCTGGGGGAAGCGCGGGAAATAATACATGATAAAATAGCTCCTAGAAAACCGCTCCCCGATGTGAAAGAAACAGAAGCGCATGCAAAGGTATTTCTCGCGATGCTTGCCCAGAAAGAAAAACTGTCGCTTGATCTAATCCTGAAATGGCATAAGAGCATATTCGGAGAGACGAAGTCTGATATTTCAGGCATAATGCGCCGCTATCATGTGCGCGTCGGCGATTACGTCGCTCCGGATTGGCAGGACATTGAAGGATTGATGAAAGAATTAATTGAGTTCCTGGGAAAAGCAAGAATGAACCCTGTAGAATTTGCCGCAAGGGCTCATTACCGCTTCGAAAAGATTCATCCATTTGGAGACGGTAACGGCCGTATTGGCCGCCTTCTCATGAACCACATCCTATGGTGGAGCGGCTATCCGATTCTGATTATAGAATACAAGAAACGGCGCACCTACTACAGAGCACTGCAAAAAGACGAAGAAGGGTTTGTGAAATATTTCTTAAGACGATATTTGACCGTTCACAAAAAGCGGTTTACAAAAAGTATGAAATAAGGTGAGTGCAGACTTATCAAATGTAGTCATCCGGTCAGTGGTTTAGATTAAAAATGGCGTGATGAGCACCGGACACGTACTAGGGATGGGATTTATAGGCTTCCAAGAGTGACGAAAAAAACTGGTATTAGTGTCGCTGAATAAATGAATGATGATTTTGCATACGAAATGCTTGTGCAAAGATATCGCAGAGAAAATCCCGGTTTGATGAATTATATTCACGATTTTAGCGTTAATGAAAATATCCGTAAGTTAGGCCCGAGTTCCGGCATTAAGCTGCTTGGAGTTATTGTCATGCGCCTTATAGAGTCTCAGGCAGAGGCCGACAGGGAAGCCGCAGCTTATAGCAAATCTCAATAATATTTGAAGTTTTGTTGAGTTTGCTATAAAGGAGATCTCGCAATATTAGAGTTCATTTATTTGAGAGATCTCCTATTACAATCCGGGTCCTTATTCGTAATGCCTTTCAAGTCTTCTGTAATTTTTCCCTGCGGTGCTTCTCGACCAGCTTCCTCATCCTCTCGAGCTCCTTCTCCTGTGGCTTCGCGATGCGCTCCCCGAATCTCCAGTACTTGCCGCCGTGGTATATGAGCGGCTCCTTCCCGTTCTTTGAGATCTCGACGACCTCGCTGATGAAAAGCGTGTGGTCTCCCGTCTTTACGGTCTCCTTCACCATGCACTCCGCGTTCATCGCCGCGCCCTTGACCATGAGCGCGCCTATCTTCTTCGCCTTGTAGAACTCATAGCCTAGCTCCTTCAGCACAGCGACCTTGTCCACGTCGTCTCCGCTGCTGCCTCCGGCAATGCTCGCCATGACTGATTGGTCAGCTGCCGCGAGGTTCACTCCGAATTCCTTTGTCTTCATTATGTTCCTGTGGCTTGCGTGCCTCGGGCTCACTGAAATGGCTATCAGGCTGGGCCCGTACGACACGTGGTGAGTCCACTCGGCCGACATGATGTTGTGCCCGACGGGCCCGTTGGTCGTTATCAAGCCCACGTTCGTCACGAACTGCCTCGTCCTCTCGTCGTCCCACTGAAGGTCCATTCAATCATTCCCATAGGGGTTTCTATCACTATAAACTCCGAGCCTTTCTCCGCCCTGATCAAGATTTCTTTCGCCCCTGATGCCGCCACTGCGTCTCCCTTTTCAAGAACGCTGCCTGCGGCCTCGATTTTTCCGCCTGTCACGAAGATGTACGCGCCATGTCCTTTTTTTGGCCTGTGAACAGTGGAAATTCCTGAACCGAGGCTTCCAATAAATATCTCCGCGTCCTGGTTTATCGCCAGCGCCCCGTCTTCCGAGTTCGACACAACTGCAACTAGCTTGTTTTTCCTTTCCTCCTTCCTGAAACTTGCCTGCTCGTAGGAAGGCTTGATGCCCTTTTTCGCCGGCGTGATCCATATCTGGAGCAGGTGCACCCTTTCTCTGCCAGAGCCGTTGACCTCGGAGTGCATGACGCCTGTGCCTGCGGACATCCTCTGCACCTCGCCGGCTCTGATAACGCCGGTGTTTCCCATGCTGTCCTCGTGCCTCAGCTTGCCATCGAGCACGACGGTAACGATCTCCATGTCGCTGTGGCCGTGGGTGCCGAAGCCCTCTCCCGGCTCTATCACGTCCTCGTTGAGCACAAGCAGGCTTCCGAAGCCGTTCCTCTCCGGGCTGTAGTAGTCCGCGAAGCTGAAGCTGTGCCTCGCGTGGAGCCAGCCGTGCTCTCCCCTTCCCCTCTCGCCGGACCTGTGCACCTCAGCTCTCATTTCAATCGCCAATATAGAGAATTGCGTTGTTTGTGCTGCATAGGGATGTAATTCGCTATATAGGATTTGCATAGTATTATGCAACATATCATACGCAAATCCTAATATATCGGTCGTACGATATATAGAAGCGGAGCTTATTTAAGCGTATCTGTTGGGCTGCAATTCCAGGCTGGCCAGGCGGAAAAGTTATTTATCCTGGCTTTTTGAGTTATAACCATTATGAACAAGCCTGCCATAGCTGTCCTGATAGTTGCTGTCGTATCATTTTCCGTAGCGGGCGGCATCGCCCATGCCCAGAGTGGCTACGTGGGCTCATTCGATCTCGGCTCTGCTGTCTACAACTTTTTTGCCGGCCTGTTCAGCTTTGGTTCCGCACAGCAGCCGGCTGTGCAGCCGCTTGTGCCAGAAAATGACTTTGCCGACACGCCAAAACCTGATCAACATGCCCTGCCAGGCTACGAAGCTGAATTTTTAGGAGATCTAAATAGTGAATACGCTTCTGTTGATGAAGAGTCTGGGATAATTTCGGATACGAGTGAGTTCGAATATGACGTGGCTGTCGAATCTAGCGCAAATTCCGGCGTATACGGAGTGAATCTGTTATGAAACTCGGCCTGCTGATTTTTCTGGTTGTTTTTTCTGTTCTCTCGGCAAATGTATACGGTTACAGGACTGTTTTCCCATGCGAGCAGTATAGCTGTTTCAATGTAGCAAAGAGCGGCTTCGAATGCCCAAGCGGCCTGGTGCCAACAAGAGGCTGGTGCACTGGGCCGAATAATATCCTGATGTGCGGCCCTCCCGGAATGCCAACAGGCCCTCTAATAAGCAAGGAAACGAAGGAAAAGATTTATAGCGGTGCCCTAACCAAATGCGGCGCTTCCGAAAGTAGCAGCGGAGTCGCCAGGACCAGCGATTTCTCTGTAACAATCAGCGGAAACACTGCGTGCAAATACAGAGTGGAAAATAACGGAAAAATAACACTCGACTGGACGCCTGTTGAATGCGACTCCGAGGTAATTATAACAGTAGGCTCGGGAGGGAACTGCCCTGAATCAGGAGAGTGTATTGTCTGGTCTGACGGCGGCTTGTTTGGTTTTACGCACCAGTCTGGGGCTTACGAAGTAGTTACAGAAAGTACAATTTCATGCAGGCGCCCGTATGGCGACTATCAGTGTATGAACGTTTTTAGCTGCACGGCAAAAGGTGGCTTACCAAAAAGCGGCTTCTGCCCCGGACCTTCCAATTTTCAGTGTTGCATAATAGGCGGTGAAATTTCCGCGTCATCTTCTTTGCTTTACGACAACGCCTTTCTGATAACTAATGGAAACCAAGTCAAAGAAATCCTTAATAACGTATTCCTGACAAAAAACGTGAGGATTGTGATAGAGACGTCGGAAACAATAGGCCAGGATATTGTGACGCTAATACCGCAGAAATTCAAGATGCAGTATCAGCTTAACCGCATTGGCATTCCAGGGCTCAACCTTCTTGTTCTTTATGGACGAAAAGAAAACAGATTTTTCCTTGGCCATGCGCAGGGATGTGGCTTAGACTCCAAGGAACTTGAAGGTATAATAAATGACGTGCAAATAAGACAGTTTCTCGATGTATCCGACTACAACAGTGCCTTTTTGAGGCTTTCCACACTTCTGAAAGAACTTGTAATTTTCAGAGACACGCAGACTGTCGAATGCTCGCCGCGTGACATTAAAATCTCATGTGCAGAAGCCTGCCTAGGAATCTTCGGCAGTTGCAGTGAAGATGCCTGCAAAAGAGCCGGGTGCAGCTTTAATAAAAAGTATAGCATCTGTACAGATGCCGACGTATCAGAAAGCAGGATAAGTATAAACGAGCGTTTGAATGCAGTCAAAAATGGGTTCAAGGGGTTTATTAAAAATGATCCGCTTTGCAGCGGACCAAATTGTGCAGGATACATAATACGCGTCCATGACTACATATTTGGCTTAGGAAAACACTACATAACGGGGATTTCTGGCAATGCGTGGAATATGCCAGCTGCCACAAGAGAGCATGGCGGGACAGCGAAGAGTTTTGACTGGAGAAGTGGTGAAGTTTTCACCGATTATGACAGCCTTATTCCGGGAGACGTTATTGGCTTCTACTATTCTGACAGCGATTATCTTCCAAACAAGAAAGGCGGCGAACTCGGGAATACTCCTGAAATAGATTTCACCCACGCGGCGATGTATCTTGGGAGGAAAGAAAGCTCTCACATAATTACGCATCTTTATCACGCGCCTGGAGCCAGTGACCCTGTAAGAACAGAGCCTCTGGAAAGTTTCATGCGCAGATACGGCGACAAGTTTAAGGTACGCTACCTGATGAGGCCGAACCAAGAGGCGCTATACCGCATTCTGCCAGATAGCTATAAGCCTGACTTTAAAATTGTAAAAATTGGCCAAGGCACAACACTTATTTCACTTGTGCCGGGTTCAACTGACAAAGAAAAAGAGGCATATGCATGGGTCACTTCAAACATCAACTCCATCGTCGAAAGCTTCAACCCGGATTCCACTCCAAGAACTATAAGGATTCCTACAACACTGCCCCAATTGTACGAATACGAAGACATTTCAACTGTAGACCCAGACATCGATACCATTGTCAAAGCCCTAGCACAGGCAATACAAGAGAGAAAAGAGGCTGGCAAGATTTATCCAGATTCGCCTCTTGAATGGGCAAAAACCATAGTTGCAAACTCCCCTGAAAAGACGCCAGAATATGTGGCAATGATGGCCGCGCTTGTCGAGAAGGAAAGCGTCTACACATCTGATCCGCTTTCTTCAAGAAACGTGCTTGGAATAGAGGTGTCAGAAGGGCTCATCCGTAACATAGACATATTTAATCTTCGCTCATACAGTGTGGGCTGCATGGGCGTGCAGCTATGCAAGGCGGAAAAGACTGCACAGAGTTTGAAAATAAGCGGCTCTGCCTACGACAGCCTTAGAACACGCGACGGCTGCGTCTTCTACGGCGGCCAGTATATGGAGAACGTGAGGAAGGCTCTCAATATAGAGCCCAGTGCAAAGCTCACTGATGACATGGTGCTGGCGATGTTTGCAGAACATCATCGCGGCGAATATTTCATCAGAAATGCGCAGGTACAGATTAAGCTGAACGATATTCTAGGGCCGGATGAAATGAAAAAGACAATAGGCAAATATTCGCTGTTTGTAGACGGGAAAATGCTTCTTTACAACAAATGTAATGTAAATAGCGATGTTTCTGACACAGAAAAGGCCATAAAAAGATTCGTATCGGTCCATAATCTTCCAATAGGCGGCAATGAAATAAGGATGTCGTTGCTGCTGGAAAAATCACCCGAATTTGAAAACACGCGCATCTTCAAGGAAATAAAAAGAATTTGGCTGGAAAATGTAGGCTCAAGGATAGAAGTTGCAGATTATGCAAATTCTATAAAATCAAACAAAATAACTGTTCTACGGCCTTCTGCTGTAAAAATATCCATTAGCCCTGCTGCTGTGGGTAGCGGAGCCAGCTACGAGATACGGTCCACGGCAAATGTACCGCAGGGCATTGCATACCATGTAATAACTTACAAGTTCTTCGATTCCTCGGGCAGCCTAGCCGTCCCGGAAACCAAAGCTGACTGCGGCAGGAGCATACAATGCTCTTCGCTTGTCGTGCTTCCGCCAGGGGCTGACGGCCAGATTCAGTACTGGGCTGATACTGGCCTAAACGACGGCAGCATATCTAGGGATCCTGCAGGGGGGTTTATGCCCATTTTGTATCCCCCTATGGCAGATGCCGCGATCCTTATAGTACTTCGGAGTGTCTCGATGTTAACACAGGATTGTGCACTAACGGCAACTTTGTTCAAGGCTACTGCCCGGGGCCGTCCAACATACAGTGCTGTATAGTCGCTGCAAAATCCGGTACAGGCGGTAAGAGCGCTGTTGCCGTACTTTCCCAGGCGTCAAATGGCCTCCAGGGAGTGCTTGTAAACCCTGAAAAGCTGTGCGGCAGCGTAGCATGGAAGGTCTTGGACACCTCTACAAATAAGCCTGTCAAGACAGGCAGTGGCACCAGTTTCATAATAAACCCCGGCCCTGGAAATTACCAAGCCGCTTTCTACTGCTCTCCAAACATTTCTAACATAGACAGCAAGCAGTTTTTGTGGTACGGTCTGTTTGAAACAGCTCACCAGGAATTTGTTAGTGACCAGAAAACCTTCTACAAAGACCGCATGGAGTTCTATCATGAGTATCTGGAGAAACTGGCACAAGTATAAGCAGAACTTAGTATAGCTCGCAAGGAAATTATGTCCAGACTGTTTTCTTGTAGACCTATAGCTATAAGATATTTACAGGCGCACCCACAAGAATGTGCTGATATATCTTGTCGAAGCATTCGTCGTTGAGTGCTATAGTGAATTCCGATGATTGTGTTATATAAAAATCGGAATTCATATATGGAAATTCCGTAATAATATCTAACCTAATTACCGGAATTATCCATATGGTGCCGTCTGTGCCTTCGCTATATATGTTTCCATCACGCAGAAAACGGCCCGCAAGAGCATTTATCCTGTCAATTATATCTCTTTTTGGTGCACCATGCAGGACAAGATCCTTTTTGTCGCCTTTTGAAACTGTAATGTATTTGTTGCCCCATTCCGGGATGGAAGAACTACTCTTTTTGGATTTGACAGCAAACGGTCCACGCGGCACGCGTGCTGGCCCGTGCCTGTCTATGGCTATTGTATAGCGTGCGATTTCTCTGTCCTCACAGACAGCAAGCTCGCGTATGTCCGGATAAATGACAAGCCTTGTCTGATTTTCAGAAGGAAGAATATCTCCTTTCATTACATCCGTATCGTTTTCCGGGTCGTCGTGAAGCCCTGCAGCGCGCCTGTCGAACTGGAATCCCGGGTCCGTGCGGCGTCCTCTGTGCGGCTTTTTGTGCAATCCGGGCAGCTTCTGCTCTTCATGAACCTTTTCGCTGGGACAGTAGGCGACATAGCTGTGAGGCACTACGTTCACGTCGCTTACGCCGTACCTGTCCTTTATGCCCCCTGTTTCGGAGTAAAGATAACGGAATGCTGAATACTGGTCTTCTGTATAATTCTCGGTTCCGTTGCCTTCGAATTCTATGCCTATTGAAATGTTGTTTAAAGACTCTATCCCGTTCCATCTGCTGTAGCCGGCATGGAACGCCACAAGGCTGTCGGGCACTATTTTGCAGACATCTCCCTTTTTCGTAATGAAGTAATGGGCATTGGTGTTCACCGAAGTTAAAATATTGAGAGTTTTTTCTGACGGCTCGTCGCCGTTTGCGCTTGCATGAAGAACTACAAAATACGACTTTTGACGCGGCACTCGCTGGAACCCGTTATCGAGCTTGCTGGCGTAATCTATCACTCTGGGTGCATAACTTTTCTCACTTACGCCTCTGCACCCGTCCAGTGCCGCCGCGCCCAGCGCAAGCCCCGCTATCCTGAGCCATTCGCGCCTGTTCATTCCGCTAACTTCATTATTTCCCATAGCCCGCACCTTTAGTATACTTATTGTTCCTGCCCGTATATAAAGATTTCGTCTTTAAATAGTGGTAACAAAACCCGGACGCCAGTTTGTTCCGGGATGAACATATTTAAACATATTTATTGTGCTTCCGACAATTCTTGAATAATGGAAAAGAAACCGCCCTTTCTGATAATCGTGCTCGTGGCCGCAGTCCTGCCCATTTACGCGGTTCCTGCGAACGCGCAGTCTGATTTTAACGTCTTTGGTTTTTTCTCATGGTTCAATGCATTCTTTTCCCAGCCGGCAGACGCGCAGCCCGAGCCCGCAGTAATGTCTCTTGTTGAAAGCGGTGATTCCACGTTGCAAGACAGCGGAACAGGAGATTTCAGCCCTGTAACTACTCCTGATCAGCAAAATCAAGACGGTTCGGGCTGCGCCTACAATGATCAGGGAGAAATCGTCTGCTACAATGTCGGAGACTCCTGCAGCCTGGATATCCAGGGAGACACCCTGGCCGCCGAAGACCAGTCTCCTCAAAGCGGCCAGCTCCCGCCCGAAGAAAATTTAATCCGGAGTTCTGAAAACAATGAATTGGTCCTTGAGCAGAATTTTGGCTATGATGGTAATGCTTATGCGCGAGGAGGTCCGCGGCTGGAAGAAACCGAGGCCTTCGGCGTTTCCGGAGATGCGGAGTCTTTGCAGGACACGATATCACAGCGCCTGGTCACGGTCATTGGTGGCTACAAGGGCTTCATAAGTCGTACTGACCCGCTGCTCAAAGGGCCGAATTGCGCAGGCTACGCGACAAAAGTGATCAACTACATATTCGGCCCGGGAAAATACATCATCACCGGCGTTGAGAACCATGCATGGAACATGCCGAAATTCATAGAATCGCAGGGCGGGACGGTGAGATGGTTTGACTGGCGCAATGGCGACGTTTTCGCGGATTACGGCTCTCTTGTTCCGGGAGACATACTGGGCATCTATTATTCGAACAGCGAGTTCAGGTCTGACCTGCCGAAGGGGCGCCTCTACGGAAATACGCCTGATGTAGATTTTACCCATGTTGTCGTTTATCTCGGCGAAAAAGACGGCAAGCATATCGTCACGCACCTGCTCTATGACGGCACAAATGAGCCTGTCAGGATCGAGCCGCTGGAGGGTGTTCTAAGCCGCGGCTATGGAAAATTACAGATAAGGGCGTTAATGCGTCCGAAACAGAATAGTCTTTATCTGACGATAAGCAAGAATTACATGCCTGAATACGAAATGAGGCCTGCGTCGTCAGTGGCAAACTATGGCAGCAAGGAGAAATTCGTGATCATGAACATAAACAAGATCTACGGCAAATATCCGGATACCAGCAGGAAGAGAATAAAAGTGCCCGTGAATTTCCCGAGCGGCGATCAATACGCCCAGGAGACCGTTCCTGGGCTGGTTCATGCGGCATTCAAGGTGGACATTCCTTCAGGCATTTTCGGGTCATATCTGTCGACATGCACAATAAAAATAGTCAACAAGGAAACAGGAGGACTGACGCAGGCTGAGCTGGAAAATTCCAGGGAGCCGGAACAGAAAATCGAGTGCGGCTCCAGCCGTGTCATCACAATAGGCAGAGGCGGCGACTGCAGGATAAGGGGCCAGAAAACCTGCGGCATCCTGGTAACAGAGGGCTGGCTTGTGAAGTCCAAAACGCCGGTAATTATTGATGTCGATTACTGAAGATTGTCAGGAAGAAAGTTGGCAGCAGAATCCGCCAGTGCCTTCCGCAGTTTGCATGCTGATCCTTGTTGACTTTTCCTTACCCGCCGCAAACCCCGCACTGCACGCTGCCGCACCGGCTGTCAGACTTGTACTCGGTGCAGAGGGCCGGAATGTCCGATCCGCCTTTTTTCTGCAGACCCTGTATCGCCGAGCAGCGGGCGGCGCATTCCAGGTTCTCGATCTCGAAGCCCTTGCACTGCCCGCAGAGCGAGTATATGCAGGAGAAGGCTTCCCTCTCGCTGCCGTAGAGCACTTTGCATGACTGCAGGAAATTGTCGAAGCCCTGCTCCTCTGTCACGTCCCACGGGCAGCTGCGCTTCCCGTAGTCGATGCATTTCTGCTCGAATATGCTCTTCGCGTCGGCCTTGCTGATCTGCGAGCCGCTCTGGAAGAGGAAAAACGAGACCAGCACTATGACTACAAGGACCATGACTACGATCAGTACAACCGCCTTGGTCGAAAGCTCCATATTTTTCCCCTGTTGCCGGGTCTGGTTTTCGAAGCATGATTGCTTCCCTAACGCCCCTCCAGAGTCGGGAACTCCTCGCCGGTTCCCTTCCCCCTTTTCAGCGATCCCAGCCTCTCCCTTATCGAGTTGCGCTTCCTGTAGGCTATTACTGCTATCACGATTATTATAACCACGACTATTATGGCTCCTGTAGAGTCCCCTCCGCCGCCTCCGGGCGGCCCGCCTGCCTCAGGGCACTTCTCCCTTATTTCCCAGTCCTTTGGCACGTCGCATGAGGTGCGGAAAGTCTGGCAGGAGCCGCCAGGTCCCACGGCAAGCACGCTCTTGATCTGCGGGCATTTCGTGATGAACAAGTTGAAAGGCGGCTTCTCCTCCAGCGTTGTGCCGGAGAAGTTTGCCGCGTAGAAGAACTTGTAGTCCCTTTCCTCAGCCGGGCTCACCGTGTACGCTATGGTGATGTTCTGGCCCTTTCTCAGCTGCGTGCTGAAGTCCAGGAGCGTGAACGTCCCGTTAGCCGCGGCAGCGAAGCCTGTCCTGCTGCTGCTCGTCACGATGCTCCTGTTTCCCGTGACTACAATATTGGCTGGAACGAGGGACTTGTCCATGTATTCCGTGAGCATGAAGCCCGATATGTCGTCCAGCGGTATGACGGTCAGTGCCGCGTCGACAGGCCCGGGCGCTGACGCGGATTTCATGTTCCTCACTATCTGCACCGCGTCTGACGTCGTTATGTTTCCCGGCACGCAGAATACCTCCTTGCTCGGCCTGCTGCACAGCACTGTGTCGTTCGCGTTGTGCACCTCCGGCTTGACGAACACGCGGCCCGGCGTCGAGATTATCCTGTTCGCAGTGAATGTCCTGTCGGTGAACCTCGCCCCGGTGTCGTCGCCTATTATGGCGTGCGCGTGGTCGCCGCCGTTCCAGCTTACATCGGCCTTGATCTCGTACCTGTTCAGCGACTTGATGAAGCTGCAGTCGGCCTCGAACCGCAGGACCTCGCACTGCTCCTTCGTCCTGTTGATGCCGCTCCCGCCTCCGCCGAAGCCGCCTCCGCCTCCGCCGAAGCCGCCTCCGCTTTCCAGCGCAGTGTTGACGTCAAAGATCCCAAGGGGTTCTGTTGCGTCGTCCTGCTTCCTCTGCGCGCAGTCGACATTGAGGCTGCTCAGGGCCGTGCATCCCGTGGCGTTCCATCTACCCACGAAGGGCGGCCTGATGGTTACTATGACATTCTGGTCTGTGTCCTTCCTCAGCAGCGTGCACTCCGAGGTGTTGATGAGGTTCGCGGCGTTCTGCGTCCTGAAGGTGCACGCGACCTGCGCGAACCTGTCTATGTCCGTCGGGTTCTTCAGCTGAACTGCCGCGCTCACCGAGTCACCGACGGTTATGCTGCGCGACGAGAGCGAGGCGCCTGTGATCTCCAGCCTGTCCGACTTCACGACGTTTACAGGCCTTGCGAGAACCAGGGTCTGCGTCCTGTTGGCGTTCGAGCAGTCCGCTGCAAGCGAGGAGTCAGACGAGCATGAGGCGAGCTGCCACGTCCCGAGCTGGTCCGGCACGAACGGTATCGAGAAAGTGACCGAGCTGTTCAGAGAAACGCCTGCGCACTGCGATTGCACTGTGGAGTCGCCGCCGTTGGGAGCCTTGAGGCTGCAGGACGCGCGCACGAACCTGCTCCTGTCCAGCGGATTCTGCGCAGTCACGTTTATCGTTCCGTTCGTGTTTATCACCACGCTCTGCGGCGGCCTGACGTTCGTTATGAATATGTCTGCCGGCCTGATCACCGTGAAGGTGCCCAGGTTTGCCTTGAAATCCTGCCTCTGCGAGCCGAAGCAGTCGCTTCTCGCTGATATGTTCAGCTCGCACGCGCTGACGTTCCAGACGCCGAGCTCGTTGGCGACGAGGAGGAATCCCGGCCTGCTCTGGAGCGGCGGCACAGGGAAGCACTGCGAGTTTGCCGCCCTTGCCTGGGTAGGCGTCCTTATCGCGCACTGCAGCTGCCCGAATGCCGACTGGTTGGGGTTGTTTATCCCAAAGCTCAGGAGCACCGTGGAGCCGAATATGGCCTGTTCCGGAACGTCCACATCCTGTATCGTGACCAGCGAGGGCGAGCTCACGAAGACCTGGCCTGTCGGTGTTCTTGCGGTGGTGTTGTTCTTTGCGAATACGCCGTAATACTCATGCAGCCCGCCGGCGAGCTTCTGCGAGACAGAGCATGAAGCGGCCGCATTGCACGTCTTCCTGAGGAAGTTGTCCACAAAAACGTCTATCCTGTCCACTGTCCTGCTGGCTGCCGCAATTATGGTGACATTATCGTCTATGCCCGGGTTCTGCGGAGCGTGCGATACGCCAATTGTTATGTTCTCCCCTGGTATGGTGAGGTTGGTGTTGTTCGTGGCGTTTGTCATGTTTGTCGCGTTTGTGCCTGGCTGTGGAGTGCCCACATTGAATATCTTTGTGCCCTCGAGTGGATCGGCCACGCGGGATCCTGAGCTGTCTTCCGCTATCGCGAAGTAGGTGTGCTGCCCTGCGCTGAAGAACTGGCTGAACTGGCATGCCTGCGAGAGGCACTCTATTCTCTTCAGCCCGTCCGCGAATATGCTTGTCCTGATGCCGTTGCCGTTCGCAGTCAGAAATACTTCGTCTACAGTACGCGGGTTTGTCGGCGTGTGCGTTACAGAAACACGCAGCCCTGACTGCTGGCTGACTGTGAAGCTGGTCTCAGAGCTGCTAGTCTTGCCCGCGTTGCTAGTCACGGTCGCTGCAAACCTGTGCGTGCCAAGGGAAAATATATCCGAGAACTCGCACACAGAGCCGGTGCACGTCTTCTTCGTGGCATTGTCCACGGACAGCGTTATGGCCTTTATCCCGCTGCCGGCTGTTGCCTGGGCCCTTATGGTTACTCTGTCTCCAGCTGTTGGCAAGCTCGGCGTGTGATCCAGCACTGCAAGTATCTGCTCGGGCGAGGGCTGCCCTCCTGCCTGCGCCACTGTGAAAGCCCTGGTGCCGGCAGGCGGGTCTGCTATCAGTTCTCCGAGCCTGATCGCCGAGACGAAGTACGTGTGCCTGCCTGCCTGATACCGCTGCGTGTAGGTGCATGGCAGTGAGTCGCACTCCGCAACGGCAATAGAATCGGCGAAAATCGTGGCCCTCTCGGCCTGGCCTGTCGCCGTGAGCGTGACGTCCTGGTCTGTTGTCGGCTGGGCGGGGCTGTGTATTATCGAGGCCTTTGTCTGCTCTGCTGTGCAGTTCAGAAAGCTGCACAAAGGCCCGCACTGCTGCGTGCATGTCCCGTTTGCCGTGGTGAAAGCCCGCGTCTCCCCGTCGCTGCACTCGGCGCCTCCCACTCCCCTGACGCATGAAAATATGAAATCGTCTGCGCTGCACTGGCACTGTGGCGTGCAGAAGCCGAACTTGTCCCGCACCCCGCGCCTGTTGTCCACGAATGTCAGTTCTGTCTGCCCGCAGCTGGGGTTGCTGTCTGTCTCAGGCAGCTCGCACTGCTCCTGCGGCTTCTTGACGACGCCGTCGCCGCATCCCTCGCAGCGTATCTGCACAGTCTTCTCTTTGGGCTCCACCGGGTTGCACACTGCCGTGGGAGCCACATAGCCCGTCAGGTTGTACTTGCCCGGCACCGCCCTCGGGCACGTGAATGTGGTCGTGTCGTTTGACTGCGACTGCTTGGTGCATTCCTCGTCCTCTATGCGGCAGCCCGCGCATGCGAACTTGTTGCTGAGCCTGACAGTGCAGCTTGCGCCCTCTGCCGTGCATGCGCCTGACACGTCCTTCACGAAGGTGTCCCTGCTGAAGACCTCAAATGTCACGATGTTCGACTGGTCGTGGACCTCGGAGCTGCAGTCCTCCTTGAGCGAGGCTATGGTCCTGCACTGGAGCTTCCACGTGCCTTCCGCACCCGCTTCCAGCTGCGGGGTGAATGTCTCCTGCCTGCCTGCCGAGACCGGCGTGCAGCTCGTGTTCACCGTGGTCTTGCTGCCGCGCGGCGGCGTGAAATCGCATGATAAGTACCCGAAATAATTGACGCCTGCAGTGTTCTTTACGTTGACAACTGCTGTTGCATTCTTGTCCTTTTCCACGCTGCCCGGCGCGTTTATCGAGACGATGCGCAGGGCGCCTGTAGCGCCACGGCAGAAAAGGTTGTAGGCATCGTCAACAGCCTGCCTGACATCGGCGCTCCTTGACCTTGCTTCTGTCGTGTTTGAGACAGCAGGAAACTGTATGACGCCGTCAAGGAACTGGACATGTCCCTTCAAAATATCTATGACCTGTCCCAGGCCGTCAAAGCATGGCTGGAACTGTTCCCTCTCGTCGCGCGTCGCTTTGTTGAGCTTCTCCTTCAGCCCGCTCCGCGACTTCTCGAAGTCCTGCTGCGCAGCCTTGAAGTCCTGCCTGAGGCCGCGGATGTCGTCCAGGTTCACGAACGGGCACTCGAAGCTGTAATTGGCCTTGCTCCGCCTGAGCTGGTTCGCGCCGAGTTCGCCTGCGGCGAGGTAGTACGCGCCTGCATTGTCCACGCACCTCATGCTGCACTGCGCGTCAAAGCGGTTGCCGCAGAGGCAGTCCTTGTTTATGCCGCAGCTGCCCGAGTTGAAGGCGGACCTGCATTTCTCCGGCGTTGCGCCCTTGCTGCAGACGATGAAATTCGTGAAAGAGAACCTGACCTCTGCCAGGTAGTCCACTCCTGTGTCGCTCTGCTGCTCGCACCTGCCGTTGCACGCGAAATCCGTTTCCAGCGGGCAGTCAACAGCGCACACCTCTGCCAGGCCGCAGACACCGTCGCCGCAGTTGCTCACGGCGAGCTGGCCTGTTGATGCCGTGGTGATGCCGTTTGCAGTCGCGTTGGCCGTGAAATCGTACTGCCCCTGCCTTGCCTTCGCGTCCGGAGTGATGTCCAGTTTCACTGTCCCGGTCTCTCCGGGCTTGAGCCTTATGCTTCTTGTTGAGAGCGATGACTGCCAGTTCGCCGGGACAGCAGCGGAAAGCGCTATGCTGGTGGGATCGAAGTCCGCGGGGTCGTTATTGGTAACGAGAAGATTGTATGTAAGCTTCTGGCTTGGCAGGCCTGTCTGCGTCGTCGGGTCCAGCGCCACCGAAGGCGCTGTCCTGCTCGCCACCTGGTATATCACCGTCTTCTGGCCGTTGAATACCACCCTGTTGTTGTCCGACTGGAAGCCGAAAGCGCTTATTTTTACAAAATAGTCCCCGTCCGCAGAGCCCTCAGGCGACGTGACCTTGAGCGTGATGTCCCTCTTGCTTTTTATCCCCAGCTGCACTGTCTGCGGGATCTCTGTCCTCCAGCCCGTATCGGCCTCGGCAGCCAGCAGGGCGTCGACAGCAACAGGGTTCCTGTTCTCGATGGTTATCTTGTACTCCGCTGTGCGGTTTGCTATGCTCGCCCTGCGCTCCGGCACAGCCGTGATGTTCAGCCCCCTCGGCACATAGACAGTGAACTTCACAATCTTGTTCGGGTCGGCTATGCCCGTCCCGCCGCACTGGGCAGTCCCGTCAGCGCACTCCGCGCCCGCGACGCCGACGTTCCTGCAAATCCTTTCAACAACGCGCGGCGCCACCTCGTTCTGGCATGACACTACGTTTGTCCCGCAGCTCTGGCAGTTCTCGTAGACGAGCTGCCCGCCCTCGATGCGCACGTCGCATATGCTGCTGCCCTGGCACCTCTGCGTGGCCTGCGCGCTGGCTGTCGCAGAAAGGCCTGAAACCAGAAGCAGCGCTAGGAAAATTGTAATGTTTGCGGTATCTTTCGTCAGTGTAATTTTCATCTGTGCACCTTTCACTGCTGTTTTGTTTTCCAATGCTTTACCGTCAGATTTCTACGCCTTCTCTCACCGCTTCCCTTACTATCGTCACCTGTTTCTTCATCCTGTCGAACTCCTCCGGCGTGTAACAAAGGAAGTCCACGGGCTTTTTCAATTTCCAGTAGTCATACATCTTCGCGCCCCGTTCAAAAAAATTCATTTCCTTGAATGTCTTTGAAACAATAATCAGATCGATATCGCTCCACCGATGCGTTTTCCCGCTTGCGTTTGAACCGAACAAGATAAGTTTGTCTAATGGAATGTCCTTGTCTACGTGTTTCTTGAACATTTTCAGTTTTTTTTATCAGGGTTTTTGTGGCTGGATTTTTCACTCGTTCTCGACCTCTTTTCGCCATTGAATTTCAGGATGCTTCTCCCTGAACACTGATGTTATATTCTTCGCAATCTCGCCTATAACCTCCAGCCTGCGCAGAACAGCATCCTGAAGCATGGCATCTTGAAAAAATTCTTTTTTGCCTCTGTTCTGCATATACTCATTTATTCTGTCAACGCACCCTGCTATGTCTTTTAAAAGAACTGCATCATCTCTTTTCATAAATTCTCACTTCTTCTTTCATTATCCGCTCCTTCAAAAGAGGGTGCACACATGAATATTCCGCAACGTCAACTCCCTTCTTGAGCAAATCCTCAAGCTCTAATTTTAGCCCTACTAGGTCCAGAAGGCTTTTCTTGCCCTTGAACTGGACAAGGATGTCGATATCGCTCCCCTTCTTTGCCTCTCCACGTGCGAATGAGCCGAATACTCCGGCTTTCACTACACCGTGCTCTTTCAGGATGGGGATAATTATTCTTCTTAATTTTTCCATAGCCATGATCTCTTTTTTCCCTGCTTTTCCGGTTTTTTTGCCTTTCTTCATTTTTTCTCACCTTTTGTTATTCCGGTGCTCCGAAATCCTCATTTATAGCATATCTCATCAATAATGGAACTTTTTATGAGAAATGCCATATGGAAATAACATTATAAAATGTTCCAAAATTAATGTTATTTACTATTACTTTATCCATCCATCTTTTTGTTTCTGCCTTCATTCTTTCACCTCTCGTTTCGCGCCAGCCCGGCCGGCTTGCGCCCTCATCTCATTCCCGTCCTATCATTTTCATCCCTGCGCCCTGTCAGCATTCCTTTGCCCTGTCAACATCAAGACATCCTCGCCCTTTCCCCTGAATCCGGAATTTCATTTTCCCGCCTGTCGTTCCTGCCGTCTTTTCCGTCGGAATTGTCCTCATTGCCGCCTTTCCTGCCGGGTTTGTCTTCATCATTTCACCTGAATCCGACCGGTGTTTTCCATTTGTTCTGAGCATCAAATTTTCATGAAATTTTCCCCATCATGTTCTCACGACAGCGGCTGGATACCGCTGCACTGCGAGCAGTAGCGCGCGTCATTGCTGGAGATGCATTCATCATAGCTGCTGAAGACGCCTGCTGTGCAGGCTGTGCTGTCCAGAGGCCTGACTGCCTGCTGGCTGCCCGCATCGCTCCCGGATGCGGCGTTCCTGCTGTTCCCGCCCTTGAGCACGCCCGTGGCCGGGTTCCTGTTGAGCCCCGGCACCACAACAACGGCGCTGTACTCGCCCTCGCCTGCCGGAGCCGCGAATGTGTAGCTGTACTTGCCCGTGGCGTCTGTCCGTGTTGTTGTGTTCGCAGCTACTGCCCCTGTGGCGTCATACACCGTGATCTCTATGTCCTTGCCCTCGAACGCCTGGCACGATCCCGGGTTGCAGCTGTACCTGCCCTCCTTGAAGCCTATAACATTGCCGCCCTGGCCGCATGCAGGCGAATAGCCTATGTCCGTCTTGTACTCCTTCGCGCACACGGAGAAGCTGGGCTTCTGTTGCTTCTGCGTGTTTGTGTACTGGCTGCCGAACAGCGAGCCGAACTGTCTTTGGTACTGTGAAATAAGTGCCGGTGCTGTTGTTAGCAATGGCAAGGCAGCAGCCCAGTTGATTGTAGTAGGTGTAATTGCAGTTATTGTTGCAAGTGTTGAAGCAGGTGTTGCCACGTTAATAGTGGCTAAACCAGCTTTAGCAGCAGCATCGACTAAACTACCAAGAGTGTACCCAGCAGCATGGGCGACGCTCGAAGCAGTGGCTCCCGGTACAGCTGCAGCTTGAGAAGCGGCAGATATCTGCGACGCGCCAGCAGCACTTGCTTTTGTAATGCCCAATTTTCCCGCTATTGCAGCGCACGTTCCCGCTGCAAATCCGCAGAACGTTGCAATACCTGCGATCGCCGCGATAATAATTATCTTCGTGAGCTTCCAGTCGCTGCACGAGTCCTTGCCTTCTTGGCCGAGGCACTCCTTGTGTATGACCTGCGGAAGCTCCGACGGGCACTGCTGTATCGAATATGTGTCCTTGAAGAAGCCGTAGCTCACCTTGTAAGCCTGCTGCCTTATCGCCCTGCATGTCCTCTGGTAGCCGACGCACGTGCTTGCTATCTTCCCGACCTCGCCGCTGACTGTCACGGTCTCGCCTGCCTGCGCTATCTTTGGCTTGATGTCCGCGGTCACGCTCGCGTCCGACGGTGCATCGCAGTCCAGCTGGTTCGGCTGCGCGCTCGGGTAGTTCTGGAGCGCTGCCGGATCGTTCCAGTTCGGCAGCTGCGTTGTTCCGGGTATAGTCGCGCTCCCGCCGGCGTAGCCCCCTGTCAGGCCGAATGCAGACCCGGCCGCCAGCGGATTTATTGTGTAGCAGCTGCAGAACTCGTCTGCGGAGCAGCCGTACTGCGTTCCCCGCCCTATGGGCTGGGGCCTTACGACCTGCTGGCTTCCGGTGCCTATGCTTATGCTCCCGATGCCTCCGAGCACCCCTCCGGGATTCTGCGTGCATTGCCCGATAGGAATTGTGCTGAGCGGTGTGTATTGCTGCCCATACTGCTGGTTTCCATAATACCCTCCACCAGTCGAGCGCAGCTCGCAGAGCTGCTTGCACGTCGGCGGCGGGGGGCACTCTGCTTCCGTCGTCTTTGGAGTCCCGCGTGCCTGGACGCAGATATCGATGTTTGGCTGCGTATTGTCATAGCATCTCCCGCTGTTCAGCGCAGCCGGGTTGTAGAAATAATTTAAGAAGCCTACCGAGCTCGTGTCGCAGAAGAACTGGTTCTTGCCAGCAGTGAAGCAGCTGTGGCATATGCTGGCAGGGGTGGCTGTCGGCGGTGTTGTGCTGCCTGCTGTTGTCGTTCCCTCGCATGTCTTTCTTGTTCTTGCAGCCTCGCTCTGGCAGGTTGCGGCGCAATTTGACTCTGTTCTCGGAGACTGCCATGTATTTCCTACGTTGGATAGTAAGTTTATTTTACACTCGAAGAGTTCGTTGCCATCACATTTTAAGTTGCCAATCGTGCTGCACGCCTGACCTGCTGTCGTTCCGCTCGCTGGCGTGCCACCGCCTGATGAAGTTCTGCTACAAATTCCATTTTCGCATGTTAATCCAAGCTGACACTGAACATTGACTACGCAAGCGCTGCCTTCAGAACCCTCCAAGAAACCGCCTCCAGAAGAGCCTCCAATGCATTGATTATCATCATTGGATCTTATGGGTCTTTCAGCTCCTGTACAGCCGAATCCTGTTATGCAAGTTCCGGATGTTTCAATAGCCTGGCCTGTTGCTGCAGTGCACCATATATTGCCGAATGTCTGTAAGCATAACGAGCAACTGCCTGTAACGCTCTGCCCCTCAGCCTTCCCCGCGCCTATGCTTGCGCCCCACAGATGCACGTTCGGCAGGGAGAGCGAAGCGAACAGTAAAATCATCGCAAGTACGGCGGTCTTGAGTGCAGCTCTGCTTCTTCGAGACGTAAAAAAGCCTTGCTTATTGCGGATCTTTATCACCCTTGTTCTCATCCGGAGTCCTCTCTGTGCCTTTTGCAGCCCAGCGTGGCGCCTAATTCCTGCCTGTTCCTGGATTCATTTGTCTTTCCTGCAATTTAAATGTGATTTTTGTAGAAAAAGCTGGCTTCGGCATTTTTTTCCCGTCTATTTCTCCTGTGTAGCGAGAGCGGCCGGACAGTTTGGGCATGCGGCCGGAGATTATTTTATATTTTGCGCGCCTCTCAAGAATCTTCACGAAATCAGGAATGAACTTATCGAGCCGGTTAAGAAACCTGTCCAGTGGTATATTCCCGGCATCGCCGAATTCCATGCCTATTGATTGCACGAAAGTCCGCAAATTCACGTGATCCTCGAGCCGTTCTCCGTCCTCTCGGCGGGCTGCAGCAGCGTCCCGTCCTCCGCGGCCAGCACCATGCCCTGGCTTTTCACTCCGCGCAGCTCCTTGGGCTCCAGGTTCGCTATCACGACGACCTGCCTGCCCTCGAGCTCCTCCTTCGAGTACTTCTCTTTCAGGCCGGCGACAAGCTGCCTCTTCTCGCCGCCCAGGTCGACCTCGAGTATGTAGAGCTTGTCCGCCTTCGGGTGGTCCTTCACAGTTATCACAGTCCCGACTCGCATCTCAACTTTCTTGAATTCGTCGATGGGAAGCATTTCGTTCACCATGTTTATAAAATCGGGTTCTCTTTTTTGTTTTGCATATTTTGTCCTGTACTTCTTCGCCTTGTCAATCTCTTCCTTCTCTATCTTCTTAAACAATATCTCCGCGCCGACAGGCTCGCCCTCGGTAAGCTGTATTTTGTCTATCTCATCGAAATTTTTGTTGCCTGAATTCAGTATCTTCAGTGCCCTCTCGCTTGTGCTCGGAATGTACGGGTAAAGCAGGACGGTAATCGCCCGCAAAACATTTACAGCCGTGAACAGCGTCGTGCCCGCACTTTTTTTATCGCCTTCCGCGGCAGCCCATGGCTTCTTTTCCTGGAAGTATTTGTTCGTGGCCGCGGCGAGCGCAAGTATCTCCTGCAGTGCCTCCCTCAGCCTGACCTCCTCCACAAGTTCCGCCACTTTCTCTTTTGCCTGCCTCAGCCTCGCAAAGAGCTGCTCCTCGTCATCGCCGAGCTCCGCGGCAGGCACCCTGCCGCCAAAGAACTTCCCGATAAAGTAAGTAACCCTGTAGAACAGGTTCCCGTAGTTCGCTATCAGCTCGTTGTTTATGCGCGCCTGGAAGTCGTCCCAGTCGAAGTTGCTGTCCTTGCTCTCCGGCAATATTGAGAGCAGGTAGAACCGCCAGTAGTCCGCAGGGAAAAGCTCCAGCGCCTCGTCGCTGAACAGCCCCACGCCCTGGCTTGTCGAGAACTTCCTCCCTTCCCAGTTCAGGTACTCGTAGCCCCGAACGAAATAGGGGAGCTGGTAGTCCGTGTCCCTCTGCTCCGAGTCCCTGGCCGAGAGCAGTATGGCGGGCCAGATTATCGTGTGGAACGGTATGTTGTCCTTGCCCAGAAAATGGTAGATGCGCGAGTCCTTCCAGTAGTGCTTCCAGCTCTCCTTGATTTTCTTCTGCTCGAACGCGTCCTTTGTTATCGAGATGTACCCTATCGGGGCGTCGAACCAGCAGTAGTGCACCAGGTGCTCGTATCCTTTTAATGCAACCTTTACGCCCCATTCGAGATTTCGCGTTATGCATCTCGGTTTCAGCCCTTCCTTCAGCCAGCCCTTGGCGAGGTTTACAGTGTTCTCTGGCCAGTGCTCCTGCTTGCTGATCCATTCGTCCAGCTTGCCCTGCAGCAGCGGCAGGTTCAGGAAAAGGTGCTCCTCTTTTCTGAACTCTATCGCCGTCGAGCCGCATATCGAGCACCTCGGATGCCTGAGCTCTTCCGGGTCTAGCACCCGCGAGCAGTTCTCGCACTGGTCCCCGCGGGCGCGCTCGTAGCCGCAGTGCGGGCACGTGCCGGTGATGTAGCGGTCCGGCAGGAACCGCCTGTCCGCTGTGCAGTAGGGGATCGTTATCTTTTCCTTTATAATATACCCGTTTTCATAGGCTGACAGGAATATGCCCCGGGTAATCTCGTAGTTGCTTGGCGAAGACGTCCTCCCGAAAAAGGAAAAGTCAAAGTTCCATTTCCTGTAGATTTCTTTTTGGACAGCGTAGTACTTTTCCGAATAAGCGGCCGGAGAAAGCTTCTCCTCGGCAGCTGCCAGCTCCACGGCCGTTCCGTGCTCGTCTGTCCCACATATGAAAACGTTCTCAACGCCCATTATGTCCAGCCAGCGGTGGAAGGCGTCAGCAGGTAGAATCGAGCCGGCTATGTTCCCGAGATGCTTCACGCCGTTGACGTAGGGCAGCGCCGCCGTTATCGTCACTCTTTTTGCTTTGAAGGCAATCACCTGTCTAATTTTATGAAACCAAGTTTTTATACCCGGGGGTCCACTCGTCCGTCTTCATGAGAACGGATTCCACGTTGCGTATGAACGAGGGAAAGTTTTTCTTTAGGATGCTTATTATTTCGTTGTATTCTTTGTAGCTCTCAACGGCAAATTCAAGTTCCGTCTGCCACATGTTCCTGATAAGATAGTGTGTATTTTTTAGTGAGGAAATAAAGGAAATGAACCTCTTCTCATTCTCTTCCGTGTATTTGTCCGTGTGAATGATTGTTTTGAACAGCATCATGCCCAGTTTGTCAAGGTTCACGCCTATCCTGTACTGGATTATTATCCCCAGCTTTTCCATCTTCTTCATCCTGCTTCTCGCAATAGCCGGAGTCGTGCCTGCTCTCCTGGCTATTTCGTTCACCTGCATCCTTGCGTCCTTCATCAGCTCCAGGAGGATCTTGGAATCCGTTTTCTCTAGCTTATTGTCCGCAACTTCGCCTGCGAACGTCGCCGGCTTTTCTACTGTTCCCGTGAAATACATCTTCACGTACTGGTTGACATCTACGAGCATGTCGCCGTAGTATTTTATTATTATGCTGCCGAATTTCGAGAACATCACATTCTTGAAAGCAAAGAATTCCCTTTCATTTCTCACCGAGACAGCGAATATGATGTCCCACTCGCCGTCGCACTCGCCCATCCAGTAAATGTTGCCAGCGCTTTTTAGGAATTTCAGCAGCCGCTCCCTTTCGCTTTCTATGTTCTTCAGCTGCAGGTATATCTTGAACAGGCGGTATCCCATCTTTGAGGGGTTTATGGCCGTGCTGAACTCTGTGATCACGCCCTGCTCGACAAGATTCTTTATCCTGTACTCGACAGACTGCCTGGAGCGCCTCACTTTCCTCGCCAGCTTCGTCAGCGGTATCCTGCAGTTTCTGTCGAGCTCGTACAGTATCATCCTGTCGTATTTGTCCAGCCTGACTTCTTTGTTTCCTATATTTTTGCTCATATTTAGTAATTTATTATATTTCTTGATTTAAATCTCTTATTTTTTGCTAAAATCTACCAATAACTTAGTTATTCTATAATTCACTATTTAGTAGTAATAAACTATGGGGGTGTGGTGCATGGGAAAAGAACTCAGGAGGATGCTGGTGATCGAGGACAGTCCGGAGCACATGGCTGATGCAAGGGCATTGTTCAGTGCCATGGAAGGGCTGGAAACGTCTTACGCATCAAGCTGGGAAGAAGTAAACAGATTTAATCGCAGACCTGATCAGTCTCCTAATGATCCGGTAATTCTTGAAAATCTTCTTTATTCAATGCCCGTCTACAAAACCGTCGGAGCAGAACTTGTTCCGATAGTTGACGGTGTCATAACTGATTTGTTCTTTCCACTGGAAAGTTGGGACTTGGGATACGAAGAGCCAAACGGACTCATAGCTGCAGCGGTATGCAAAGATCTTGGAATCCCCTATGTTGTATGCACGGCAGGCTACCACCACGGCAGAAAATATGAATGGGCCCACCAGATGCTGCTTCAAGGACTGCGAGGGCCAAAAATGGTAGATTGTTACGACAGACTCGACAGCGAGGCGGAGGCTCCGCAAAAGAACTGGCTGGCCGCGTACGAAAAGCTGAAGGAACTGGTGGAGGGCGGCTGACATGGAAGAAGAAGAATTCAAAGCTTATATGACGGAAGGAAAACCGCCGGAATATGATTATGAACTTGCAATCAGCCTGGCGTACCAGAAGATAAATTCCCCTGCACTTGACAAAAGCGCGCTGGAAAAATACAGGGAAGTTTTTTGGCTTGGTGCCATGGCAGGCGAAGCCGCAAGTATAAGTAAAATATCGCGTCTTTTGCCGGCAGCAAGATTCCTGCTGGATATGAATAGAGTTCCTGGTGATGCGTGGTAATTTGCCCACATTATCACACTTCTATCTGCTGCACACCCACGAATTCGTCGTAGCTTTCTGTTACGTCTCCGTTTTCCAGATATGCCTCTATTGCCTCTTTTGTTCTTTTGAGAAGCTCGTCCATGGTTTTTGCCTGCGTGTGGCAGCCGGGCAATTCAACTACCTCAGAAACAAGCCATCCGTCTTCGTCCTTTTCTATGATTAGAGTATATTTCTTCTTCATCTATGAAAACCCCCTTTATATCTATTGAACTCTCTGTTTTCTCCTGCATC
>CAYJRV010000004.1:6675-27089 GCA_964372695.1 uncultured archaeon | reverse complement strand
ATTCTGGATCCCATCTTCCCGCAAACCACGGACTTTAGTCCGTGGTATAAAGAAGATGTGATTTTCCCGGCTGATTTATCAGGCTATTGACTCGTTGTCTCCTTCCTGCTTATCAGAGTCAATAAAATTGACGGCGAGAACCTGGCCATTCGCTGCGCTTACACTAGCTAGGAATTCTTTTTCAGAAGTTGCGGTATCTAATCCGGGCAACCCGCTTTCATCGCCTTTCACGCCCTTTATAACATACACCGGATCGCCGTTTTCATCTTCTATCAGGTCCATGTATGCAATTTTTTCGGGACTGATTCCAATGGCAAGAACTGCGTATTGTCCTGATACTATAGGCTTAGGGCCGCTTTCCGAGTCAAAGAACAAGCGGCCCTCCTGAGCAAGCTGGGAGAAGTCCGCACTCGCTATGATTCCCTGGCCTTCGCTATTTATGTTTACTCCGGTAATAGCTGGTGAATACGGCAGGATTATGGTTTCTGGACGGGAATCCAGCGAAACTGGAAGATATACAAGATTGCCGTTTTCATCAATACCGTCCGCATGCATGTCAAAATTTGTTGCAAATGTTGTGCTGGATAGCGTATCATCTCCTGATACTGCAGTTACAACAAGATTTCCCGGGGCATCCATGTCAGGCTCTCCGTAGCCTATGTGAACTGAGCCTATCTCCACTTCGCCGGTTTTGTGGATGGTTGCATCAATTGCAGCAACGCGTTGATTGTTATTGCCTGAAATATAGTTGGAGCATTGCTGATTTATGTAAGATGCAGCAGCCTTTCCATACTTATTTGGCAAGTCGCAGTAGCTCATGATGTCAGAGCTTCTTTCCCACCAGCTTGCGGTACAGTCGTTATAATTCGGGTATGTTGTTTTGCACGCATCGGGCGGATTGTTGCAATAAGAAGAGGGGCCGGTAACATGCCCAAGGCCAAAGTTGTGACCAAGTTCGTGGGCTATTGCAACATCAGGCGCTTTTCCAAAAAGAGCCACGGAAACCCTGCCAGGCAGGTCTCCACAACCTCCTACACCTATTTTATTCTCTTTGTCTTTATAAATCCCAATTATCCTTTTTGTTGTGATATAGCCATTCCTTATTGCACATTTTCTGGCAGCATACATGCGGTTACCGCATGCGTAGGCGGAGCCCTGTTCGTCGCCTGAATATGCCACACTTTCATCATTGCAAGCATTCACTGATATAATGGCGAAGCTGTTCAGATACTGGCTGCAAGCATTGGGAATTGCATTTTTGAAAAAGTTCAGTTGCTCTATGGCAAACTTGTAAACAGCATCTTTTTCGCTCTCATCGAAATTTATCGGCACGAAGACAACATCCGGGGTGATTGATGATTTTGGCAGTTTCTGGTCAAAAGTAAGGCAATCTTCATTGATTTTATCCTCGAAATCCCGGCGGTAGCGTCCAAAATTTTGTAATATACTACCTTCGCCTGCAATTCCCCTTCCCTTCAGATCATTTGAATTTACAGCTACCTTATAGTGTATGGATAAAAGCAAGGCAACCGGCTTGTAGCTCCATTGCAGAGGTCTCGACACTTTTCCTGGCCGGGATTTGTCATAGGGCTGGCAAAAGCCGAATTTCCACGCATTATTTCTAAGCCATTCGTATGTTCTAAGCCCACAGTCCCCAGTATCGGCTTCGTCTTCCGGTGATCTGGAAATGCAGAAAAAACCCGACCCGTCAAAAACAATAGAGTTTACGAATATCTCGGTTCCCCAGTGGAGTCTTGACATGCCCGGGACGTCCAGTGAATAACTCAGGACATCTGCTGCTTTCTTTTCGGCAGCCGCTTTATCTTGCGTGTCGCTATAGTAGCCCCTGTAATATTGCTGGAATAACCTATTCCACGACTTTATCTGGCTGTCTAGGCTTACATAACCGCTAGTTGCGCCAAGTTTTATACCATCTTTTTCCGCGGCTCTTTGCATGGCATTCAAGGCCTTGCGGACTTCCGGCTTAAGGCCACCTGGCGTCTTTGTTCCCAGCAGATCGGCCTTTATGTCGTTGCGAATCCTTGAACTCGAAACTGTTCCGGCTCTTGAATACGAAATAGTTTGCTGACTGTCCGGAATTGTAGAGCTTTCTTCGGGAAACTCTATACTGCTTAAATATGGTTGACTGGGGGCTGACGTAGTGACATCTGTTGCCAGCGGTTCCACGGCAGATTCATGGGAGAGGAAAAATACCGAACTTATTGACGAGCCGATGGATCCCAGCCAGTTAAAGAAGCCTACGATAAAGCTGTTGTCATCCTGCGCATAGGCATAGCTGCCGATAAGAGAAAAAGACACTGCAACGAGCACCACAAGCACGGCGATTTTCTTAAGCATACTATCCAGACTTTACCAGAACCAGAATAAATACATTTCCGAAAGCTTCACTTCAACACAACTTCCCTCTGCAGTAGGTCTTGGAGCCTCTCCGTGAGCTCGGCTTTCTCGCGCGCCACAGCCTGGATGATATTTTCCCTCTCTCCTGATTTGATATTGCGCCTTTCCATGAGCTGCGCTATCTCCGCCCTGCTTTCTTCGATGGACATTAGGAGATGGTTCTTTTCTTTTTCTAGCGGCCGGATTTCATCGCCCCTAAACTCGCGGAGCTCCATGATCCGCTCTGCTATACCCTTGTACTGCTGTCTCAATGAGTCGAAGAAGTCTATATTGCGCAGAAGTTCGATCACTTTATTGCATTTCTCCGGATCTTCCTTCCTTGACTTTACCTTTAGTTCCTCAAGGACAGTTCTTATTCCCAGGCTTTCGTCGGCAATAAAGGCGTCCCCGGGGTTCCTTATATAATCTGAAAGGAAATCATATTTTTTGGGATCTTCGTGCTGCAGTTTCTTCAGCAGGCGGTCGATGCTTCCGAATTCTGTTCCAATCCTTTGTTTTATTATAGATCTCTCCGATTCCATTGAGGCTGTTTTCTCGTGCACTTCCCGGGCTATTGAGTCAAGCTTGTTTGAAACTTCCGCAAGCTTGCGCTCGCCGCTTTCCAGGGATTCTTTCAGGAAAGGCACGGCTTTCTCGATCTCCTGAAGCTCTGTCTCGAGCCGTGCCAACTCGGAGTGCTTCTGCTTCACCGCATTTGCAAGATTGAGCGCGTAGTTCACCTTTTTCCGGCTGCTGGAGAAATAGCTTTTTGCCAGGACGTCGAGTTTTTCCTCGACATTCTTTATTTGTGATGCGATTCTGCCCATGTCCTCCTTGAATGTATGGAAGTGCCGGAATTCCTTGAAGCTTATCCCGCTTATTTCCTTCAGGGCTGCGGACAAAGAAGAGATGAACATATCATAACTCTCCGGCAGCTGCTGCAGGAGCTTTATGCTCTTTTCGCAGAAGCGGTCCTTGAGCACGTTCACATAGTTGTCGTCAGCCCTCTTGGCTGAAAGCCCTTCGAGCATGCTGTTCAGCTTCAGGACTTCGGCGGTTACCTGGATCTTGTTCGCTTCCAGCCTTTCTTTTTCGCCCCTGTCATCGGCCCCAGACAGCGCATCGTGTATGCCTTCCATGTCAAGCTCCAGGACAGGCTTCGTGAAGAGCGACCTGAACTTGCCAAGCATGACCCTATTTTTGACAGAAAAGTATTTAGCATTGGAGAGCAAGAGTAGCCTAGATGCAAATGAAATTTCTCCGCATTACAGCATCAGCCGCGATAATTTTCCTTGTCTTTTTCGCAGGCATGTCAGCAGCAGCGCCGAGGATAGACCCGGCAGTAGCGGCAAAAACCGCAGCCGCGGGGGAAGAAAAAACGCCGGTAGTCGTACGCTACAAAGAGGGCTATGGACACCGCGGAGCCGTGGCCGTCTACGCCGCTATGGGCAGCGGCTTTGAGGAACGGCGGGAGTATAAAGAGATGAACGCGGTGGCCGGAAGGATAAGCATGGCCGCTCTCGAGGCGCTCATGAACGACCCAAACGTGGCTTCTGTGGACTATGACTACCCTGTCCGCATAAATCTGCAGGATGCCCTGCCACTGATAAACGCCACGACGGCGCACAACGCGGCAGCAGGCGACACAAGGATAAACGGCTTCGGAGAGACTATATGCATCATAGACACCGGAATAAACTACACGCACCCGGACCTTGGTGGCTGCAATGCGACAAGCGACATCAACAACGGCAGCTGCGCAAAGGTCGTGGGCGGCTACAACTACTGCGCCAACGACGCTTGCAGCAGCGAAAACTCCAACCCAGCGGACAACCACGGCCACGGGACGCATGTAACCGGCATCGCGGCCGCCAACGGCACGATACGCGGCGCGGCGCCGGGAGCCAGCATAGTGATGATAAAGGCGCTGAACAGCCTCGGAAGCGGGTCATTTTCCGATGTGGAGGCCGGGATACGGTGGTGCACGAACAATGCAACGAGGCTCAATATCACAGTAATATCCATGAGCCTTGGAACTGACACGCTCTACACAGGAACGTGCGACGGCAGCTACACAACTCTTGCGGACGCGATCAACAACGCCACGCTGCACAACATCTCGGTGCTCGCCGCAGCGGGAAATGCCAACAACGCCACAGCCATAAGCTCGCCAGGGTGCATTGCTAATTCCACGGCAATCGCGTCGTCAACAAAGACCGATGCAATGTCCTCATTCACAAACAGGAACAGCCTTGTCCAGCTCATTGCCCCGGGAACAAGCATAAATTCCACGAGCATAAGCGGCGGCTACACAGTGCTCTCCGGGACTTCCATGGCAACGCCCGCGGCGGCAGGCGCATTTGCACTTCTCCATGCGTATGAGAGACTGGAGAGCGGTACAAACCTCACCCCTGCCGCCATAAGGAGCGCGCTGAACTCCACCGGGAAACCCATATCCGATGCGGCAAGCAACAGGAACTATTCCAGAATAAACCTGCTTCCAGCGGTATCGTCGCTGGACAGCACGGCCCCGTCGGTATCCGTCAGCTCGCCTGCGAACACGACATTCGCCACCCTGAACATCACCCTAAACTTCACTGCCAGTGACAACGTGGCGCTTGGCGGCTGCTGGCTCATCAACACGACAGGCGGCAACGTATCGCTGCCGGGTTGCGCCAACATAACGTTCACCGCTGCTGAAGGCGGCAACAACATCACTGTCTACGCAAACGACACGAACGGCAACACTAACAGAAGCCAGGTACTCTTCAGGGCTGACACGGTATCCCCTGCAGTTTCATTGCAGTCGCCTGCAAACACTACGCTGGGTACGAACAACATAACGCTGAACTTCACGGCCACAGACGCAGCCATAAGCTCGTGCTTCTATTCGCTCAACAGGGCTGCCAATATCTCGCTGTTGAACTGCAGGAACGTTACTTTCCTTGCTGCCAGCGGAAGCAACAGCATCACGGTTTACGCCAACGACACGGCTGGAAACATCAACTTCTCCTCAATGGGCTTCACCGTGAACATAACTGTTCCCATAATAACCCTGCAGTCGCCTCTGAACAGGACATATGACGCTCCCCCGCCGCTCAACTTCACCGCGATCGGCAACGGCATAGACCGGTGCTGGTACTCGCTCGACGGAGGCGCAACGAACAGCACCCTGGCGTCATGCGGCAACATCTCGTCCATAGGGCTGGAAGGGCTGAACACACTGACGCTGTACGCGAACAACAGCTTTGGGAACACGAGCTCCGCAGCCCTGAATTTCACTGTTGACACGATGTTGCCCCGCATAATTTTTGCAGCCCCCACGCCCAGCAATGAGACGTTCAACACAACCTTTTTCGTGACGGTGAACGCGACGATCAATGACAGCGTCAGCTCGGCAAGGCTCAATTTCAACGGCACATCATATGACCTGGGCTTTTCGGGCGGCACATGGCATGTCCGTCTGGAGAACCTGTCGGACGGGAACTACACCTTCAACGTAACCGCAAACGACACCGCGAACAACACGAACATCTCGGAGACCAGATGGGTCTACATCAACGCGAGCAGGAACGTGACATCATTCACGGCGGGCCTCGACAGCACGCTGGCCCCCAGGAACATCAGCTTCAGCATCCTTAACGGCACCGGTGAAGTCACAAACAGCATAGTCGACGTGGTCAGGAACTACACGCTCAGGCTGAATCTGAGCAACCGCATAGCCGAGATAGTCAACTTCACCTGGCTGAGCGCCAACGCAAGCGCCGTGGTGAACATCACAGACAACGTCACGACAGCGAACATAACAGCGGCATTCAGCAGCTCCGGAGGCGTGCTGGACAGCGCAATCTGGGTAGACATGAACAACTTCACCAGCAATTTCACGCCAAGGGTTGTCTTCCCCCGGTCGAACAGGATATTCTACTACCTGAGCGGCAGCAGGTCGGAACCGAACATAACCAGGATAACTGCCGAGTGTGATGCCAGCATATCCTCGAGGCCATGCTACCAGATAAACTCCACCGCTTCTCTAGCCTACCTCCAGAACTTCTCAGGCGCGGCAGGCGGAAACGACACGCAGGCACCCAGCGCTACTGTAAGCTCGCCAACTGCGACCACATACTCCAGCACGAACATAACCCTGGATTTCACCGCGGCAGATAACATTGCCGTTGACAGATGCTGGTATGTCCTTAACGGCGGAGGCAACACGACGCTTGCAGGGTGCGGAAACATAACGTTCATAGCAGCCGAGGGCACCAACACCTTCCATCTTTACATAAATGACACAACAGGGAACCAAAATGCCACCAGCATCAACTTTTCCGTGAGCACGCCCGCCGCATCAACGAGCTCCGGAGGCGGCGGGGGAGGAGGCGGAGGTGGCGGCACGCTGGCAAATCCCAATAAAAAGATCTACCTGTTCTCCACGCCAAGCTCGGTGAAGCTCAACGTCACTTCCAACATATCTTCTCTTGTCAGCATAGAGATACATGTGACGCGCTTCATGGCGGCTTCAATATCGGTGGAGAAGGCTGATATTGAAGGCGGGCCTGAGGGAGATGTTTACCAGTTCATCAACATTACGCCGAAGGATTTCACCAGCGCCTTCAGGTCGGCCTCGGTGACGTTTCTTGTCCCGAGGGAATGGATTACCAAGAACTCCATAAACCAGACAACTGTTGCGCTTTACAGGCTTGGCAGCGGCGAGTGGCAAAGGCTTGAAACGTCTCTTATCAGGGAGGGTGCGAATTCGCTTGAGTATGAAGCCATGACTGCAAATTTCTCCATTTTTGCCATAGCAGGAACTCGGCTAGAAACAGAGCCTCAGGAAACTCCCAGTGTGTGCGCCCAGGTCATAACGCCTGCCACAAACGGCACTGACTGCGTCAAGTACAGCACGCCGTGCGACGTGCCTGCGGGCTGGATGGTTGTCGAGAGCTGCCGGTTGCCCGTGGCCGAGCGCGAAGAGGGTCAAACCAAGCTTCCCGAGCAGACTACGCAGGACGACATGCTTGTGGCAGCCCTGGCTGTGGCAGCTGTCCTGATCTTTGCGACCGCCTTCATCATGAACAGAAGCAGGCAGAAAAAGAGCCTCTAGAAGCGGCTTGTGCTGAGACCAATTTCACATCCACTCCTCTTCCCAATCGTCAAGTTGCTCGTTGGTTAACGTTTTTGCATTCCTTATACTTTTTTCTTCTCCCAGCCTAGTGTAGAGGCCAATGGCTATGCCAGAGAACAGGCCGGCAATGTGCGCTATATTGCCTATGCCGCTTGGGTAGAAGACGCCAGCGACATCAAGCAGAAACCAGAATGCTACGGCTACAAACATGGGCATGGGCACGCCGTAGGCCCAGACCACCATTTTCGGCCGAAGCGCTCCAAGAATGCCCAGAACGCCAAATATCGCCCCGCTGGCTCCCAGGCTTGACGCGTAGAAGAATGAAGCCACGAAGGAGGCTATGATACCTGTCAAAAAGAAGAACATCAGGAAGCGTTTTGTCCCTATTATCTTCTCAAGGATCAGGCCGAAGAGTCCCAGGGCGAAGATATTCGAGAGCAGGTGCAGCACAGAGCCGTGCAGGAATATCGACGTCACGAGCGTCCAAGGCGCTGTCGTTAAGCTGGCAGAGTTTAGAAGAAAAGATTCTGTAAAACCGGCTACAGAGGCCTGGACAACAAAAACGAAGACCATGGCTATGCACAGCAACAGAGCCGAAAAGTAGAATTTTCCCCCTTCCATTGGAATTTCTTGCAGAGAAAACGTTTATAGCTCTACAAGGAAACAAAAAGGGCATATTTCCTTGTGAGCTACATGCGAAACAAGTAAAAACATATCCGAATTCTTTACTTGTTTCACTATAATCCCGACATGGAAAAGATTTACAAAACCTGTAATGGTGATTGAAACGGCGGGAACTTTTCCGCGAAAATCACAAAAAGAAGATGCCAGAATACGAAAATCTTTATATAATGCCTTCGAGAAAAACCTATTGGGCAGATTTTTTCCGACAGGAGACCGTCGATGCGACTTACCATTTCGAAATGCTTCAACTGCAAGAAAAGCAGGCTTGTGGACAGGGTTGACGAGAAGTGGGTATGCTTCGCGTGCAAGCAGAAGGACCATATAGTCGCAACGAAGACGAAGCCGATCACGCAGTTCCTGCAGGACAACTAGTTTTCAGTAAAGAGACAGTACGATAACTTACCCAGCCGTTATTGATGCATCGAAATTTCCCGGTACCTTGACATTAGTCATAAAATATCTTCATGAGTATCGGCGTTATTATCACGGTGCCGATCATTGCGAAGATTATGGAAGTGTAGACATTTGCGGCTATGAGGCCGAGGGCGAATACGAGCTGCGCCAGCGCGATGTTCTCGTTGCCGCGCGGTATGAGCGCGATTCCCATCAGTTTGATCTCGTGCCATCTCAGGCCGGCGAATTTTGCCACAAACGCGGAGCCCATCAGCTTGCCGAATATGGCCGCAAGGAAGATAGCAAACACGAGCACAAGGTTGAGGTCCTTCAGGACGAGCAGGGTGCCGATGGCCGCGTAGAATAGAGGTATCATGAAGCTATGGCCCAGCAGTTTTACCTTGGGCTCTATCACCGCGGAGGCGAAGTGGCTGTTTGCCATGGTCATGCCGGAGAGGAATGCCCCCGCTGCGAGGGTCAGCTTGAGGTTCTGGGTGGCAAATGCCAGAAGGAACGTTATTGCTACAGGCACCACAAGGAGTATATGCTCGTCGCGGAACTTGCTGAAAAAGCTCAGAGCTTGCTGGATTATCTTCTCGCCTACGGTAAGCACCACAAGATAGAGGCCTATGGCTATGAAGAAGAGCGAGCTTACGTCGTTGATCTTCGGCTGCAGGTTTGCGGAGACAAAGCTGAAGAGCGAGAGCGCCAAAATGCCCAGTATGTCGTCGGCGATGGTAGTGGCCACTATGAGCCTGCCGATAGGCTCTTTGAAATATTTCGTCTTCATCAGCAGGGCAAAGAGGGTGCCGTTGCTCGTTGATACAAGCACAGTGCCTATGGCAAAGCCTATGATAAAATTCTGGAAGAAGAACAAACCAACAAGCATTCCCAGCAGGAAGGACAGCATGCCGGCCCCTATCGCAATGACGGAGGCGAGATAGATATTCCTTTTTATCTCCTCGAACTTCACCTCAAGTCCCGCAAGGAAGAGAAGCAAAATAATCCCGAAGGTTATGAAATGGTCCAGGAAGTTGCCTATGGCAACGAGGCCGACGAGTGGCCCGAGAAAGACGCCCGCGCATATCTCGCCAACCAGGGAGGAAAGACCGAAGCGCTCTGTCAGCTCGCCAAGAATCTTCGCGAAGAGCAGCAGCAGGCCTATGCTGAGGACGACAGACTCGAGCGGCATTACTATAGATAACCGCACGGGGAAATTAAAGATTGCGGTGCGCTCGCAGCGAATTACGAAAGAATTACGAAAGTGGACTCGGAAAGCTTTTTAAACATTTCCAACAAATTTTGCGCATGAGCATGACCGCGGAAATACCAGTAGCGCCGGCGACGAGTCATCGTCTCCACATAGGCAGGTCGGAGGAAAACCTGCTGAACGGGGTTTCCATTTCAATAGAGCCGTACGAACTCAAAGTTTCACCTTCAATCCTTGTTACAGGCAGGCCTTACGGCAATGAAAGCAGGCTGATAGAATCCATGCAGGGCCGGCAGCCCGGAATAAGGAGGCCGACTGCGGCGGAGCTTGCGCACCTGCACTTCAATGCCATGCAGGAACACCTGAAAAGGAGCCCTTTTAAAACCGCATTTTTCTCGCAGTACGCGAAGGGCTATTTTGAGAGGACAGGCACTTTTCTAATTTCCAAGAGCCCTCATCCTGAAAAAGACTTTGTCACCCGGGAAGAAAGACAATACTACAAGCGCCAGCTTAAAATAGGCGATAAATTTCTTGGCGAAACAGAGGTTCCCCAAAGCGGATATGTGCCCAGGACAGAAGATTTCTGGGATGTCTGGAACCCTATGACAGGGCTGCCGCGCGTTACTGTTGAAAACCATAAATGGTACCCATGGGTGACATGTTTCTATTTTGATCAAACGGAGAAAGAAGTCTATATCACGCGCGGGGGCGTCTGCCATCTCGACGAGGGGTGCCTGGATGTCGATGCGCTCTACGGGCGCTGGGGCGCGAACTCGGCTGGCGGCTTCCGTCAGGTTCGGGGTTCTTTTGAGGTACGGACAGCACAAAAATTTGTCTACGGCGCCATAGACGAAATCATGAAGACTCCGGCAAAGTCCTGCAGCCCTGAAGCATGGCCTCTTTAAGAACTTTTTCTTGATAGTCTTTAAGCAGCTGTGACGATTTCTTTGGTTTGAGCTGGCTTCGGTGTTTGGCATGGGAAAGATTATAAAATTTACCGGAAAGGGGATTAAAAAACACGTAGCTGCGCCGCATTCCGACAAGCTTGCCGAGATCACGATGAAAGGAGTGCCGCACGATGTCTACAGGACATGGGATGACCAAAAAGGCTACAGGTACGAAGCGGTTTCTTTCAGCGGTGGCGAGATTAAAAGAACCCCAATAATCCGCTCTGTGAACGGAGCTGGCGATACCAAATGGCTGGATGAGCACTATGAGGCGCTGGACCGCATAACGGCAAACACGCTGATCATAGCAGAGAATATGGCAGGCTACAGCGAGCTCGAGCCATATGTGTGGAGACTTATTGAAAAAGAAAGAGAACTCGACCCGTATATGACAACAGCAATGGAACGTGATGCCCACAGAAAATATATCAAGCGTAACCTGAAATACCTGAAAGAGCGCATGGCTGAAGTCACGGAGCAGTCAGCCATGGCCCAGGAGGAACACCCGAAGAAAAAATAACGATTAGAGCGAACACCGAACTTTCAGGAATTCCTAAAAGTTTAAATACTTGCCTGTGTATGTCTATAGATATGTCTGTGAACAAACATATTGCTGTGATGCCTGCTGTTCCTGCGCAGAAAAAACCTTCAGAGATAGAGCTCGGCCTGCTCCAGATGCAGGTGCTCTGGCTGCTGTCCAGGAAATCAACGCATGGCTACGACCTGATGAAGGATTTGAACGACCTGAAGAAGACGACCATCGCGCAGGGCACCCTTTATCCGACGCTGCAAAGGCTGGATGAGCTCGGACTCGTGCGCAGGGAAGAGAAGGAAAGGAAGATAATCTACCACGTGACGCCGCACGGCAAGCAGGTCATGACCGAAGCGTGCAGGGACTTCTCCCGGACATTCTTCGGCATATTCAACGACTTCGTCTGCGGCCGCTGCGACCACGGCGAGATGCGATACAAGGAGAGGATTGAGTGACGGAAGAAGAGATTCCAACAAACCGGCCACAAAAATTGTTCTGCGGCCTGACCGAAGCGTATTTCGATAGGCTGTCACAGGAAGCGACTTCAGTATTCTGGAGAACTAAGCCGGTACTTGCCGTGAATGATGCTGCACAACTATCCGGAAAAACAGGATCGCCGCCCTGCATCGTTGTGGCAAATTACGAGGGGGAAATATTTTTCCTCCATCAATTAGGTTTTTACTCCTGCTGTGAATTGGGCAAAATCAAAGAACTGGAAACATATACAGGAAAAGATACCGAGAGTTTTGCAAAGAAATATTCAAGAACAAGGTCAGGGGAAAAATGGAAATTAAGACTGCTGCGAAATGCGGGAAAGGAGGCAGACAATTATGCACACGCTTGAAATCAAGGACCTTCATGTTTCTGTAGACGGAAAAGAGATACTCAAAGGCATAGACCTCGCGATCAGGCAGGGCGAGATACACGCGATCATGGGGCCCAACGGCTCGGGCAAGTCGACGCTGAGCTGCACAGTCATGGGGCATCCGCGATACATCATTGATAAAGGCCAGATCTTGTTTGACGGCAGGGACATAACCGTGCTCAAGGCAAATGAAAGGGCAAAACTCGGCCTTTTCCTCTCGTTCCAGTATCCGTCGGAGATAGAGGGCGTGAGCGTGGCGAACTTCCTGCGCACTTCGCTGAACGCGCTCAGCAACGGGAGCAGGCTCAGTCTGCAGGACTTCCAGCAGCTGCTCAGGGAAAAGATGGCCCTGCTGAATGTGGACAAGTCCTTCAGCGCCAGGTACCTGAACGCGGGCTTCTCCGGCGGCGAGAAGAAGAAGGGCGAGATTTTGCAGATGGCCGTGCTCAACCCGAAGATGGCTATATTAGATGAGACAGACTCGGGCCTTGACATCGATGCGCTGAAGACAGTCGCAGAAGGCATCAACACAATCGCGAAACAGTCGGAAATGGGCGTGCTGCTCATCACGCACTACCAGCGGCTGCTGAATTACGTCAGGCCGGACAAAGTGCACATAATGATCGACGGCAGGATAGTGAAATCAGGCGACGCCTCGCTCGCGGAGCACCTGGAGGAGAAGGGCTACTCGTGGATGAGAGATGAGGCTGCCGAGGAGACAGAAGAGGCTGCTGCATAAAGGGGCTGTCTGGATGAAACGAAACGACGAAGAGATGCCGACGGACGAGACTGCTGCAAAGAGGGTTGAGACCAAAAAAGACCGCGGACCCGCAAAAAGAATATTCCCAGTGGAGATTTTGAGATGAGGCGAAAGAAATGGCAAAAATAATCCAGTTTCCATTGAACGGCAGCACGCAGCTTGAGGAGGATCCAGTGTTAGCAGATAATTATTTGAAGGCTGGCAAAAGCGCGCATCTAGGAACTAGGCCTACGTACAGGTCAATAACACAGCCGCTTGTTCTTGCGGCTCTTTTATTTGGAGCACTGCATGTAGGCTTATATTCGTATACGAAACACAAATTGTCGAAAATTGAACAGGAAGATGGGAAGGCCGCGGCCACAAAATATACCCGTTTCATACAGAATGATTTTAAAGGCCCAAGCCTGCCTGGAAAAATATTTCTTTATTCCGTGGAAGGCGGCATGAAGCTTGCTGCAGGCGCTTACATGAAAGAACAAGGAGAAAGATAAAATGCCAGACAACAAATCATTACTTGACCTGCGCTCCGGTTATGGTGAGCAGTTTGGCTTCGCTGTAGATGCCAAAGACGTCAATAATACGGGCAAAGGGCTCTCGCGGGAAGTAGTCGAGACAATATCCCGTATCAAGCAGGAGCCGCAGTGGATGCTCGACTTCCGGCTGAAGGCGCTCGAGATATTCATGAAAAAGCCCATGCCCACATGGGGAGCAGACCTTTCGAAAATCATATTTGAGAACATTACATACTATGTCAGCGCAACTGAGGGGAAGGCGAAGTCGTGGGAAGACTTGCCTGAAGGCGTGAGGAACACTTTCGACCGCTTAGGCATACCGGAAGCCGAGAAAAATTTCCTGGCCGGCGTGGAGGCCCAGTTTGATTCCGAGGTTGTGTACAGCAAAGTCAGGGAGGACCTGGAAAAGCTCGGCGTCGTGTTCTGCTCCACGGACGAGGCCCTGAAGAAATATCCGGAGCTCCTGAAGAAATATTTTGCCACGATCGTGCCGCCCGATGACAACAAATTCGCCGCGCTGAACTTGGCGGTCTGGTCTGGAGGTTCCTTCGTCTACATTCCCAAGGGCGTCGAGGTGCCCATACCGCTGCAGGCGTACTTCAGGATAAACAGCTCGAACATGGGGCAGTTCGAGCGCACATTGATAATCGCAGACGAGGGCAGCAAGGTGCACTACATCGAAGGTTGCCTGCCGGAATGGGAAGTTGTCAGTACTGGAGAAGAGATGGTGTCCATCACAAAAATCAAGGAAAATGATGTAGTCATAAACAGTGAAGGAGAAGAAACTTCGGTTGAGAAAACAATGGTCAGACCATATGACGGCGAACTGATAGAGATTATACCTGTTTCCACAGGCAACAAATTCCATCTGACAACAGAACACCCGGTTCTCGCGATAAGAAGAGAAAATGTTGCATCAAACAGGCCAACAAGGAAGTTTGGTGACATCCAAAAAGGCAAGCTCATGAAAGCGAAGCCAGAATTTATTCCAGCTGCTGAGCTTAAGGAAGGCGACTTGCTTATTTTCCCTGTAAATAAAGTGAGCAGAAATGATAACTCGATAAGCAAAGAGCTGGTAGCGTTTCTTGGGTATTATCTTTCGGAAGGTAATGTGAGCAAGATAAACGGATGCGATGCGGTTGTCATGACATTTCACGAAAAAGAAAGAGATTATATAAATGAGGCCAAAAATCTTGTAGAAACACTCATAGGCAAAATTCCAAGCGAATTTCATGCGAAAGACAAACATGCCATAACGCTTACTGTTTATTCAAAGGAACTGGCAGAGCTTTGTGTCAAACACTGCGGCAAATACTCGCATGGGAAAAAACTAAGCAAAAGTATAATGGAATTGCCTCCTAAGAGACAAAAACTGCTTATTGACACATATTATAATGGTGATGGCTCTGTTGCAATAGGGAAACCTACACGTATTCGTGCTCTTACTGTCTCGCGTACTCTTGCATTTCAAATGCAGGAACTTCTGGCAAGGCAGGGAATTTACGCCTGCATCAATATAAGGAAGCCTTACGAAGAGAAGATGAAAGACGGGCGATTAATCAAGCACAGGCAAAAATATACATTATTCTACGCTACAGACAGGCACAGTGAAAATGTCAAACTAATTAATGGCTCGTTTATAGTGCCGATAAGAAAAATAAGGAGACAAAATTACAAAGGCAATGTCTACAATTTCCATGTAGACAGAGAGCCAAATACTTATCTTGTCAAGGGCTTTGCTGTCCACAACTGCACTGCGCCAAAATTCTCGGCAGACAGCCTGCACTCCGCGGTCGTGGAGGTCATAGCGCTGGAAGGAGCGCACGTGCGCTACACGACGCTGCAGAACTGGTGGAACAATGTGTATAATCTGGTGACAAAGCGCGCGTTCGCGCACAAGAACGCTTATGTGGAGTGGTTAGACGCGAATATTGGGTCAAAAATTACTATGAAATATCCGAGCGTTTTTCTGCTTGGCGAGGGCGCAAAGGCAGACATGATGTCCATCGCTTTCGCCGGGAAGGGGCAGCAGCAGGACGCAGGCGCGAAGGCGATACACATGGCCAAGAACACGAGATCGACGATAATAAGCAAGTCAATCAGCAAGGATGGCGGGAAGACGACATACCGCGGCCTGGTCCGCGTGGACAAAGGCTGCACAGGTGTGAAGTCCAATGTGCGCTGCGACGCGCTGCTGCTTGACGAGAAATCCGTCTCCGACACCGTGCCTTACATGGAGATCGAGGAGAAGAAAGTGAGTATAGGGCACGAGGCGACTGTCGGCCGCGTCAACGAGGAGCAGCTCTTCTATTTGATGAGCAGGGGCCTGACAGAGCAGGAGGCTACGGCCTTGATCGTGAGGGGATTCTTCGAGTGCTTCACCAAGCAGCTGCCTCTCGAATATGCGGTGGAGTTCAACCGTTTGATAGAGCTGGAGATGGAAGGCAGCGTCGGGTAGTGATTTTCCTTTTCATTTTAGAATTTCAGAAAAATACAATGGTGGAACGAATGGAGACTGAAAATATATCAAGGCTTCCATGGCTGGAAGAGGTGAAGAGAAAGGCAAAGAAGGATTTTGACAGCCTTCCGCTTCCCGAGGAGAGGGAGGAAGCATGGAGATACACTAACTTGAAGCAGCTGAAAATGAACTTCAGATCAAGCGATTCCTCTGCTGCAATGATAGACTGCGACAACGACAGGATAATAACAATGGATTTCGCGACAGCAATGCTGAAGCATGCAGATCTCGTGGGCAAATATTTCAGCAAGCTGATCAAAGGCACGGACAAAATATCGGCTTTCCACTTCGCCAACTTCTCGGACGGCATATTTGTCTACGTGCCGAAGCATGAAAGAGCAGCAGTTTCGGCGACGTTTGAGAGCCCGAACGCGCATAGTATCATAATTCTCGGGGAGGGCGCATCACTAAGCTATGCTGAGGAGCTTTGCGGAGACACGGACTGCACGCCCACGGATGCGACGGAGATATTCCTCGGAGAAAACGCGTCCCTGGACTTCAGCTCCCTCCAAAACTACGGCGCAGGCACGAACGCATTTTCAATCAAGAGCGCGGAGCTGCAGAGGAACGCGAACATAAGGTGGACTTTCTTCTCAGCGGGAGCAAACTTTTACAGGCTCGCCGCTTCAGCATATTTCAACGGCGAAGGCTCCAGCTCAGAAACGGCAACGGCATTCCTGGGCCGCGGCGGCCAGCATGCGGACATCACGACAAACGCGTTCCACAACGTTCCGCACACGCAGAACAACATACTTGCCAAGGGCGTGCTCCTTGACAGCTCCACAGGCGTGTACAGGGGACTGATAAAGATAGGGAAAAATGCTAACCAGACAAATTCCTACCTCTCGGATCACATGCTCATGGTTGGCGACAATGCGCTGGCCCACAGCATCCCGAGCCTGCAGATAGACACAAACGACGTCAAGGCGAGCCACGGCTCCACGAAAGGGCAGGTGGATGAAGAGCAGCTCTTCTACCTGATGAGCCGCGGGATCTCGAGGGAGGAAGCGGAGCAGCTCATTGTCCAGGGTTTCCTGATGCCCGTGATGATGCGAATCACCAACGCGGAGCTCAGGGGGAAAATAGCGCAGATAATAGGTGTTGGAGATGAGTGACATTAAGACAGTTTCCAAGCCAGGATATAATAGAAGAGGCTTTCACAGAAGCTATGTAGATAAACTAGTCGAATATACAAAAATTTATGATGAACATGGGCTGGAGGCCTTTGTCAGATTCGTTAACCAGTTCCCCATTCCTAATTACAGAGAATTTGCTCTGGAACACGGTTACGATTCAACAAGAGCAAAAGAAGAAGACCTTGCTTTAGTGGACGTTTGTGCAAGAGGGGTTAATCTTTTTATGAGAGCCTTTACCACAGATCTGGAAAACAAAAGTGCCGAGGCTGATAAAATAAAGGTCAAGGTTACAGAGCTTGTTCAGGCTGTAATAAAATACCTCGAGTGATGTTTATGCCATTTGATATTGAAAAGATCAGGGAAGACTTCCCAATCCTACAGAGAAGAGTGAACGGCAAGCCTTTGGTCTACCTAGACAGCACTGCGACCACGCAGAAGCCTCGGCAGGTCATAGAAGGGGAGAAGCTCTTCTACGAGAAGCACAACGCAAATATTCACAGGGGCGTCCATGCTCTCAGCGAGGAAGCCACCGAGATGCACGAAAATGCGCGCGAGCGCATAGCGAAATTCATAGGCGCAAGGCCGCAGGAGATCATATTCACACGGAACGCCACGGAGGCCATAAACCTGGTGAGGTTCGCATGGGGAGTGCAAAACATCGGGAATGGCGACAGGATCGTCACAACCGAGATGGAGCACCACAGCAACCTCGTGCCGTGGCAGCTGCTCGCGAAGGAGAAGAGCGCGAAGCTGGACTTCATAGGCTTCGACAGCCAGGGATTCCTGAAAGAGCAGGACATCGAGAAAAAAATCCCCGGCTCAAAGCTCGTTGCATTCACCCAGATGTCCAATGTGCTGGGCACGATAAACGACGCTGAGGATATAGTAAAGAAGGCGCACGAGGCAGGCGCGATAACAGTCGTGGACGCCGCCCAGAGCGCCGCGCACATGGAACTTGACGTCAGGAAAATGGACGCCGATTTCCTCGCAATATCCGGGCACAAGATGCTGGCTCCGACTGGCATAGGAGTGCTTTATGGGAAGAGGGAGCTGCTGGAGAGCATGCCTCCCTTCCTTGGCGGAGGGGACATGATAAAGGAGGTCCATTTCAGGGACGCGAGCTGGAACGACCTGCCCTGGAAGTTTGAGGCGGGGACGCCGAATGTCGCGGGCGCCATAGGCTTTGGCATAGCTGTCGACTACCTGCAGCGCATAGGGATGGAAAACATCCGCAGGCACGAGGCCGAGATAACAAGATACGCCCTGGAAGAGCTGCAAAAGATCAGGGACGTGAAGATATACGGCCCGCTGGACGCCGAGAAAAAAGGCGGCATAGTGGCGTTCAACCTCGACGGCATGCACAGCCACGACGTCGCGAGCCTGCTCAACGACGACGGCATAGCCATACGCTCCGGTCACCACTGCGCGATGCCCCTGCTCGAGCGCCTGGGCATATGCGACGCGTGCAGGGCCAGCTTCTACATATACACGAAAAAGGAAGAGATAGATCTGCTTGTAGAAGGTCTCGGGAAAGCCCGGCAGGTGTTCAGACTCGACGCAAGCAGGCCCGTAAAGGCCGGGGTGTAGGATATGCTGGATTTTGACTACAGATGCAATAGCTCCCAGGCTGAAATTGGCGCACGAGACATTGCCTTTGTTTTCCAGGTCACAGCCGGCCTGCAGAAAATAGTAAACGAAAGGCAGCAGCAACTGTTTGACGCAATAGATTACCACATATTACAGTGCCATAGCTGCCTGGAAACTTACCGCAATATTTTGGCAACCACTATTGAAACTTACGAAATCGGATTCGTCTTTGATAAAAAAATTGCCAAGGAAATAGGGGCAGAAACTAATTTTGACCTTAAAGCTATGTATGAAGAACTGGACAGAATAAAGGGTTACAGTGGTTACGTATGCTGAGCAGCGACATGTACCAGGCGAACATACTGGAGCACTACAAGGACCCGCACAACTACGGCGCGCTGCCCGGACACAATGTTTCAATAAGGGACGTTAACCCGCTCTGCGGGGACGTAATAGAGGTGCAGATGCTTGTCGAAGGCGGAACAATAAAGAAAGCGAATTTTCTCGGGAAGGGCTGCGCCATAAGCCAGGCCTCGGCCAGCATGCTGACTGACGAGCTCCGCGGAAAAACTGTAGAGGATGCGCTGGAGACAAGCAAGCAGGACGTGCTGGAGATGCTCGGGATCGATGTATCGCCGGCCAGACAGAAGTGCGCCTTCCTCGCGCTCAAGGTCGCGAAGATGTGCATCTATATTTCTCAGGGAAAGAAGGCGGAAAACGAAGAAGAACAAGGCTTATAAAAGTTTCTGCTTTATTTTGAGCATCATGAAAAGCCAAGGAATAATTACCCTAGACACGCAGCCCGGAGACCTGCTTAAGTGGGAGGCCGAGATTCCTGTTATTTGCGACGCCGGAATCTACACAGACGAACCGCCTAGCTACAAAGTCAGATATGGCGACTTCATTCATACGGGGAAAAGTTACCATGATTCAGAAGAAATTCTCGAAGAGATGATAGGAAACGGAAGGCTTCCCGAAGGCGCAAGATTCATGCTGCAGTCAGAGGCTGCATACATAGCCAAAAGGCGCATAGAAGAGGGGCTTGAGCCAAGGCGGATGCCTGAATTTGGCGCATACTTCAAGATCAAGAATAAGCTTGGATACTTTCCATACGAATATACGCTGACAGGCGTGCGCATTCCATCAAAATGGCTTGGCAGGATAGACAAAGGAACTGGAAAGCATCCTGTGAAAATACTTATTGGAAAGGAAGTGGTTGATGAGACGCAACTGCCCCCTGGCATCGGGAAGGAAGTCATAACAGCCTACAACAAATGGGGGCTTCCTGAAGAGGCAAGAGAAATCCCATGGCCTCATGAAGGCTATTATGAGCACTGGTGGCTTAATCCGAGGCCTAAAAAAGACCGTGAATCAGGTCATTATGACCTTGCTGTCGGGCGCTGGGGCCGCTGGCCTCTCGACGAGAGGTGCCTGGGCGTCGAAGTAGGCTACGCGCGCTGGGACGCGGGCTCGAGTGACGGCTTCCGTCCGGTAGTCGGGATTCCGGCATACAGCGCGGACGACCTCAGGCTCTTCAGCTGCAGGAGTTCTCCTGACCAGATAGGGTGCGAACTTGCAAAGGGCGCCATTATTGTTCACAGTGCCTCTCTTCATGGCGGCAAGAAAGTAAAAAGAAAAGAACCAGTTCAATGACTGAATAGAATCTTATCCAAGACTAGCATTAGAATATTTGATCTCTTTCCTATTCTCCTTTCTTCTCCATCGCCGCCTTCACGCGCTCGACAGCTATG
>CAYJRV010000004.1:4517-6575 GCA_964372695.1 uncultured archaeon | reverse complement strand
TCTTTCCTATTCTCCTTTCTTCTCCATCGCCGCCTTCACGCGCTCGACAGCTATGGACATGGCTGCATCTCTTGGATGCACGTTCTCTTTCTTCGCGCGCTTCAGCACCTTGTTCGTGTTCGCCTTTATCTTCTTCTCGACAAGGCGGAACATGTCGTCAGGATTTTTCCCTTTGTACTCGGAGTAGCTGGAAATCACGCCGCCAGCATTGGCAACGAAATCGGGCACGACAAGAATGCCTCTTGCATGGAGCTGCTTCTCGATCTCAGGCGTGGCAGGTATGTTTGCGGCCTCAACGACCATCCTTGCCTTTATTTTGTTCACGTTGCCGCTGTTTATCACGTCAGGTATGGCCGACGGGATCAGCACATCAACATCAAGCTCGAACAGGGCGTTGTTGCTCAGCTGCTGGCTTGGCTGGTAGTTTACCACGGAGCCTGTGTTTGCCTTCGTGTCTGCCAGCTGCTGGAAGTTCAGCCCGTCCTTGTTGTATATCGTCCCTTTGCTGTCGCTGACTGCAACTACCTTCGCGCCCGCCTCAGAGAGATATTTAGCAGCAAAAGAGCCTACATTGCCGAAGCCCTCTATCACAACTGTGAAATCCTTCTGCTTTATTTTCGCGTACCTGAGCGCGATCATGGTTGCATGGAAGACGCCAAAGCCTGTGGAGCCGTACTCATGTGGTATGCCGCACTTCTCGCCAGGCTTCACGCACAGGCCAGCAGGCTTGCCTGTTGCAGACTTCATGGAGCCGTTGCCATCCACGAAGGCGCGCATCTCCTCCTCGGCCGTGTTCATGTCAGGCGCTGCTATGTAATACTTCGGCGCTATCGGCCTGAGTGCCTGCCCAAAGGCCTTCATGACGGACAATTTTTGTTCCTGTGTAAGCTTCTTGGGGTCTGCTACAATGCCCGATTTGCCGCCGCCGAACGGGAGTCCGGCAAGGGAGCACTTCCATGTCATTGTCCTGGCCAGCTTCGCAACCTCGTCTATACTTACTGACGGTGTCATGCGGATGCCGCCCTTCGCAGGGCCGAGCGCTGTGTTGTCTATGACGGTGAAGCCGCGGAGCCCGGCCTTGTGACCGTAAACCTGCAGTATCTTCTCGGGGCCGAATTCGTCATAGTCAACCATAAACAATACCCTCCGGACGACAATTATAGTGAAACCAGTAAAGATTCCAGATATGATTTACTGGGTTCACATACAGTTCACAAGGAAATTATATCGTGTTTATTTCCTTGTGGAACTATAAATTCTCTATAATAAATCAGCCTTTCAGCATAAATATCTTTTCTTCAATAATAGTTAGCTGATTCTCATGGATTTCGGTAAGGTGTCGCTGGATATGCACAGGAAAAAGAAAGGAAAGATAGAGATATCGCCCAAATTCAGGATTGCGCTGAAATTCTAGTCCCAGCTGATCCAGAGCAGAACGCCGAAGGCCACTGCCTTTATTGCTTCCAGAGCTGTCGCCGCTTTTTCTGCCGTGGTGCTGGAGTACATCACCATGGAAACGTCAAAGAATATGCCCATCAGGCTCTGGACCAGGAAGAATATCGCGAACACCATAAGGCCTATCGTGTATTTCGAGCGCATTTTCCTGTAATTCTGCACATAGATGAAGAGCAGCCCGAGGACTAGAAGAACATTAATCACATGGAGTCCTGTTGCAAAAAGCTCTGGCATATCTATCACTTCTTCCTAGTCTTTATCTAGTTTTCCCCATATCCCTAGCGTTCTTTGAGATTTCGCCCAGCACGTCCTTATGGGCTTTCAGCAGGGCAGAAAGCATATATGTGTTGTTATATTTCCTTCCCGCGGCTGTTATCAGGCCGGATTTTTCCAGCACCCGCAAGTGGTGCTGCGCTGATTTGTAGTCTACGGACAGGGCTCTTGATATTTCATTCGTGTTTCTCGGCTTTTTGTCAAGCATTGCAAGTATCTGCATCCTTACCATGCCGCCGCGCGTACCGGCCAGAGAGAGCATGAGCACACGCTTCAGGACATTTCTTGTGGGTATGAGCACGATTAAAGTTGTATCCAAGGCTTAAAAAC
>CAYJRV010000004.1:0-4417 GCA_964372695.1 uncultured archaeon | reverse complement strand
CTGATCAAGCAGCACCAGGTTGCATACCAGCACACGAAGGTAATCGTGGACAAGAACGGCAATGCCGCAATCAAGACGCTCGAAGGCTTTGACAGGGACAGGACAGTCGCTGAGATAGAGAAAGCGAGAGCAGTATAAATATGACAAACAATAAGGAGTGTGTTAATAAAATGAAGAAATCATTCTTCCCTAGTCTAGCAGTTATAGCAGTTATTATTGTGGTACTGGGGTTGGTCTCGGGAGGCCAGGTTTCGTATGCGGCCAAGCCGTCTCCAGACACAACGCCGCCGGTAATCACGAACGTGCAGGCAACTTCCATCACCTCTAACTCGGCAGTGATCTCGTGGAATACCAATGAGAAGGCAAATTCTACAGTAAAGTATGGAACCGCGCTGGATCCGATAACGCTTAGTATTCTGTCGCCAAAGACAATAAGTTCAGCTTTACTGGTCACTTCTCACAGTCTTTCCCTGACCGGCCTGTCTCTAGACACTAAATATTATTACGGCGTAACCAGCTGCGATGCCGCAAATAATTGCAACACCCAATCACCATTCAGTTTTAAAACCTCGCCGGTTACTGGATCCTGGAAACACGTTTCCAGTCCGAACGTCGAGCCCAGCTCCTCTTCAATCATCAGCGTCAATCGGCTTCGCGGCGTGTCTGCCCTTTCCGCCAATGACGTTTGGACTGTTGGCTGGTCTACCAAGCCGAATGGTCCTGAATTCGCGGAGCAGACGTTAATCGAGCACTGGGATGGCGCAAAGTGGAGCATAATTCCAAGCCCGAATCCTGTAATCACAACCGCCGAAGCTGATGTTAGCCAACTTTATGGAGTAGCGGCTTTGTCCCCAAATGATGTCTGGGCAGTTGGGGAGTACAAAAATATTTGCTGCCTTCCGTCCAGGACGTTGATAGAGCATTGGGATGGTGCGAAATGGAGTATTGTCCCAAGCCCCAGCCCAGAGACCGGCTCGAATTCCTTGCAAGCCGTTGCGGCAGTTTCTGCAAATGATGTCTGGGCAGCGGGATATTACGGCAGTGATAATCCAAACGAGCCGGTGTTAACCCTCATCCTGCACTGGGACGGCGCAAAGTGGAGCCAAGTTCCGAGTCCGAATCCCAATCGCGATATCGGGTACACCAATGGAATTTACGGCATAACCGTTGTCTCAGCCAATGACATCTGGGCAGTGGGTTTTTCTGGAAACTACAAACAGGGCTTTGAGCCTCTTATCCTGCACTGGGACGGCAGGAGCTGGAATGTTCAGACCGCTCCAAAGTTTTCGACCCAGGAGATAGGCAGTACTTTCTACGGGGTGTCGGCAGTGTCCGCCAATGACATCTGGGCGGTGGGTCTTTCGCGCATTCCTTACGGCCTTGAAGGCGCTGCGGACAGAGCGCTAATCCAGCGCTCAAATGGCAGGAAGTGGAGCGTGGTCACTAATCCGTACAGCTACGAGCTTTACAGCACCCTCTACGCGGTGTCGGCAGTGTCCGCCAATGAGGTCTGGACCGTTGGCGATAAAAGCGGAGCAGCCCTGATCCTCTACTGGAATGGTGCAAGTTGGAAAGAAGTTCCTGCTGCAGATGTCACGATCTCTCGCAACGTGCTCCGGGCAGTAGATGCCCGCACCACGGACGACGCCTGGACTGTGGGTGAGTTCGTTATTGAAGGCATTAGCGGACTGAAAACATTGACCGAGAGGTATTCCATACCATAGTCAATTCCAGAACGTAAAAACGCGATTATAGCAGCAGGCGTTGCATCGCGTGTACAGTAAAAAATTGCAGGGTGTTTTGATGGAGCACAGGGCAGTAATATTTCTCAATTCAGTCGCTTTTGTGCTCGGCTTCACGCTTGTCTTTTCCGCGGTGGGCGTGCTTCTCCAGACAGTCCTGGCAGGAGCTGCGTTCGATACGATCAACCTGCTGCGCATGATAGGCGGGACAATAATAATACTTTTTGGCATATTTCTCATAGCCTCGCTCAGGTACAGGGTTCCGTTCTTTTCAAGCGAGCACAAGATCAGGGCAAAAAGGTTCAGCAACAGCTACATTTCCTCATTCGTATTTGGTGTCGCATTTGCAATCGGCTGGACACCATGTGTGGGTGCGATACTGGGCTCCATATACACGCTGGCAGCCACTGCACCGGGGTCGGGCTTCCTTCTTCTGCTGGCCTACTCGCTGGGCATAGGCGTGCCGTTCCTGATAGCAGGCGCCTTCACCTCGCGGATGTCGGGATTTCTCGAGAGGTCGCAGAAGCTCCTGAAATACTTCAACATAATAGGCGGCGTGTTCCTCATAGCGATGGGCCTGCTGATACTCTTCAACTATCTCGGAATAATAGCGAGCTTCTTCGTGAGCACGGAAGGGGCTGTTTCAGTCACAGGAGGCCTGAACTTCTTCATAGCGTTCGCAGCCGGAGTGATAACATTCCTGTCGCCGTGCATACTGCCGCTGCTGCCTGCGTTCTTCTCGTACATGGCGGGCACTACTGCGACTGAAGTCAGGAAAGGAAAGCAGGAGTGAGTTTCTGGTTGTGACTGAACATGAATAAGCCCATGAAAAAAAGGAAAGTGCCCATTGAGTTGGTCGTGTTCGGCGCCATCATAATCTTCATAGCCGCGGCGTCGGTTATTTTCAGCTCTGTACAGGTGCCAGCATCAAATGCAGGAAAAGCCTCCCTGCCAAACCAAGGTAAGGCTCCCGAGCTTGCCGGAATAAGCGGTTGGATAAACTCTGAGCCGCTAAAAATTTCAGAACTCAAGGGCAGGGTTGTTCTAGTCGATTTCTGGACATACAGCTGCATAAACTGCATCAGAACGCTGCCCTACCTGAACGACTGGCAAAGCAAGTACGCAGGCAAGGGGCTTGTGATCATTGGGGTGCACACGCCGGAGTTCGAGTTCGAGAAGGACTACAATAATGTGAAAATGGCCGTGGAAAAATATGGAATAAAATACGCCGTTGCGCAGGACAATGACTATGCGACGTGGCGGGCTTTCGGCAACAAATACTGGCCCCGCAAGTACCTGATAGACAAGGAAGGCAACATACGCTACGACCACATAGGAGAGGGGAGCTACAACGAAACAGAGAATGCCATTCGGGAACTGCTGGAGGAAACAGACGCAAAATTGGACGTCAATATGAGCAAGATTTCCTCGGCTACGGACTTCTCGAAGATAGGCACGCCAGAGATTTATCTTGGCTATACTTTTGCACGGGAACAGCTTGGCAATCCCGAAGGTTTCTCTCCAGGAAATGCAGTCAATTACGCCTCTCCAAACATAACAAGGCAGAATATAGTTTACCTTCAGGGGCCATGGAGAAACGAGGCTGACAGGATTGTTGCCGAGGGAGATGCAGCAGTTTTCCTGGCCTACACGGCAAAGGACGTGAACATAGTTGCAGGCGGGACGGGCGAGATAGCTGTTTACATAGACGGCGAGGCGCTGCAACAGGCGTATTATGGCAGGGACTCGGCAGGCGGAAAGGCGAAGATAGACAGCCAGAGGCTCTACAATGTCGTGTCCACGCCCGGTTACGGCACGCATCTGCTGGAGATAAGGGCAGGGAAGGGCTTCGAGCTCTACACGTTCACCTTTGGCTAGATTTTTAAAGAGTCATGGAAAAATATCTGCATGGTAAGACTTTTTGAAGGCGCCAGACAGAGCAAAAGATACGTTATCAGCAGTGTTATTATTGGCCTGGTTTTCTGGCTCCTTGAATTTTTCTACCAGTTCTATTTCCTAATCCCCGGCGAGACAGTAGGCTCGATCGTGAGGAGCTTTGCGCTCTCTGCGGCGACTCTGATAGGCCTTGCACTTTTTGTGGGTCCCCTGGCAAAGCTCTTTCCATCCCGGAACTACATAATCCATAGGAGAACCCTGGGAGTAATCGGTTTTACATTTGCAATAATGCATTTTCTGGCCGTGATGTTCTACCTTTTCAGCTTTGATTTTGGGGCACTTTTCTACACCGCCAACCCTTATGTAAACCCCATCATTTTCGGCCTTATCGCATTCGTCATCTACATCCCGCTCTATGTAACTTCAACGGACTGGGCAGCCGAGAAACTGGGCTTCAGGAAGTGGAAAGCGATTCACAGGATAGTTTATATTGCCTGGCTGCTTTCTGTCATGCATTTTATCCAGATAAACCCGGTGCTGCTGTTAAATCCGGCCGGCTATCTGCTGCTTATTGTTACAGCCCTGGTTTTCATATCTGAAATCACCGCTTTCGTGAGGCACGTAAGGGCTAAAGGCGGAAGAGGGAAGTACGCGGGATTGGCAATAATAATCATCGCCTCAGTTCTCTTCTACCTTTCATACCACCTAAACGAAAATATCATAGCTATTGCAATGATAGTTATAACAATAGTTGGTTTTACGCTCCTGTATTCGGCGCT
>CAYJRV010000003.1:25957-27547 GCA_964372695.1 uncultured archaeon | reverse complement strand
GCTGAAAAAAAGGCATCTGGTGCGGTTTATAACAGGAGATTATCAAGGTGGTTGTAATGTGGGCATGTATCTAAGATACGCAGAAAAACCTTCTCTTTGCACAGCTGCAACAGACACCTATTTTGATATGGGAGCTTATGCAAAGCCAGCAGACCATGGGAAAATAGCTAACGGGGAAATACAAAATAGAATCAAACTGGGGGACGAGCTTTACATTTATGCAGACGAAGCAGTTGGCAACGGCCTTCCCGCACATATTATTCATAAAATTATGAAATATGAAAGGGTTGGTCAATCTTTCAGAAACTTGTTTAAGGGGCTGCAGAAGATTGGCTGGTTGTAGGAATAATCACGTGCACTGCCTGCCGCCCGTGACGCAGTCCTCCAGAGCGGCCTCGCCGCGCTCCGGGCACCTGTGCGAGTACAGGCAGGCATCGTCTGTCACGTTTGCAATCTGATAAGCAAGATCCGCGCCGGTCTCGTCGTAGCTGATAAGAACTTTATCCAGGTCCCTTATCGGCAGCGTGCCGAATTCGTTGTTCTGCTGCCCGTTCACGAATAACCTTAATTCATGCGTCGCGTTGTTGCAGTAGCCGCCTTCCTCGAAGGCAAAGCAGGCCGGGTTGAACGTTATGTTGATGTTCCTGAAGAAAATGCCCCACGTCGCGTCGGCCGCGTGCTTGTGCGCAATCCAGCCTGCAAGGTCGTGCATGTGCGCCTTCTCGTCGTCCTCTGCTCCGTGCCCGGCCGAAGCCTCTTGCTCAGGGCTTTCATTGTGCATGTACTTGTCCTGCGAGAAATTTATCTGCCGGCCGTTTATGTAGGCCGCGAAGTCGGCGTGCTCGTGTATTTCCTTCGGGACGAGCACGTAAATTCCGGCAGCCGCAATGATGATGGCAATTGCAGCTATTATTGCGTACTGGGTTTTTTTCATGCGGGTCACCTGTTTGTCCAGTACCGTCTGAAAGGCCTGCGAACTGCATAGGTTTTTCCAGGAGTGGCGATCATTGATCCGTCGCCTGCATAGACATTCATGCTGTCTGCATAGCCTCTCCTTTCTATGTCCTTCATGTTCCTTATTCCATATTCCGCCAATTCTATCCTGCCCTGTGCTTCAAGTTCTTTCAGCAGTTCCCACGCTTCTCTTCTGCCGTAAGTTATACTTCTATCCTGCTGTCTGAGGTGAAATATGCTGTCGTTCACCTTACTGCCCAGATGCGATTTTACTCTCAGCATTTCCAGATATGTGAACCGTTCTCTTGGCTTTGCGTATGCTTCAATGGGCTTCTCGTTCTTTTTGCCGTTTGCTCTGGTTTTTCCTTTGCCTTTCATCTCATCACATTTCTATTTTCCCATATTTTCTCGGGGTTTGGTATTGTTCTTTTTGATTAATCTTTTTCCAGTAATATCTTTCTGTAGTTTCTTGGGGTTCGGTATTATTCTTTGGAAGATGATAATGGTTTCTTTTGGCATCACTAGTTCTTTGGGAGATGGTATTTCTTGATTAGTCTCCTTCCTTGTAATACTTTTCCATTGTTTCTTGGGGTTTGGTGATGTTCTTTGGAAGATGATATTTCTTTTGGTATTACT
>CAYJRV010000003.1:1674-25857 GCA_964372695.1 uncultured archaeon | reverse complement strand
AGTTCTTTGGAAGATGATATTTCTTTTGGTATTACTAGTTCTTTGGAAGATGATATTTCTTTTGGTATTACTAGTTCTTTGGAAGATGATAAGAGCCTTTCTTTCAAGAAAGGATCTTATTGGAAGAACTTCCTCAGCGCGGGGTTCATCTCCTCGACGTAGCGCTGCGCGATGTTCTCGTACAGGCTGTATATTATCATGACAGTGAGCAGTATTCCTGTTCCTGTTCCCAGCGCCCCGGTGAAGTCCGCGAAAGACGCGAGGAGCCCGATCATCAGCCCGCTGATTATGGTAAGCGTGGGTATGTACCTGTTGAGCACTTCCTCGACTATCCTCGGGTCGCGGCGGAACCCGGGTATCTGCATGCCCATGCCCTCGATCTGCTCCGCCACGCTGCGCGCGTCCATGCCGCTCGTGGAAACCCAGAATATGGAGAATATGACAGAGCCCCCGGTGAGTATGAGCAGGTACACGATCACGCGCGCGAATTCCTCTCCTGTAGGCAGCCCTGTTGTTGAGCTTGCCGCAAGGAACGCAACGATGAATCCTATGACAAACGCAAGCCCTATCACGCGGAATGCGTTCCTGAACCTGAAGTAGAATGCCGAGAACGCGGCCACGAAGATTATGAGCATGAAGGTCAGGAAGAACACCTGCACAGAGAGGCTGCTCGGCACGACAAAGAATTGCGATATGCCGCTTACAACCTGGCCGTTCTGGTCAAAGCAGCCAAGGAAGCCGCACCGGAGGCCGTTCTCGTCCACGGTTCTGGCGGTGATGCTGCCAGCAAGCTGCAGGTTCGCAAGGAGCGCGGCCACAAGAATGACGGGGATGTTGCTGGTGTAGATGAGGTTAAGCGGCCACCTTCTTGAGAAGCCCCGTATGGACCCGAACGCGAGCGGTATCTCGACCTTCAGCGCCTGGACGTACACCACTGTGAGGAATATTATTATCGTTGCGATTATCGGCAGCATCGCGATGAAAGCCTGGAAGAATTCCCCCAGGCCTACATAGGCGGCGGCCTGCGGTATGAGCCCTGCCGGTATTGTCTCCCCGGGCAGCGTCAACGGGTTCAGTGCCCGGACAAATATCTGCCTCGTCACGCCCGCGGCTATGAAGAGCGAGATGCCCGAGCCGATGCCCCACTTGCTGACGACCTCATCCATGAGCAGCACAAGGAAGCCACCAAATGCCAGCTGCGCTATGAGAAGCCAGTACAGTGCCGGGTCCGGTATCGCCGGCGAGATTGCGCCGAACGACACGTAAGCTATTGCCTCAAAAACCGTGAAGAATATCACGAGCATCTTCTGCGTTCCCTGGAACTTCTTTTTGCCCTCAGGCTCCCTCAGGTTCCACGGTATTATCTTGGAGCCGACAAGCAGCTGCAGTATTATGGAAGCAGTCACTATGGGCCCTATGCCCAGCGTCATCAGGCTGCCTATCGAAGAGCCCAGTATGATGTCAAAGAACTGGAACCTCTGCTGGGAGACAGGGGAGATGCCGTAAAGAGATATCTGTCCCAGGACCAGAAACAGCAGGAGTATGATGCCTGTCCATTTCAGCCTGTTCCTGAAGCTGAGGTGCCCCTTCGGCTCCTGGACGCCGGGAAACTTGGAAATTATTGAATCGAGAGCTGACATGACCACACCCTGCCTGGAAACGTCCCGTGCCGCGCGTGCTTCATTCCGTCATTTATGCGGCTTCTTTTTTCTCCCTGTCCAGCACATAGTCCGAGATGATTTTTCCACCGGCCTTCTCTATCTTTTCCTTGGCCTTCGTTGTGAACCTTTCAACTTTCACCGTCAAAGCTTTATCAGCATAACCGCGGGAGAGCAGTTTTCCGTATCCCAGCTTTGAAAGGTTGACCTGGTTTCCCTCTGCCAGGTCTTCGAGCTCGCCTACATTGATCGCCCTGACTTTTTTCCTGCGGGAGACGAACCCCTTGTAGCCGTAGTGCTCGGGGTCCTTGGTGTTCACCCATGACCATTTGTGCTTGTGCAGCCCAGCAAAGCCTCGGCCGCCCTTGGAGCCCTTGCCCCTGTGCTTCTTCTTGGAGCCGTAGCCCGTTCCTGCGCCGCGGCCCTTCTCCTTTTTCCTGAATCTCAGCGTCATAATTATCACATTGTTCTCAGTAATTTGGCTATAAACGGGTGAGTGGAGGTTGACTTGTTGAAGTATTTTATCACTTCTTTCGGTCTTACCCACTTAACTTCTGCAAATTTCTCCCCGGCTTTTGCCTTCGTGCCAAGAGGCGAGCAAAGATAATAAATAGAAAGGAATTTCCTGTTCTCCGGGTATGTTTTCGCAAATACCACTCTTTCCACTTTAACTTTTATGCTGGTTTTCTTTTTTATCTCCTGTTTAAGGTAATGCTCGAGGTCCTTTTCATGCGCCGGCCTTCCTCCAGGAAAGCACCAGCTTAATTTCTTCATGTAAGGGTCGTTCTTGACGCGGCCGATAAGAACTTTCCTGTCTTTTTTGTCGAATACTATTCCGAGCACATTGACCAGGAATGCCCCCCTGTCAAGGTCGTCAAGTTTTAATTTCATTTACATCATCTTCCTTATCATGTCGTTTATCGCTTCGCCGCGATAGCCCAGGTCGCCCTTGGGGTACATCTGCTTGAGCGACCTGAACCCGCCCTTCGGCGGTTTGAGCGGGACGGTCTTCCTGCCCTCGAATTTTTTTGCGAGCTCCTCGGAAAGCTCCCCCCATGCAATGAAGTCCTGCGATTTCTGGAGCATGCCGACTATGGACGGGTCCTGCCGCAGTATCGACATGGTCAGCTTTTTCCTAAGGCCCAGCATGTGCATTGTGTCCTGTATTTCCTTGCGGACCTTGAGCTGGCCCTTGAGCCTTATTGCTGCAAGCATCATGCGTCACCTGTGTCGCCAGCGCTCTCCGGGTCTTCCTCAGTTCCCGCAGCGTCTGCGCTCTCCCCCTGCTTCGCGTCTTCTTCCGTTTCCATTTCCTCCCGGCGCGGTTTTCTGGCATCCTCAGGAGAATAGTCCTCAGGGAACTTCATGCTGTTCATTCTTTTCAGCGCGTCATAAAGCGCGAAAGCGTAATTGACCCTTGACCTGGATTCGCCATCGCTCATGGACCAGATGTCCCTTATTCCCGCAAGGCGGACTATCTTCTTCGCCTCATCATTGATGCAGAGTCCTATTCCCTTTGGCGCAGGCATGAGCGTCACCTTTACTGAGCCCGCCTTCCCCTGCACAGTAACAAGTATCGAGTGCCCCTCGCCGCAGACGCACTCCCAGGAGCCGCATCCCCTCTTGATCGGTATGATATTCAGCTTCGCGGCGGTGATCGCCTTGTTGATTGCCTCATTGTGCTCCAGTGACTGGGCCTTGCCTATGCCCAAGTGGCCGTTTCCGTCGCCCACAACAGCAAGGGCAGAGACCCTGTACCTTCTTCCGGAGCGGTGCATGTGCGCGGTCCTCCTTGTCGGCGTCCTCTTTATTCCGCCGCCCTTTCCAGGGGACCCGCCGATCAGTATGAGCTCGCTCTGCAGCCCGGGAATGAGCTTGTCGACTATCTCTGCTTCCTTGATCTTCTTCCCTGTCTTGAATATGTCATCAAGTGTTATCTGCCCCGCGGAAACCATCTTTCCAAGCTTGGTTCTCGGTGTCCAGTCCATCGCCATCACGCCTCTTGCAGTATTTTGTTTTTTATCTCGTTGAAATGCTCAGGCAGCTTTTCCGGCATAATTCCTTTCTTGATGTAGCCTGAAAACTGTCTCTCGAATTTCTTGCCGTCTTTGGATTTCAGCGCCTCTGAGTATGCGGCTATGTGCCGCCCCTCGACCCTTTCCATTTTTGGCAGCGCATCTTTCCCGATATTCACCCTCAGGCCCGCGTCCTTTGCCCCAAGCAGGCACGCATACAGCACAGAACCCCTGACCGACATCTGCATGCCCAGGTCAGGAACAGCCTCGCCTATAGATTTCTTGCCGGCCTCTTTGCCCAGCAGCAGCCCGCACAGGTATGCGGCAGGCATGTTGCCGCAGTGGCCTTTCCAGCCGAATTTCCTGAGATTTGTCGACGCCACTTCCGCAAGCGTCCTGTCTCCCTGCGGGTGGAACTCCACTATCTGCATGGAAAGGCTGCTGTTGGTTCTTCTCACGACTAGGCGCGGCTTGTCTGATTTGAGCAGCGCAAACCTCTGCGCGTAGTCCGTTTTCTTTTCCATTCTTCTTCTGAACTGCATTCCATCACTTCGCTTTTTTTATGAGGTTGTTTCTCTCGAGATAAATCATGACGTGGGACCTGCTCCTGAATATGCCGCTCTTGGATTTTATGTAGACAGACCTGTAGGTCTTGCCGTCTATCCTGCCCTCTGCCTTGAGCTCCCTGAGCAGCTTCCTGATGGCACGTATCCTGTTGATCCAGTTCCTTTTCTGCTGGCCCGCCACCGTGCCTTTCCTAGATCCGCGGCCGCGTCTCCTTCCCTTCTTCTTCTGCGCCATAATTTTCTTCCTGCGGAAGTTGCTGTTGCCCTTCCTGGGCTTCGCGGCTATGACGCCGTCCTTGATCAGTGCCCTTACATCCTCTGCTGTGATGGCTTCCTCCACGTCGGCGATGCGCTCCGGGTTTATCCATACGCGCGTTATGTCGCACTTGAGCAGCCTGCTCGCCATCGTCTTCTGCGACCTCAGTTCCGCCATTTTAGTAGCACCTCATGAATGTCCGTTCCTGAAATTTCATTTCGTCCTGCCATTTTCAAAACGCCTCTTCAATGCATATTTTGGAAATCAGGCAAAATTCATTTTGATCTGCCATTTTCAAAACGCCTCGCCAATATCTGTTTTGGAAAGAAGTTTTCCCTTCCCGTTGCCAAACTTCATTTTCAAAACGCCTCATGAATATTCTTTTGATATATTTTCATCAGTTCCAAAACCTGTTCTGCTCTGTTGGTTCCTCGAAAAACATGACTGAAAACTTGTCGAATGCGAGGTTGCACTTCCTGCAGCTGAAGTTTTCATTTTTCATCTTATTCCCGAAATCCCCGCAAACAGGGCATTTTCCAGGCCCGAAATTCACGAACATGATTATTCGCCTTCCCCTTCTTTTTCTGCAGCCTTTGAGACCTCTGCAGCGCTTTTGGCATCATTTTCAGCTTTTTGTTCTTCTTTTTTGGTTTCAATCTCCCCTTTCTTTTCCGGTTTGGCCGCTCTCTTCTCCTCTTTCTTTTTCTTCTTCTGCTCCTTCCTGCCTGCTATCTCCTTCGCGCGGCTCTCCGATTTCCTCACCTTCTTCATGTTTATGATCTTCAGGCCGAGTTCCCTGGCCTTCGCCGCAACGGTGTTCGTCTTCCTGGCGCCGAGCGTGCCCGAAATTATGATGGCGCCTTTCGCATTTTCCAGGTCCTTCAGCGACCTGACAAGCGTGAAGTCCATGCCGTTTATCTTGTTCTTCTCCGTCCGCTTTGTCCCGTATCCTATGGCTACGTTCAGCCCGGAGCCGCCCTTCTTCTTGCGCAGCTTGCTCTGCCTCCCCTTGGGCCTCCTCCACTTCTTCCCCAGCCTGGGGTAGCGGAAGTAGTCCTGCGACTTGAATCTCTTGCTCACGCTCTTTCACCGCCAAATGCTTCAGTGAACTGTCTATAAAATTTATCTGGTGTCATTGCTCTGCAATTAACAAAATTATGGCCTACATTCATAGCCATCATACCTCCTTCCCGCTCTGCAGCTTTCTCGCGTGCAGGAATATCCCGTCCTGGAAAATCCTCCTGTCCCTGCCGCGAAGCTTGCATGCGCGCTCTATGTTGGCTGCTGTCTGCCCGACATTCTCCACGTCTATGCCGCTGACCTGTATCAGGTCTTTCTCTATATGGATCTCGCAGTCGCCCGCGATCTTTGTCTTTCTCACGCCCTTCTCCCCGAGGAAATTCTTGACCTCGACAATGCCGTCTTTTGCGGTTACGGTGATGGGAAAGTGAGTGTAGACGATCTTGAGCTCGTAGCTGTAGCCGTCGGTCACGCCGATGACCATATTCCTGATGTGCGCAGCAATTGTGCCTGTCATCGCCACCGCCTTTCTCTTGTCCGAGTCTGTCCTGACTGTCAGCTTGTCGTCCTGAAGGGTCATGCGTATTTCATTGTTGAAGCGCGGGCTGTTGAAGTTCTTGCTGATCTCGCCCTTCGGCCCTTTGACTGCCACTGTTCTGCCGTCGATGCTCACTTCAACTCCCTCCGGAATAATAATGTCTTTCTGCATTTCACTCACCTAGTACACATATGCGAGCAGCCTGCCGCCCGTCAGTTTTTCTTCGGCCTCCTTCTGGCTCATCACGCCCTTGGGGGTAGAGAGCACGAGTATTCCGAACCCCTTCGCAGGGAGGTAGCGGGATTCCCATTTCTCAAGCTGGCCTTTCTTGACGGCGAACCTGGGCCTGATAGCCCTCGACCTGTTTATCCTGCCTATGAGATCTATGCGGAAGTGGCCTGACCTGCCGTCATCAAGGAACTCGAAGTCCCCTATGTAGCCGGCTTTCTGTATTGCTGCCAGGACTTCCTTCACCAGTGACGAAGCCGGCACTATGCAGGTGCGCTTTCCGATTTTCTCCGCGTTGTTTATGACGTGCAGGACATCCGAAAGCAGGTCGTGTCTCATTATTAATCACCAACTATTCCAAACATTTCTCTCAAAGCTTCTTCCTCTGTAGTTTTCCAATCTCTTTCATGATCATCACCCGAATTTCTTGAAGCCTATGCTCCTTGCGATCTCCCTGAAGCACCTGCGGCAGTAGAAGAGCTTGTACTTCCTGATTACGCCCTTCATGCTTCCGCATCTTTCGCACTTCCTCGAGCCGCGCCCGAATTTTCTCTTTATTGCCTTGTTTCTCATCTTAAACTGCCTCGTTACGTTCTCTCCAAAGATTCGCGATAGATAGATTCACAATAATTTACAAATTTTTCTATATACTGAATATTTCTTTCAGTAAGGCTCAAAGGACTTGACATTAACGAGAGCTGTGGAATAGCAACAACATATCCCCCGATGCGTCCTTTTGAATGACGTTTGTATAAAGCAAATGTACCGCCATACAACTCTTCTGGCATGAAAGTAAGGACCTGAGTGTTACCATCCATGCTATGGTATACATCCGGATTAGCACAACATTGCGACGCTTCGCGAGCAGAATGCAAAGAGCTTGCAACAACGTCAACCCGTCGCATTAATTTTAACATATCTCTTTTTTTCACTCAACAACAACCCCGAAATTCTGCTTGACAAAATCAATGGCGTCCTGCTTTGTTATCAGGTGCCCCTTTCCGACAGCGCTGTGCAGCCTTTTCCTCTTCACTCTGTAGCCCGGCCTTTCAAGCGTGACGCAGACATCCATCCCGAGGATGCCGATCTTCGGCTCGTAATCCATCCCTGGTATGTCGATGTACTCCTTGATGCCGAAGGAAAAATTCCCGGTGTTGTCGAAGCTCCTCTGCGAGAGCCTGTTTTCCTTGGCCTCGAGCAGCGTCTTGAGGATGTCCTGTGCCTCTTTCCTTATGGTGACCTTGCACCCTATGGGCTTGTTTTTCGGTACATTGAACGTTGTTCTCTTCCTGGTCTTTGTAATCACGACCTTCATTCTGCTGAAAATTTCCAGTATTTTCTTGGCGTGCTCCACATTCGTCTTCATGCCGCAGCCTATGTTAAGCGTGATCTTCTCTATTCTGACCTTTTTCATGGCATCACCCATTTTTTCCACCCAGTGAAATTACGGATTCCTTGCTGCCTATTGCGAATATGTAGTTCATCGGGAGCGTGATCTTCCTTTCTCCGGTTGATATCTGGACAATGTTTGGCTCGGGGCTCTTGACAATCCTTATGCTGTCCAGGTGTCCGCTTATGCCCATGTTTTTCCCTTTTATGACCACGACCTTCGCCCCCTTCTCCTGTTTTATTATGTCCCTTATTTTTCCCGCATGCAGGTCGAAAATTGCCACGTCCCCGGTCTTGTAAACGCCTTCGGCAATGATGTTTTTCCCGTCATGGAAGTGGAGCTGCGTTCTCCTGTTTTTCAGCGTGGCCTTTCCTGTTATCTTCTGCAGCTTGAATTCAGCCTCTTTCCTGTCTATAGGTTCCAGATAGAGGCCGTGCTTTCCCGGAAGCATCCTGTAGTTTTCTTCGCCAACCGAGAGGACGTCCATCAGCCCCAGCGGAAAGCCTGGCTTCTTTCTTGTTGCGCCGTCCACTTTTACTGTTCCTGCGTTGAGCATGTCCCTGACTTCCCTCAGCGTCTCCGCGTATTTGAGAACTTCCCTGAGTGCAACGGCAAGCGTGATGGAATTCTTTTGCGCGTGCGGCCCCGCCAGCGTGGCGACTGTGTACTTCTTGGTCTTCTTCTCTATGGGCCAGAATCCTGGCGCTTCAAGCCTCTTCAATATTGCCATCTTACTTCACCTTTATCTTCGCGGGAGCCAGTCTTTTCCTGTCGCCAAGCTCCAGTTTTGTTATGAGCAGGTTGCTCGGGTCCATCTTTATCATCACTTCCTCGCCGCTTGTCTTTCTTGTCTTCACGTTCTCTAGCTTCACCTTCAGTGACCGGAGGTCCACTTCTTCGATCTTGCCGAAGGCCCCCCTGCGCTCGCCCCTCATAATTTTGACCTCGTCGCCTTTTCTCAGCGGCATGGAGCGCTTCTTGTGCTGCAGCCTGAGTTCCTTCGACAGGTGGCCACTCACGATCTTCTGCCTCCTGTGCAGCGGAGCGTTGGCCCTGTACTTGCGCTGCTTTCGTGGCTGCGTGCTCGATTTCCAGTGGGGCGAATATTTCTTTTTCATGGATATCACTCTAAGTTGCTTATCATCTCAGATATATACAAAGTTCCCAAATTCTTTTTCCATTAGTCGGTACTGCTGGTACTTTGCAAACCATATAACCATGTTCTCTTCCGATTTCCTCTATATATTCATGAGTACCAACGGCTGCATGTTCTTCCCCGTCTTTAGTTACGATCAAAGCCGCGGCTCCTCTTGCCGCTGGAATCGCATACAATTTTCTCCTCATCTCTTCACTTATCCACATAACCATCACAGCACTATGCTCGCTATCTTGCCTATGGCCGTGAACCTCTCCACGACCTCCTTTGCTATCACGGACCTTATCTCGGTGCCTACAGGCTCGAAGGTCTTTGCATTGACAAGGACTGCAGCGTTGTCCTCAAATTTCACCCTCGTGCCGTCGCTCCTCCTGAACGCCTGCTTCTGTCTCACGACCACTGCGTATACCACCTCGTGTCGCATCTTTTCCTTTCCTTTCTTGACAGAGCAGATTATTACATCGCCGACTCCGCCCTTGGGCAGTCTTCTCAGCTTTCCCTTGTAGCCCTTGACGTTGATGAGCTCGAGCTCCTTGGCTCCGCTGTTGTCGGCGCAAACGAGGTGCGCCTTGAGCGGGATGCTGCGTATGGGATTTGACGTTACTGTCTTCATGATATTTCCTCCAGTGGCAATTCCAAGAGGGAGGATGTTGATAAGATCATGTATCCAGCTTCGCTCAGCTCTGCCTCGGTGCTCCTGCGCAAATCGGCATTCGGTTCTATTAACATCACAAGCTTATGCGGTCGGTTAATATCTTCTTTCATGTTTCTGCACCTGCAATTTTTGTTTCATTATAAATCACCTTTTTTCAAATATCACGAACCTCTTTGCCTTCGAGATTGGCCTGCATTCCCCTATTGATACCGCGTCGCCCGCCTTGGCGGATATGCACTTGGGATTGTGCGCGACCACGCTTGTTTTTCTTCTCTCGTACCTCTCGTACTTGTGCAGGTGGTGGTAGTAGTTCCACTCGACCACGGCTGTATCCAGCGCCTTGCTGCTTGTCACGACGCCGCTGAATATTCTGCCGCGTATCTTCAGCGAGCCGTGCCACGGGCACTTCGCGCTGCTGCAGCTCTCCCTGGGCTTCTGCGCATCAAGCCCGGTCCCTTTTTTCCTTTTCATATGTTTTCACCGCAGACCGGAGTTCCCGGTCTTGCTGTTTGATGCGGCCCTCTTGCCGGCGCAAACGGCGTGCAAAGTTCCTGCATGATGCCTTGTGCTTCCGTCCTTCCCTGATAGGTAAGGAAATTTTTGCTTTTCTATTTTTTGTTTTTCTATTAAAGACACAATTTTCACCACTTCTTGAATTTTTTCTTTATCCTGTCCTCGGGCCTGCCACCCAGCAGGCTGCCGTCAATTATGAGCTTTTTCTGGCCCAGCATTATCCTGAACCTCGTGCCCTGCTTCGGTGCGCGCTTTCTTTTTTCCACGTCCAGCACCAGGGTCTTCATGGTCTCGTCCACTATGCGACCCTTCAGCCCGACGAGGCTCTTGTTCTTTGCATCCACAACCTCGCAGTCCAGCCCCATAAGTTCGTGCCTCAGGATGTTTTTTTCATTGCGCATCTTCATCACGGTTCAGGAAACTTCTATTATGCCCTTCGGAAAGCCTTCCTTGACCAGGATCTCCTTCACCCGCTGCCTGTGGTCGCCCTGGAGTTCTATTTCCTCGTTCTTGTAGGTTCCGCCGCAGGCGAGCTTTGATTTGAGCGTCTTCATGAGTTCCTTAACGTCGATCTTGCTTGTGTCTACGCCCTTGATCACGGTGATGTTCTTGCCGTATCGCTTCTGGACCGTATAGACCCTGATTTTCCGGGCTTCCTTTGCTATTGTTTCGCAAACGCAAAGTTCCTCTGGTAAGCCGCACTTTGGGCATGCCATTACTTCTTACCACCTCTTCTCCTGGATTCAGTATGAGTCGTGATTCTTGCGATAGTTCTTCTTATCTCCCTTATTCTGCCGGGGCTCTTCACGGTTCCGCCGACCTCGCTTGAAGCGCGTTCCTTGGAAAGCTCCAGCTGCAGCTCACGCTTTCTCTCCCCGGCCTCTTTTTCCCCGAGTTCCCTTATTTTTTTCATCTTGAGTATTGCCACGATTATTCCCCGCTTGTTTTATTCCGCGCCTGTTGCATCTTTCTCTTCTCTATGCTCTGCTTTCTTTTCTGCAGCTTCTTCCTTTTTTTTCGGCTCCATCTTGTGCGCCTTTCCCCTGAGGCTTTCAGGATACGTGAGCATTATCTTGACCGTGACGCCTATGTTGCCCAGTCTGGGATTTGCAAGGGCAAAAGCCTTCATGACATCCTTCTCCGCAGGGTCGCCGCATTTTTTAATGTAGCCCTCAATGAACCTTTCCTTCCTGGATCTCTGGCCGGATATTTTTCCGGAAAATATGAGTTCGCAGCCCACTGCGCCTGCGTCCATTATTTTCTGCGCGTAGTAGTTGCCCATGCGCTTGAAGTTCACTCCGGTCTCTAACGCAGCCGCTATTGTCTGCGCAATTATAGCCGGGTCCAGGTCGGGGTTTGTTATTTTTTGCACGTCTATCTGCGGGTTCTCTATCTTGAACCTTGCCTTGAGCAGCTCGACAGTTTCCTTTATTCTCTCGCCGCCGCTCCCTATTATCAGGCCCGGAGTGGTCGTGTGCACGATCACCCTAGTCACAACAGGCGTATACTGCACCTCGATCAGGCCGCATTTCGCCTGGCCGAGCTGCCTCCTGATGAACTCCTCGAGCTGCGTCTGCTCCTTCGCTTTCTGTATGAATATGCGCTCCTTCATGCCTTCAGTCCCTCTGTTTTTTCCTTGAGCTCCTCTGATTTTTCTTTGAGTGCCGCGATCTCTTTCCTGGCCGCAGCCTTGTCTTTGTCAAGCTGCTTCTCCACTCCGCTCTTTGCCTTCAGCCTTGTTTTCTGTATTTTCTCAACCAGTTTTCCCCTTTCTATAAGCATGATCTCCATGTTTGTGCTCTTCATGCGTGAGCCGAACGCTGCTTTCCTTCTTCTCCTTCTCAGCGTCGCGCCCTGGTGGGCGCTGGCATGCACGAAGAGCCTCTCGCTCTCGAGCCCGAGGAACTCTGCGTTCTTCTCGCAGCTCTCCAGCAGCTCGAGTATTTTTTTGACGGTCTTTGTGTAGTATTTTCCGTCAAGTCCGCGCTTTTCAGCGGCCATGTCCTGCAGCAGCCTCTTTGCCCGCTTTAGCGTCTTTCTCCTGACCGCGCTGCAGATTACCTGGGCGGATTTTGTCGATACCCTCATGTTCGACCCGCTGGCCTTCGCGAATTTCTGCTCCGGCGTGAATGTATACGACATGCTCACCAAATGCCTCCTCTTCCCGACTTCTGCGACTGTCTGTCTAAGACCGCCCTGATTTTTCTGCTTTGGACCAGGCCATCTTTTCCTATATTTCTTATGTCGATTTCTGGAATCGTAGCGTATCCTGAGCCTTCTGGCAAAAAGTATTCTACCAGGACTCTGTTGCCTTCAACTGTCTCCACTCCTATCCTCATTTCCCTGCATGAAAATATCGAATCGTTTTGCTTCATTTCATCAGCCTCACTTCTGCGCCACGAACTTGCTGCTCCTCGTGGCTCCGAGCCCTGGAGCCGAGTGTTTCACCTTCGATCTCGTCTGCGAGTACTCGCCCAGGTAGTGGCCTATCATCTCTTCCTCGAGCACGACAGGCTTGAATTCCTTGCCGCTGTGAATGCCTATCTTCACACCGACCATTTCCGGCAGTATTATCATGTCCCTGACCTGGGTGCGTATGAACTTTGTGCCGCTCTTGTTCGCCCTTATCGTTTCCAGGAGCTTCTTGTGCTGTCTGGGCAGGCCCCTGCCCAGCGTCCTCCTCTGCCTCGCAGGCAGCAGCTTCGAGAACTCCTCGAGGTTCATCTGCTGCAGCTCCTCAATCGTCTTTCCGCGGTATGAAAATTTCTTTGCCATTATCTATCACCTTATTTTAGGGTACAGTTCCTCTCCCATGTCTCTAGTGAACCAATCCACTTCATCCGGTAAATCTGTTACTGATTGAAATCTTGCCATTAGTTTCTCCTGTTTTGTTCTGGTTAATTTGTGTGTTCTTGGTGTATATCGTGGCAACATTGTTGCAAAATCTACTCCGATGTGTAATGTCCCGCGTCTGGCTCTGCTCTCATATGCCTGTCTTCTCATCAATTGTCTCATGTGTGCCGCATATAAGTGATGCATAACTACTTCCTCTTCCCCGTTCTCCTGGGCGATATGCTTCCGACTTTCTTGCCCGGCGGCATGTGCCTCGAGACGCTCTTGTGCTTGCCCGGCCTGGTCTGCCCTCCGAACGGGTGGTCGACTGCGTTCATTGACACGCCACTGGTGCGCGGCCACATCCTGTTTCTGGTGCGCATAGCGTAGAACTTTCTTCCAGCCTTCATGAAGGGCCTGTCCACCCTGCCCGAGGACGCGGCCGTGCCAAGCGTGGCGCGGCACAGCGCTGAAACCACCTTCTTTTCCTTTGACGGCATGAGTATTACGCACTTGTTCTCGCCCCTTGTAACCATGGTTGCGAACACCCCGGACGCGCGGCAGAGCCTTCCGCCGTCTCCCGGAAGCAGCTCCACGTTGAATATCTTGGAGCCCTCTGGCACGTCCTTCAGACGAAGAACGCTGCCTGTTTCCTCCGGACTCGTTCCTATCCTGTCTCCGACTCTCATCTCTGCGTGCGGTACCATGAGCCGCTTCTCTCCGCCGAAGTCCACGACAGCAACTGGCGTGTACCTGCCTGGCGCGTGGACTATGTCGGTCACAATACCGTCCTTCACCTCTTCCGGGTACTGCGGCTTGCCTATGAACCTGTGCCACGGCGACCTGTATCTTGGCCCGCCTCTTCCGCGTTTCTGCTGCCGTAGGTTTTTTCCCATGATTATCAACCAAAAACTATCTTTATTTTAATCACCAATAAGAACGCTTCGATTTTCTTCTCCTTCCAAGACTAAAACCATTTCCCGAATTATCACCTATTATAACAGGTACCTTTTTTCCCCTTTCTTGTCTGCACCTGTATCCAGTATCTTTAATTGAACCAACGCAACCTGAAGCAAAAATATAATGTGCTCCAGGATATCTTGCATCTAAAATCTCTACAGATTCTCCTCCCACATGGCCAGTGTAATGCTCCAGTTTGACGTAACTCCCGTTGAATTTTAAAGGAAATCCAGTGCCATTTAGTTTAAGCGACAAGCTTTCACTAAATAGATTCCAATCGTCGTTTACTACTGCCACTGCTCTCATTATTTTTCCCATTTCATCACGCTTCTATATGTCTTTCTATAAACTCGCCGCTTTTATGAAACTCTTCCGCTATTTTATCTGTATACAGACATCCATATTTTATTATTTCGCTCATTTAATCATCACCATCAAATTATCCCAAGCCTCACCGCAATGTCCCCGGCCGCGCCCGCCTGGCCGAACTTCACGAACGCGCGCTTCCTGCCCTTCTGGTCTATCATCGTCGTTACGCCGGCGACGGGGCTCTGGAACGCGTTCTCGACGGCCTTCCTGATCTGCTTCTTCCTCGCCTGCCTCCTCACGACGAAGACGAGCTTGTTCTGGGGCTCTATCATGCGCACGCACTTCTCGGTCATGAGCACGAACTGTATGGTCTCGAATGGATCTACAGCCTTGTCGACAACAACCTTCCTCGTTTCCTGTTTCTTCTCCTTCGCAGGCTTTTCTTTCCTTGGCTTGGCTTCTTTTTTCGCCGGAGCCTTGCCTTGCGTTTTCTTTTCTGTTTTTGGCGCTGATTTTTCTATCTTTTTCTTTGGCGCCGCATTTACACCGGCATTCCCAAGTTCTTCGGTCTTCGTTTTTTCTTCATCTGTCATGTTCAAATTTCAACCCCGTTTATAGTTCTACAAGGAAACAAACAAGGTATTATTTCCTTGTGAACTATATGCGAAACCACAAATTCTTGTCGGTATTCTTTTGTGGTTTCACTATAAGTTTGCATATTCTTATTCGCCAAATTTCTCCTGCAGCTTGCTGAGTGCGGCCTTCGAGACGACCACGAGCCTGCCCGCGTCCGTTCCCGGGGCCAGCAGCTCGATGTTCAGGTTTTCCGCGCTGACTGCGTCCACGCCGGCTATGTTCCTCGCCGCCTTAAGCAGCCTGCAGTTCCCCGCGGTGATCACCAGCGGGCCCTTCTTCTTTTTGTACCTGCGTCCGCGCGACTTTCCCTTTCCCGCGCGCACCTTCTTTTCCGAGCAGCGCTCCAGTTCCTTCGGTATTATCGCGGAGAGCGCCGCAATGACTTCCCTGGTCTTCGAGATGTTTTCGAAATTATCATCCATGACAACAGGCGCGAATTCAGTCCTGTGGCCTCTTTTTGTCACGAGCTCTATGCTGGCGGCAGCCGCCAGCGCGGACCTTGTTGCCAGCTGCTTCTCCTTCTGGTTTATGTCCCTCGCCCAGATCTTCTCCGCCTTCGGCGGGTGCGCCCTCCTGCCCTTCACCGCGTGCGGCGCGAACCTTGCGGTCATCGCGTACGCGCCGGCGCTCTTGCCGTGTATCCTCGGGATGCGGGACATCTCCTTGTTCATCATGGTGAACCTGTAGTGCCGCGAGCCGTGATAGTGAGCGCTCGTCCTCTTGCCTGCAAGCGGGTCTGAGCCGTAGCGCTGCCTCCCGTTTGCCTGCTGCACGAGCACAGCTCTTCTTATGACATCAGGCCTGTATGGCGTGCTGAAGACCGAGGGCAGGGCTACCTCGCCTGCCTTCTTCCCTGTAGAGTCAAAAACGTTTGCTTTCATCATTATCGACCCAGTTCTGCTGGTATAAGTCCGCGATCTCTTGTCATGGCAAGAGTGGTAGCCCCTGCTGATTGTATTTGTTCTTTGTAATTTTCTAGTGTCACTTGAGGTGCGTAGACGACCATTTTTCTGGCTTTCCCTGTTTCCGCAATTTGTCTCATTAATCCCAGTACTTTATCACTTGGCGTTCTCAAAACAAATAATACAGAATCATAAGCCCCTTTTCTTATATATTCTGGCGTACCGGCATGGGATGGTGATTTTACTGTGACATCATATTCTTCTAGAAGACATTCTGCCATACTTCTCCCAACTTCGGTCATCTCTTCGATCATCAAAACTCTTTTCCTCATAGCAATCATCTCCCCTGCTTCGACTCTATCGAGACGTATTTGACATCAAGAGGTATCGTCCTCGGGTCTCTCACGGACTTCCTCAGCCTTATCAGGCGCTTCCTCGGCCCGGGCACGGAGCCTTCTATGAGCACATAAGACTTCAGGTTGCCGTAGTTGACGAAGCCGCCCCTCGGCGTTATCTTCTTTGCGTCGTTGTCTATCAGCACTATTCTCTTCGCGAACTCCGTCCTCGTGAAGAAGCCGAACTGGCCTGCCTGGGGCACCCTCCAGTCAACCTTTCTCGGCACTGTCGAGCCTATTGAGCCGACATGCCTGTGCATCTGCTTGTCCTTCCTCGTCTGTATCCTGATGCCGTACCGCTTCACCGCGCCCGTGTAGCCGCTGCCCTTTGTCACAGCCGAAACGTCGATAAACTCGCCCGGCTTGAAGACGTCCTTCGCGTCTATCGTTTTTCCAAGCACGGATTCCGCGTACTTCGTCTTGTCCTCGAGCTTGCCGCCCAAGGCTATCTCGAAAACCTCGGGCTTCCTCTTTGCCATGCCCCCTGCCTCGGGCTGTGTCGCGACAAGCAGGAGTACGTCATCCGCTTTCTCGGTCAACGGGTCTTTCTTTCCGGGGAATGTTTTTCTCTTGATGTCCAGGTTCTTCGGAAAAGCCTTTGACCATTTTTCCCCGACAGTGGTTTTTCCTGTGGAGGTTTTTTTGTAGAATCTTAAAGCAGCAACAAAGAGAGAAGGAGCGTCAATTATGGTCACGGCCGAGGACACTGTGCGACCGTATGTCGGGGACTTGCTGTTGCCGTCAACAAACTGGATATGTGTCATGCCGGCCTTCCAGCCCGCGAAGCCCAGCGGCCTCGCCTCGGCGCTGTGGGCCCACTGCCTCGTGCCCGGATAGATCCTGGCAGCTCGCTTCCTAGGCATGTAGGCCAAAGATCCCCTTCTCGACGCGTGCCTGTGTGGCATTTTTTCCAGCTCCGTTTGCCCGTCTTTTTTGTTCTGTTTTGATTATTTTTCCGCCGGTGGCATTGGATACGATAGCACATTCCTTTTTTGGTTCACTATAACCATGAGCCCAACGTATCCGGTGTCTTTGCCATTTTTCCTGGCATCGGCATCATATTTGCAGTTAGCACCGACAGCTAACCAGTAGCCAAATTCAAACCGCGAGAAGGACGCCAGGTGTTTCCAGCTGTCTCGTTAGGGAACTACCCTATTCAGGCAACTGACTGCCGTGCTTCTGAATCATGAGAGCGTTGAATAATTCGGAGGGAAGCTTTAAAAAGCTTTTTCATATCGAATTCTCATGGCAATAGGAAAACATAGAAAGCCCAGAATGATGGAACACCCTGAAAGGGTGATTGAAAGGAGGCGTGCAGCTTCAGAAAGAAGGATAATGGCAAACTTCTACAAGAAATGCCCCCAATGCAATGGCACCCTCGAGTCCGTAAAAGCACTTATTTATGCAGACGCCGCCGGAGAACTCGAAAATTACAGAGGCGATCTCATGGGCTTCGAATCAACTGCCCAGATAACAACGGGTATAAATGCAGGAAACCTGGCTGCAGTTGAATATTTCTGCAGGTTCTGCGATGTCACAGGAATGCTAGTCTACGACCCTGAAGAAAACAGAACGCGTTTTTTCCTGAAGTATTCGGCTCTGGCTGTGGGACAGAAATGAAGCCTAATCCTTTGCAATAATCACGTATGCGCGTTTTTCAATGTATGGTGAATTGCGTTGGTTATGTCCTGATATTATTTTCAATTCACCTATAGAAAATTGCGCGTTAATACGAAATAAGCTGCGCAATTATCTGTATTTGAGGATCAGCAAAGACGCTAGCCGAAGCCCGGAAGCGCCGGAGGCTGTTCGGCCTGCAGGCTGCCTCCAGGGACGTTCTGGCGCCCGGAAATTTATTTTTTCTGCAGTTTCAAAAACCGAATATTTTCCCGAAGAACAGCCCCGTGGGGAAAGGCGGCGGCCCTTCCTCGGCGAGCTTGAGCTGGCAGCTGTCAGCAACGTTGACGACATAGCCCTGCCCCGGCTGCATGGCGCCTGCGAGTTCCCACTGGTTGACGGCCGTGTTGAAGCCGTAAGGCCCGCGGACGAATGTGCAGGTTCCTTTGATCTTGCTGAATTCAAGTTCCTGCGGCGCTGATCCTATGAAGTTCCAGCCGCGCTGCAGGTTGTAGTTGTTTAGCAAAGTGCCTGTCGTGTATGACGCGTCACCCCGTACGTTGACAGTGCAGTCTCCGGCAACGCTGAGCCAGAATGCCTCGCGCGAGAGCGTGATATAGTCTGTTCTGGCGTACTTGTTATTTGCATTATCGTATCTCCACAGCGGGCTCGCGTACTGGCAGTTGTTCTCGAAATTAATGAAGCTGGTCGGCCCTGAGCTGTCATAAATCTGCGACGATATCAGGTTCCAGCCCCTGTGCAGGCTAAGCGTGTAGCTTGCGGATTTCAGGCCCTGCAGGCTGACAGAAACCGCATGCAGGCTGCTTGCCTGCGCTCCTGTGTTATCTGTGGCTTTGAAGCTGAACCTCTGTTCACCGCTGGTTGAGCAGGTTATTGCTGCAGACCTGCTGGCCGAGGGTGTTCCTATGCCTGCCGGAGGCTGCTCGGTTAGCGCGCATCCCTTGGTTCCATCCGCTATAGACCAGTTCAAAGAAGAAATAGTGCCGTCGGTGTCCGTCGCGGTTCCAGTCAGTGTGAATTGCGGGCCGTATGCCTTCTGGGGGCCTGATACTGTGATTTGGGGTGGTTTGTTGGTTGAATTATTTCCCGAAAATAAATTAATATTTTTAACTAACTGCTGCTCATTTACATAACCATAATAAGATTCATCGTTACGCATCAGACTTGATTTTGTAGATCTATATAACAGATGACTGTACGCACAACCCATATAACATCCCGTATTTGGTATACAATTTTTCCCAATGTTAATATCTGGAATTTGGTCAGCTGACGGTATGCAGTTGCTTTTAAAATATGGATGTTCATAATCCAACCACAAACATTTGCAAGTTTCTTTAGTTTTAAATGAAGTACAAAAATCTACTATATTTAAACAACTGTTAAAACCACTATTAAACGCCGTCCATTGGCAGGGCAAATTATTTTTGATTTTTTCGTTGCATGACAATTCATCGTTAACATCATCACACACAGCATTTTTTAGCTCATTGACAGAAAGGGGTTCTTCATTACACCATTTAGGACAAGCAGTTTTATTACCAATTGCGTCGCAGTTTGCAAATTGAGATTTAGATACATAATCTGAACTTCCAATTCCTATGATAGCTTCATCAGCTAAACCTCCGAAAGAATGTCCAAATTCATGTAAAAGTGTAAGTCTAAATCCAGCTAAATTAGAAGAATTACTAAATTCTATCAATGGCAAGCCTAGTAAAATATTCCCTCCTTTAGGCCCACCCAAACTCGGTGCCAAAGATGCAAATTGTCCATTTACTAACAAAATATTTTGTTTATTTTTTAAATCAGGACAATAATTATTCATTAAGCCACCTATTTTCCACACATTGTCATGGAGGGAATAATTATTATCGGGCTCGAATATTTTCTCTAAATACCAAATATTGAATTTATTCTTATAGTCTCTGAAAGGGCGATGTGATAATAGCCCAGTATCATTATAAGAACCATCTCCATTTATGTTAACAAGTTTTTCTGCTGTTTTCTTTACTTCTTCAGAAGAAGGAAAATCATATGCTAAAAATACAACATTAACACTATCATTAGCATTTTTATCATTATGCTCTGGAATTAATTCCAAGCAAGAATCTCCTTTAGGAGGAGCACATGTGCCGTCAGGCTGACACATAAAATTAAAATAACAACCGCATTTCTGGCAATCATTTACTGCACAATTATTTTTGCAATATTTTGGTTGAACTGGAAGACAAGTATTACTAGGCTGACACATAGGATTACAGTTCGAAGGATTGTTATTGATTAATTGCAATGCTTTTTCTTTGCGAGATTCTACAAGAAACTGTAAATTTTTAAGCGCACTCGCTTGCTGTATTTCATTTCCCTCTTTAAGCTTGGGCACCGATGAAACGATGCTTGAAGACTGAATTTTGATGTCATTTTGTATTTGCGCAAAAGAAACTGAAGAAAGCAGGAATATCGTGAGCAACAGTATTGATATTTGGATCTTTCTCATTATGAACGCACTCGCTGCCTTGATTCCTCTCCTGACCTCACTTTGCCCAGCCGGGCGCTATGGGAAGTTAGGCAGCGGAGGCGGCGTAGAGCCGTCGCCTGTCTCGAAAAGGTTCTGGTTGCTGCCGGGCCTGTTGTTGTCCTGCGGAAACCCTGGAGGGCCTTCATTTCCATTACCGCCCGGACTGACTGCACCATTATTCAAAATGAAGGCGGCAGAAACAGCCGCGGCTACCACGAGAACTATAACTAATATAATGACATAGTGATGGCTCTTCGGCTTTTCCCTGACGTCTGTCCTCATCGCAGCGCCGAAATCAAAATTTGTCATTTTTCTTCACGTTCTACGGGAAATCCTGTACAGGCAGCGGGGGTGGCGGTGGCTCGTCCGCAAGCTTCATCACGCAGTCGTTATCCACTAAAATGAGATAACCCTTGCCTGGCTCCATAGTCGCCGGCCTTTCATAGTTATTTGAGACTGGGTTATAGGAGTACGGCCTGCGCGCAAATGTGCATGTTCCCCTTATCTGGTCGAATGCAAGCTCGGATGGTGTGCCGCCCACAACATTCCAGCCCTTTGTGAGACTAAGCCCGTCACCATTGCCAAAGAAATTATCAAGAGTGATTATGCCATTGCCTTTCACTATTACCTTGCAATCCCCGGCTACCTTGATCCAGTAGCCCTCAGCACCGCCTATTATTGTATCCGTTCTGGTGTAGATAACGGCAATCTTGTCGAATTTCCGGAGCGGACTGGCATACTGGCATGTCGTTTCGTAGGAAAAGAATGAAGTCGTCGTACTGTCAGTGATAGGGGTCGAGAACAGGTTCCAGCCTTTCTTGAGGTTCAGCTGGAAGGTGCCAAGCTGTTCATTGTTTTGCGGCGGTCCGGGAAGGTTGTTGTCGCCTGCCGCGACTGTCACAGCTTTCGAAACCCTTACTGCCGCATTTACGTCATCGCTGGCCTCAAATGTGATCGTCTTCTGGCCTGCTGTCGCACAGGAGAATGTAGATGTTATTGTTGCAGTTGCCGTGCCTATGCCCGCTGGAGTTCCGATATTAATTATAGTGCATCCTGTAGAAACAAACTGGGGCAGTAGCCCTGTTACAGCATTATCGTCAATGGCCGTTGCCATGAGTGTGAACTGCTGGTTCGAGTTTGCGCTTTCCGGGCCTGAGATCGTCAGTGTTGGAGCAGTGTCCTGAATTTGCTGTCCAATCGTCACTGTCTTCGAAACTCGGACAGCCGCATTCACGCCGTCATTCGCCTCGAATGTTATTGTCTTTTGCCCGGTGGAGGAGCATGAAAATGTTGAAGTTATCGTTGCAGTTGTTGTTCCGATGCCAGTAGGCGAGCCTATGTTAATGACCGAGCAGCCCGTGGAAACAAACTGCGGAGCAAGCGTAGTGACTGCAGTGTCATCTGTCGCCGTCGCTGTCAGGGCGAATTGCTGATTCGTGTTTGCGCCTGCCGGTCCTGCTATCGTGACAACAGGCGGCTGGTTCTGCGTTCCCTGAATTGAAACAGTTTTTGAGGCACTTACTGCTGCATTCACCCCGTCATTGACCTCAAATGTGATCGTCTTCTGGCCTGCTGTTGCGCATGTGAGCACCAAGGTGAAGTGTGCGGTTGTCGTTCCTATGCCTTCGGGCGTTGCACTGTTCTGCGTGCAGCCTGCTGGCAAAGCCTGCGGGGCAAGCGATGTTACTGCCACATCATCGGTAGCTGTTGCCACGATTGTGAAAGGCAGCCCGGCGCCTCTCGTGTCAACTCCTGTGACAGTAAGAGTCGGTGCCTGGTTCCGGGAAACTATCACCTCTTTTGTTGCCTGCCCGCTGCTGCCAGAGTTGTCCGTCGCTGCCAGCACGAAAGACTTTGAGCCCGTTGCCAAGCATGTGACGCTCGCGGTTCTTGAGGCCGAGGCAGTGCCCAGTCCTGTCGCTGCACTCTGTGTAATTGTGCAGCCGGTCGTCGAGCCGGAAACTGCCCATGAAAGCGATGCTATTGTGCCATCAGTGTCGGTAGCTGTGCCCGTGAGCGTGAACTGCCCGCCTACGACCGCGCTCGCTGGTCCTGCTGCCGTTACTGCAGGCGGCTGGTTAGAAACTATGGAGAACTGCGCGCTCTTTGCCTGCTGCGCGCTTGGGGTGCCCTGCCTGACCACCACTATCCTGTACGTGCCCAGCTGCAGTGTTGTGCTCGAGCCCGGAACATTTCCGACAGTCCACGTGAACTGCCTTGTGCCCTGCACCCCGCCTATGCCGGTAACGCTCCCGGTGTTCTTTTCCGCGAATATCGAATAAGCAGTTGCCGATGTAAAGTCAGGATCGTTCCATAGAACAGTTTTTGTTGTTCCCAGCTGCCACTGTTCTCCGCCGGCAGGAAATGTGACCGCGAAATTAGACGGCTGTATTGCTGCCGCCTGTATCGTGAACATGCCGCTCTGCGCCGAAGCAAAGCATCCCGTCAGCGTCGACGGCCCGCTGCAGTTGGGCTTTATCTTGATCTTGTATGTTCCCGGTGAAACCCATGAGGGTATCGTCCAGCTAAAAGTTCCTGTATTTGGAGCAGAACCGTCGCCAGTCAGCTGTATGAATCCTGTCTCGGCGCCGTTCTCCACCTTTATCATCTGCAGGAAAACGCGGCTGTTCGCCTCTGCCGGTATGTCCTGGATTTGCCACGTTATCAGCATCCCTCCTCCCACCTGATAAAGGTCTCCTGTTTTTGGAGCGGTGAGAGAAACAGAGGTTGTTGAAGGTGTTATTGTAAATGTCCCGGTGCTCACGTTTGCATTGCAGACGCTCGTGCCAAGCGCGCCGCAGTAGCCGCCCTGCGGCCCTTCTGATATCGCAAGTATCTTGTACGGCCCGCTGCCGGGCTGTATATAGCTAAGAGTTTGCTGGTTCCCCCCATAAATTACAACGCCGTTCCATGTGAGCTGGCTGTCCGGGATTCCCTCGCCTATGAATCCGATAATCTGCCCGCTGATGCCGCTCTGGTAGTAGTCAGGCGCGACCAGTGAAAGCTGCACCTTGTTCTTGCCGCCCTTCCATGTTATAACGTTTGCGGTGCCCTGCTTGAAAACCTGTACGCCGCTGGGCGAAACGTCTCTTACATTGGTGCTTGTAGTCGTTGGCGTGTAGATCTGGATGCTGCCCTGTGATATGTACCTCTGGTTGCAGCCGTCATCGTTGTTGCAGATTATGAGAAAATAGTCGCCTGTGCTGATGCTTGTCTGCACTGTCCACGAATAGCTTCCAGAATTGCTGATCCCGTTTACTACTGTGGCTGCATATGGATAAGCGTAGTTTATGCAGGCGCCGTTTGACGAGGAAACGCATGTCCGCGTCGCAAGGAATATGTTCAGTTTCACGTTTGCGCCGAAGCCGCTTGTTTCCCACTGTATCGTGTGCGTGGACGCCACAGGCCACTGCTCCCCGCCCTGCGGGGAATATATCCCGCTGAAAATCTGCTGTGTTCCCGAGGAAACGCAGTTGGCGAAGCCCAGATTGCCGTTCTTGAATGTGGAGCACTCGCGGCACGCATCATAGGAAGTTCCGGTCTTGTAGTTTGCGCCGCAGTTCGCAGCCGTATCATCGCACACCGAGTCGCCGAAGTAGTAGTCGCAGACCTGCGGCACCTCGGCATAGGCGGCGCCTGCAATAACAAATAGCCCGGCTATGATAGCAAGAATGATAAGCTGCTTCTTCATGGAAACCTAGGTTATTATTCTCCCTGGCCGCTATATAAAGTTTGCCAATTAATAGGGCAGGGTTATAGAAAAATCCTGAATGCCAATCTTCTGCGGGATTTTTGCGGCGCTGTTGCCTGCTGGTAAAAATGCGCCAGAATTGTAGGCATCGCTCTTAGAAGATAGGCGGCATTAATCTTGTAGGGTTACTGTTTCCGGAGAATCAAAACAATAAACCATTCAATATCAGATGCTAAACTCCGTGGCAAAAAGAAAAGCAGGAAATCACGGGTCGAAGAAGTTGAACCTGAAGCTGCCGAACGAGCTTATT
>CAYJRV010000003.1:0-1574 GCA_964372695.1 uncultured archaeon | reverse complement strand
AGCAGGAAATCACGGGTCGAAGAAGTTGAACCTGAAGCTGCCGAACGAGCTTATTTGCGCGGGCCGGAAGCTCGGCCTGAAGAGCGGCTGGCTTGAGAATTGAAGCGAACCGGCGAAGCTGCCTCCCAGAAAAGACGGCGCTATGACCCTGTTCGAGGACTGTATGCCCAGAAACCCGCCTCCGAACGAATTGCCGCTGCCGAACAGTATGAACCCGAACATGAGCGGTATCAGCATTGCAGCTATAATCTCGTTCTTCATGGCTAACATGAAAGCGGAAAGGTTCTTAAAGCAATTCAGACATCACGGATCGACTGCGGGAAAATTACCTGTCAAATGCCTATTCCAATCTGCTTCTCCCTCTCTGTGAACATTTGTGCGCTAGCAGCTATTTCTGCCTCAGTGGCATTTGTATCTTTCAGTCGTTTCATTTCATTGAGCATTTCCACCGCAAGGTCGGCAACTCTCTTCATCTGTCTCATGCCTTTCTCATATCCAACTGCTGCTCTGAATTGAATGCCAGATTCGTAAAGTGCCTGATCCTTGTACACCTCATCCAAGCCCTGTATAGCAGAGTCCGGTACGTATTTTTCCGACTGGCCCCAGAAAAGGTATGAATGTACGTTTTGCAAAAATGATGTGCTAGTTCTTGCAATTCTTCTTGCTATTTTTCTCTGTTCCCCGGGTGCTAATTCCGACATGAAGTTCAGTTGAAGAAGCTGTTGCATATAGGCCGCAGTTGTATGGTCAATATGTTTATAAGTATCATTCCTCTCACTTGCCTCTTCGTCTCTCATGCCCGCATATGGATCTATTTGATGTCCTCCAAGAAGCATGCCACAAAATAATGCATCGGTTGTTGCATCAGGTTTTTTGCCAGAAATGGTCTCATAGGCATTTTTGTAAGCGTCAAAAACAGTTTGGTACTGGGAGAGTATTTCCTCGCGAAGAACTGGTTTTAGGAGATTACGGTCAGAAATGCGTGCCCTCTTTCGGATCGACCATATGTCTTTTGTCCTTTGCGTAGGTGTCATCATAGGCTTGTAATCATTATATCAATCTTTTTAAAGTATTCAGAAACTTACGCAACGCGCATAAGCGTTGCAAAATTGTCAGCTGGCAAAGGAAAATGTAGGGCGATATGAAAACCTTGGTTTTTCCTGGGCAAATGGGCCGGGTCGGATTGCTGCAAAGACCGGAGGTCTTTGAGCCCTCGGCGAGCTTCGCTCAGCCGAAGGTGAACCGGGGTTCATGCTCAAAGGATTGAAAATCCTCTGGCATCCCAAAGAACTACGTTCTTTGAGGAAATCCGGAATGGGCCGGGTCGGATTTGAACCGACGGCCTCCACGTCTCTGATTTTCCCATAATATTTTTCAACTTTTTCTTGGGACATGCAAAGACCTTCTTTTTAAAGAAGGGATTTGCTTATCAGCGAGGTGCTCCAACCAGACTAAGCTACCGGCCCATAATGGTGTTATTCTGTTTGTTAATTTTTTAAGCTGCTGATCCGCTTTAAAATGGTTATCTCTAAAACCTGAATGGCTATTTATGTCCAAATTTTTATTGTTTGCGC
>CAYJRV010000002.1:0-29945 GCA_964372695.1 uncultured archaeon | reverse complement strand
GAACATACGACCACCTCGCATATACTTGCAAGGCGGATTTTATCATGACATCTCTGTAGTCTCCCGCCTCACCAGTCTTGCCATTTAATCACCCTGATGATGCTCGTCTGTAAGGCTGTCATCCTGCTCCAAAAGCTCGGGCCTGTCATTTTCGAGCATATGCCCTGATTTGTTTTTCTTCGTTTCAAGATAAAATCTGTTGAACTCGTTTGGTTCTATTATTATCGGTATCCTCCCGGTTATTTTTACGCCGTGCCCCTGGAGGTCCTTTATCTTCTCGGGATTGTTTGACATGAGCCTTACGGACTTTACATCCAGGGAGCGCAGCATGTGCGCCGCGATGTCGTAGTCCCTTTCGTCATTCCTGAAGCCGAGGGCCTCGTTGGCCTGCACCGTGTCATAGCCTTCGTCCTGCAGCTGGTACGCCTTTATCTTGTTCAGCAGGCCGATGCCGCGGCCCTCCTGCCTGAGGTAAAGAAGAATGCCGTTCTCCAGCTTGCCCAGGCTCTTCAATGCCTGCTCCAGCTGGTCCCTGCAGTCGCATCTGAGGGAGCCGATGGCGTCTCCTGTCAGGCACTCGGAGTGCAGCCTCACGGGCACGTCTTCCTTGCCGCAGACATCGCCCTGCACGAAAGCCGCGTGCTCTTTGCCGTCCTGGTTGTTGTAGAAGGCGACAACCTGAAACTTCCCGAACCTTGAAGGAAGCTCCGCCACGGCGACCATCTTCACGCACACGCCGTCTATGCCCGCGCAGTAGTGCTGCTCGTTCTCCTTTATGAGCTGCTCTATCGCCGGTTTTGTGATGCCCATTGGATCAACTCAGTGCCTGTAGTGAATATCCTTTCTGAAAAGATGATGCTCCCCGGAAACGCCCTCTTGTATCAAAGTTGTCAGGGGTGCTGTGCCCATTGGAAAACTTGTCTTTCCCCACATGTACGGCCTTTGCCTGCCTTCAGGAGTGTACATGCCCAGGATAACAGGAGACTCTGTATATCTGTGTTCGTCCAGCAGCTTATGCCAGAGTATCTGGCCCGCTATGTCGCCGCCGCCCTGGACGTCCAGCAGCCTGACGTTCCAGTCTTTCCTGAGTATGCGCATCATTTCCCTGTAGTCCTCCACAGAATCCTTCCCCAGGCTGTAGACCCTCAGGTTATTTGGCGGCTGGCCGCCGGCTTCTCTTATCTCATCCGTTTGCTCGCCAATCGCCTGCTCGCCGGCGTCCGACGTGAAGACTATAACATGGTCGCCGGTATGGAACATCGGATGCCCGAGGTCGAATTTTCTATCGCCCGCTTTCTCGGCCTTTCTCGTTAGAATGACCTTGACCGGCTGCTGTCCTTTCATGTTAAGCACTTTTTGCCTGTATTCAACGAATGCCGCTATTGAAATTTGCCATTTTACATGAGATTCGCTCCGCAGTATTTCCGCGCCTCCAAGGATAGCATCCGATTGAACCCACCCATACTGCAGCCCCAAGAAATCCATTATTGCGCCCCTTGCTTCAGGCAGTGGAAGGCCGGCAAGCGCTAGGTCCTGGGGTTTTGATTTTCCGTCTGCAGCAGATATTATGCCTGTGCTCGCAACGGAGTTGTACCATGTGTATGGTCTGCCGTCATATTCGCTTCTTTCAAGCACTTCCTCGTTTATCCTGTAGAAATTTTGAAGGGTTTCGATTGCAAGCGCCGGATTTTTCCTCCACTTTTCAAGTTCAGTGTCGCTCCATTCTATTATTTTCATGTTTGATCACCGTCTTAATTATTGCCGCTGCTCGTTTCCGCATAAACATTGTGGCTCCGGTTGCTGTCGAAATTTTCCGAACTTACGCGGAACCATTTTATCCTTTTGTCGTTTTTCATCATTTTGGTCACGTCTCTTACAACGTCTTCAGCGAGTTTCGGGTTTGCGTATGCGCGCTCCGCAATTATTTTCTCGTCCTCGCTTTTCAGTACCGGATATATCTCGCTGCTTGCTGCTTTCTCAGCAAATCTTATAAGGTCGTCAAGCCAGATGCCTCCCTTTGCTTTTATGGTGACTGTGCTTCTCTGGTTGTGCGCGCCGCAGCCGCTCAGTTCCTTGCTGTGCGGGCATAGCGTCATCACGGGCACCTCGGCTTCAAGAGTGAGGTCGAATTTGTCCGCCAGCTCTGCGTAAAACTTGCACGCATAGCCGAGCGGAGCCGTTATTTGCGAGGCAGGGGATTTTTTCTCCATGAAATACACGAATTCAACCTCTAAAAAGCCCCGTTCTTCGCCTCTTGTCTGCCCGAGCATTTCCAGTATGGTTTCGGTGGTTAGCATCTTTCCCGAGTATTTGTTGAGCACGCCGGCAAATGTGCTGATCGGTGCGCTTCTTTTTCCTGCCGGCAGAGAAGTGAAAATGCTTATTTTTGCCGTGATATGTTGCTGCCCTTTTGACCTGTCAAAAATTATCATGGGCAGCAGCATGCCTTTTATTCCGGCCTTTTCGAGCGGGATACTTCTGGCGTCTCCTTGTCCTTGCATGTCAGGAAGACCCCGGGCTTCGGACAGTGTTTTCATATGATTCACCCATATATAGTGAAACCACAAAAGAATCTGGACGTGTTTTGTGATTTCACATATAGTTCCCAAGGAAACTAATATCCTAAATGTTTCCTTGGAGAACTATAAATTCATGAATAACTATTTTACAGTTTCGGTCACACCATATAATTGATATCAGAGGCGCTCGTTGGGTACGCCCACATCATGCTTTTCAGCTGCTCCGTCGTAAGCTCGAATTTCATCGCCATCGCAAATATATTTATGATTTCTTCCGCGCTATGCCCAAGAAGGTGCGCACCAAGAATTTTTCCTGTGTCCTTGTCTACCAGAACTTTGGAGCCCGAATGCTTCTGGTTAATTCTTCGGGAGGAATACCACCGCGACGTGTCTTGGCGGTTTACTTTGTAGTTCAGGCCTTTTTTCTTGGCTTCCTCTTCCTGCATGCCTACGGAGGCCATCGGCGGTGTAGTGAACACAACGCTTGGTATTGCTGTATAGTCGGGCTTTGCTGCGTTGCCTTCTAGGATGTTTTTTGCGGCCACCCCTCCTTCCATGCCCGCAACAGGCGTGAGCGGGATGCCGTGTGCGTTCGCGTCACCGGCCACGTAGACAGCCGGATTTGACACGCTCTGTAAATATTCGTTAACGACAACGCCTTTTTTTGTCGAATGCTATCTCCCCTTTCTCTAAATCCAGTTCATCAATATCAGGAACCCTGCCGCCACCGTGCACAACCATATCCGCCTGGAACACCTCTTCGCCTGCGCGTACGACAAGACTCTGCCCTTTCTTTTCTACAGAATCTGGAGTCGTGTTAAGGTATACATCTATGCCAATTTCCCGCGACGCCTGCATCAAGGCATCCACAAGATCATGGTCAAATTTCTTCAGCTGTATTTGGCTCCTGTGAAGTATTTTCACTTTGGCGCCTGCCCTTGAAGCGATATGGGCGAATTCAAAGGATATGTAGCCGCCCCCTATAAATATTATGCTTTCCGGCAGTTTCCCCATTTCCAGAAAACCGTCGCTTGTCGTGATATGCTCTTCGCCAGGCATGCCGAGCTTCATCGGTTTTGCCCCGGTCGCTATCACAATGTGCTTGCCAGATAGAACAGTATTACCGACTTCCAGGGAGTTCTTGTCGACAAAGCGGGCGGTGCCATGAAACATATCTATTCCTGCTTGCTCATAGCCCTTTTCCCTGTTTTGCGCTACGGGTTCGGTAAATGTTTTTTTGAATTTCATCAGCTCCGGCCAGTTTATCGCTATTTCTTTTACTATCCCTTTTTCTTTCATCACCATGCTTCTGTCTATTATTTCCGCGGCGCCGACCAGTATCTTCTTCGGATCGCAGCCGCGGAGCGCACACGTTCCTCCGAAGGGCCTGTTGTCTATTATTGCAACGCTGCGTCCCGCAGAGCGGCAGATGTGCGCTGCAGTCGCCCCTGCAGAGCCTGTCCCAATGACAATTAACCCGTACTCTTTTTCCATTTTGCCACCTATTTTTATTGGTATTTTTAATCTTTAAAGCGTCACGCAGCCGCTTTCAGCGCCTTCTCGATTGCCGCTTTGTCGAAGCCGATTATTACCCTGCCGTTTATTTCTATGACAGGCACGCCCATCTGCCCCGATTTCTGGACCATCTCGTTCGCCGCCTCGGCGTCTTTCTCGACGTTGACTTCCTCGAACTTGATGCCGTTCTGTCTGAAGTATCTTTTGGCCTCCTTGCAGAAATGGCACCACGTGGTCGTGTAGATTTTCACCGTCATTGCCATCACCTTCTGTAAAAATCGCCTGCGGCCCGTATAAAACTCGTATTTTACCGTTAAATATTATATTTAACTCCATTATTTTCCTGCAGGCTGAAGCAAAACCAGAAACTTGTGCCACAATTATTTATGATTTTATTATAAAATATGGCGGGAATAAAGTCTAAAGAAAAAGATTTGCCAATCAGCACCCGCAGGCTGATGCGCTCTTCATACCCTTCCTAGCTGCTTTCTTCATTTTTATCACCGCTCTTTTTTAGATATGGCGGTAAATGAAGCTTGTGTTGATCTCTAAAATTCTCGGTTTAAGTTTTCACTTATAAAGCTCCGTCTCGGGGAAGAAAGCGGCCCATGCGAACCAGAAGTGCGGGAAGCTGTTGATGCGCTCCAGTTCGCTGTCTATTTTTTTGGGCGGCCAAATTTTATTTGCGTCATCGACGGTGCTTCCGTCCTTCATGGAGAAGATCAGGTCAGTCCTGTAAAACCTTGCCGTCTGCAGCGCATCATCCCAGAGCACAAGGATTTTCTGCCCCCCGACTTCGTCGTTCACGAGCTTTGCATTTTTCACTGCGTTTTCCTCGAATGCCTTTGCCCTGCCGTTTATCGACACGCCGTATACGATGTCGTTCGACGCAAGCCTTGTGTCCCTGAAGTCCACGCCTATGCCTGCGAATCCGGGCCTGTCTGTGCCGTAAAGGTCGGTTATGTCATAGCGGCCGGAGGCAAGATATTGCGGAAATCCTGTTTCCCTCGAGAGCACCAGCGTGTCCGGGTGCTGCTTCTTCCAGTCGGCCCAGCGCACCGTATCCAGCGGCACAGGCTTCAGTTTGGCGCCGGCGAGCTCTCCAGCTATCCCTTGCCCGAGCACCTGCGACCAGTATGTGTCCGTGAGCCGGTCGTACATGACAAGATCGGATCTGTACAGCTTGCCGGAGGTCCCGAACTCCACTGCCTTGCCATTGAGGATACGCTCGTATGCTATGCCTGTCCTGCACAGCGGGCAGTAAGTGACTGCGACCGGCGTGCTTCCCGCATTGTCGTTCACTATCTCGTGCCAGTTCAGTATTCTTATCGGATAAGCTTTCCTGATGCCGTTGAGAGAGAGCGCAAGGACCAAGTCATCGTCTTTCAGCCATCTGCCAGCATCCGCAGCGCTCTCGAATTTTGGCCTGTCTATGCTGGGTATGCCGTCCTTCGGCGGCCCGCCGCTCAGGATGTCCTGCGGGTTCACGCTGACCAGGTATTTCTTCCCGTTTATTATATTCGTTTCCCCGGCTCCCGACTGAACTGCCGGGGAACTGGAAGTTTTTAATGACCCCAATTTCTGGAGCAACTCCTCTTCAGTGAGCGGGCCGAATTTCCTCTCGCGTATTATTCCGTTGCTGTCTAGGAAATATGTCACAGGCTGCGTGAATACGTTGTAGTCCCTCTTTGCCTTGGCTTCCGGGTCAAGCAGTATGGGGGAATTTATCTCCAGCTTTTCCGCAAACTTCACGGCAGCCTCACTGCTCTCCTGCAGGTTGATGAAAACAAGCTGCGCGCCGTTTTCTCTGGCCACCCTCTCAAGAAGCGGCATCTCGTCGACGCAGAAAGGGCACCACGATGCCCAGAAATTGATTATTGCAGGCCTGCCTTCCAGGTCTGCAAGCGATATGGACCGGCCTTCCGGAGTCTTCAGGCTGAAGTCCGGCGCCCTGTCTCCCACCTGGTAGCCTGAGGCGCTCCCTGAGTTTTGCGCGGGCTGCGACGCGAAGAATCCAACAACTCCGATAATAACTGCGATAATTGTGATGTAAACATATTTTGTTTTGTTTGATTTTCCTTTTTTGGCCGTTTTCATGATAATCACGCCTTACCAAAAGCCGCAGTTGCATTTCCCGCGTGTCTTTTTCCTTTTTATCCAAAGGCAGTAAGGTCCTTTTGGCTGATAAGTTTGTGGCTTGAGGTTAAACATGCTCTTTAATGCCCGCCTTGTCGTCTGCTGCTCTGCTTATTTCACTGCCTGAAGCGTTCTGCGTTTCTTTGCCCGTCTTCTTTTCTTTTTTGCCGGGTTTTCCGCCGACTTTCTCATTTCTTGGCTTTCTTCGCCTCCTCAAAAAATAAAGCGTGCCAATGATTATCGCAATTATGGCAAAGAAGGCATAGTCAGGCACCCCAGTGAACACGGCCTGCGCCCCTTCGTTCAGGCCTATGAACGGCTCTATCAGTCCTGCGTTCTGGAATGCCGCGTTGAGGAAGCTCGAGCCGCCGAAGAATATGAACATGACTCCCAGAAAGATGAACAGCGCCCCTGAGATTAGGTTTGTCCAGTAGATATCCTTCCCTGCTATCTTCACAGTCTTTGAGATGCTTGCTATGTGTTTCTTGTCGAAGAAGTAAGCAAGCAGGAACACGGGCACCATGATGCCCAGTGCATAGACCTCGAGCAAGACAGCCCCTGCCAGTGTGGAGCCCGATGTGGCCGCCAGCGTGAGTATCGCGCCCAGGATGGGCCCGGCGCACGGGACGAATCCGACGCCGAAGAGCGCGCCGAAGGCGAAAACGCCTTTCTTGCTGCCGCCTTTCCTGGCGAGCCTTTTTGTTCCCGGCAGCGAGAAGCCTTTGCCGAGAAGTGCCATCAGGCCGAAGATTATCATGAGAATGCCGGCACCTATCACGAACTGCGTCCTGTAGACGTTCAGGAACCTGCCCGCAACAGAGGCCGAGAGGCCGAGCAGGACAAGGGGAATGCTGAGCCCGATGAAGAATATGAAGGACTTTTTCACGAGCTGTGTCTTCTCCTTGAACGAGTAGGCGAAGAACGCGGGCAGCACGGCGGCGGAGCACGGCGAGAGTAGCGAGACGATGCCGCCAATGAAGGCCACCAGGTACGAGACCTGTATTATTGGCGTGTCCTGCGCAAAAGCAGCGCCGGCTAAAGCACTGAGCATGAAAATAAAAATCGCGAGCTTTCTCATATCCATGGCCTTATCACCCAACTATTACAGTAAAAATAATGCCGGCGCAATTTAAAGAAATCCGCCTGTGCACCATCTCTTACAGAAGTTGTAAAACAGAGATATATAGGCGCATTTGCTAGTTAAATATGAAATTTAATATTTAAATTAAGCCTTAAATGCCTTCGAGAGGAGCAATTGTGGATGAAGCACACGGTTATTGCCCCCGCCGGCGACAACATAGAGGCCCTCTTTATCGGCATCAAGGAGTTCCCCACGGAGAAAGTGGTCCTCATCACGCCGAAAAAATACATGGGCGAATCTTTGAAGGCGCAGAGAGAGCTGAGGAAGTTCAGGATACCGGTGAAAATTATTGACGTCGACGGCTCGTGGGAGTCGATATTCAGGACCATAGCTGAAGTGAAGTCAGGGGTAGAAAACATCCTCGTCAACGTCGCCACTGGCGACCGGGACAGCCAGTGCGCCGCCACATCGGCCGCCTTTGTCAACGGCCTGAAGGCGTTCTCTATAGACAACGGCGCGGCCATGATGCTGCCTGTCCTGAAGTTCTCCTACTATAAGATGATCCCGGAAAGGAAGCTCACGATCCTGAAACTGCTGAAAGAGGACAAGACATGCTGCGCTTCGTTCGACCAGCTGTCGCGCCGCCTCAACATGAGCCTGCCACTTGTTTCTTATCACGTAAACGGCAACGCGAAATCCGAGGGCCTTGTCCAGATGGGCCTTGCAGAGGTCCACGAGAAAAAAGGCAGGATGGAGATTACGCTGACCTCGCTTGGCAGGTTGCTGATAGATGGCTATGTCGAAACGAAAAAATAAGCTCTTGGCCAAACCGCTGAAGAGAAGGCTCTGCCCCGCCTGCATGAAGCCGTGCCTTGAGCTTTATGCGGGCTGGCTGATGGGCAATTACATGTGCAGGAAGTGCGGCTACCTTGGACCGCTTGCCGTTGAAGAAGAGGCCAAAAAGCGGAAAAAGGGAAAAAAGAAACCATACTAGGGATTTCATTAAGAGCCGGACGCTAACATTGTTTTCCCGGTCTCCAGGAAAAAATCCTGCTGCGATAAAAAAGCCGGAGAAGTTTCGCCATCCAATTTTTCTTTTTATTACCAACCGTCCGAATAAACAGGCGATATTATTTGCTGGCTAACGATACGCCAAACAGGAAATCACATCTGGATTATTTTCTTGTTTCATAGCAGCCTCGAATAATACCGGGACTTTTAATTTGAGCCTGCTATGCTGTATGTTCAGCGTAAAATGTTCCGAAATCAACTGAACATACTATCAGCATAACCCAGAAAGATAAAATTTTACCCTTCAACATTACCAATAAATTACGCCCTTCTCCAGGTTGTATGATGCACTGTATTGTTTGCGGAAAATTTACCTTTGTGTCGAGCAGGCGCCGGGAAGTGGAAGCGGCATTTTGCCATGAGCATTTGCCCCCTGAAAAATTGTGCTTCCCTGTTTTGGCGGGACGCTGAGAAGCGCTTCTGCAACGATAAAGGGAGTGATAAAATGAACAAAGCCTTTGGTGAGATGGTGCCCGTGTGCTGCGGAAAGCGCATGTCTGTCAGGTTTGCCAACGCCAAATTCCTGGAGCTCCGGTGCAGCAGATGCGATGATCTCGTGTACGTGAAGAAAACAGAAGTTTCATGACTTGTTTCAGTTGTCTGCTGGCAAAACCGGCTCTTTAACATTAAAGCCAAGTCTTAAGTGGGAAAAAACAGCTGGTTGTTATGGCCTTCAGTTGCGGCTGCGGCAGGAATTTCGACGAGGAAACAAGCCTTCTCCAGCACGAGAGGGACGCTCATAGCAAGGACACGAATGAGAGGCTGCGCAAGATTGCGGAAGGAAAAAAATTGGCCGAGAAAAAGAAAGAAGCAGGCCGCGCGAAACCGCGGTCCAGGGTGCCGTACGCTATAGGAGCAATGGCGCTTGTTGCCGTCGTTGTTCTGTTCTTCTCGCTGCAGGCGCCGCCGACAGGGGCAGCTGCGCAGGACATTCCCGTCGGTTCCGTGAGATTTCTCGAGCTTGGCAGCCCGGGTGCGCCCAATGTCATAGAGGAGTTCGGCGACTACGAGTGCCCTTTTTGCGCGCGCTTCCACACGCAGACATTCAGCCAGCTCAAGAAGGATTTCATAGACACGGGCAAGGCGCGCTATATATTCAAGGACTTCCCGCTGTCTCATGCGCACTTCAATGCCCAGAAAGCCGCGGAAGCCGCCCACTGCGCTGCAGACCAGGGGAAGTATCTTGAGTACCATGACAAGCTCTACTCAAACTCCTATACGGGCGACAGATGGGCGAGCAAGCCTGCAGCCGCCGTATTCAAGAAATATGCTGCTGATCTCGGCCTCGACACTGCGCAGTTCAACAAGTGCCTGGACAGCGGTGTGAAAGCGGGAATTGTCAGGGCCGGCCTGGCCGAGGGTCAGAATAAGGGCGTGTCAGGCACGCCTTCATTCTTCGTCAACGGCCGCCTCATCAGCGGCGCCCAGCCATACCACGTCTTCGCGCAGCTGCTGGCGAGGTAAGTTGGTGTTGCGTATTTAATTCTATTGCCTTGTGCTTCTGAATGTAGACTATTAATAATTTGGAAACATAGACTCACAAGTGGGATGCATGGCTTACGCAGTTGATTTTTTGCTGAGTGTAATGGAAGGTTTGGGCACGTCCAGACCTCTTTTATTCCAGAGGGATGGCTCCCTTTACGTTGCTTCTGCTGACGGCTTTGCAAGTGCTAATTACGGATTAAGAACAGCTCCCGAAAACATTCCAGAATGGGAAAAAATGGAACAGTCGCCTGAAATTCTGGAGTCGCTGGATGCAACAAAAATAGACGAGGAAAAGCCGTATCTGGGCGCAATTGCATTCGGGCCCGATGATTACAGCTTTTCACTGAGAGAAATGAGAGAAACGTACCTTAAACTGTCTGGCCTTCCAGATGACGGCAAAATACGTATGGTATCACATGGCAACCAATATCATAGCCATAAATATGGTTATGCAGAGGATGGAATAGATGTTTGGGTTGCAGAGGCGCGTGTTATGGACAGAGAAAAGTACTTGCAGCTGATCAGACAAAGAGAAGTCAAAATTATTGGAAAAATGGAGGAATTGAGAGGCATGATGCTAGGCGGCACCGGCAGAAATGTTTATGAGGCTTATCATAGACTGAAATTTCCTAACTGTATAGTTCTCACAAACAATATTTTTGTCAGCCTGCCTCGAAATGGCAGATTTGAACCGGCCTGTGATGTAGGCTCATGGGGAAAAGACACGAGGCTATGCGATTTTAGGTATCATAATGATGAAATTAGAGCATCTCATGAATCTCCATATAAATTGCACCTTACTTTGAACACAAGAAAAGTTGCTGCTGCAGAAACTGAATCGTTGGTCTATGCGCTTGATGAAATCTCGGAAAGTAGGGAAAAAGAAATGCGGGCATTATTATCCAATATGCCAGAAGCCCATGCATTCCTTGAGAGGCTTAATAAAATTCATAATAGTATCTGGCTGTCTGAGATCTCGTCCAGGAAGGCACAAATGGCAGACGTGCAACTGACTTTATGATGGTTTTATCCGCCAAACCCACTGGCTTCTTTGATGCCTCTTAAGAAACGGCTCGTAGCCTGGTTTTAATCTTTTCTCTTCCAAGTCTAGCTATGCGCTGTATCGTTACCGGCGGAGCTGGCTTCATCGGCTCTAATCTGGCCATGGCTCTGCAGGCGAAGAACCACGAGGTCGTCGTGGTCGATGATTTTTCATCCGGACACAGGAACAACCTCAGCGGCTTTGAGGGTGAAGTGCTGGAAAAGGATATGAGGAAATTCGACTGGCATGCTGCAAAGGTTGATATTGTCTTCCACCAGGCCGCGATCACAGGCGTTGTCAACCCGAAAGACGGCTCCGAAATCGGCGAAGAACTCATCATGGACGTCGACCTTACCGCTTCTAAAAAGATTTTCAATTACTGCGCTAAACGAAACATCCCTCTCATCTACGCTTCCTCGGCCGCGACCTACGGCATGGTAGCTGCGCCTATGAAGGAAAGTGACGCTGGCAACCCCACGAACGGATACGGCCGCGCCAAGTGGCTCTTCGACAAGTTCGTCCTTGACCAAAAAAAAGAGAATCTTGTTGTCGGCCTGCGCTACTTTAACGTCTTCGGCCCGCGGGAGCGTTACAAGGGCCGCCTGGCTTCCATGGTCTTCCAGCTCATGCAGCAGATGCTTGCCGGCCAGCGGCCGCGCATTTTCAAGCCGGGCGAGCAGAAGAGAGACCAGGTATACGTCAAGGACGCCGTTAGCGGGACTTTGCTGGCGATGAAAGCCGAAGAGAGCTGCATAGTCAATATCGGCTCCGGTGATGCTGTCACGTTCAACCGCGTGGTAGCCGCTCTCAATGACGCGCTGGGCACGGAGCTGGAGCCCGATTATATAGATAATCCATACACGCAGTTCTACCAGACGCACACGCAGGCAGACCTCGCTCTCGCGAAGGAGAAGCTCGGCTACGTTCCGCAGTGGAAGTTTGAGGCGGCCGTGAAAAATTATGTCATGGAAGAGTGCGGGTGCTGACCGCCGGGCTTAAGAAGTTTTTTGTTTTCTTCTTGCTATGAACGGGTATTTTGAGCGTTCTTTGGGGGTCGCTGACTGTTTTTCACAAAGCAGGGCAGGAAGACTTGCATCTAGAATACTGGAAAACCCGGATAGCAGCGAATTCCAAAGCCTTTTGATTCATTCCTTATCTAGGAAGGTTTATGGTCTTGGCGGTTTTAGTGATGGCCCTGAGGAACGTCACGCAATAATGAAAATATCACCAGGCGAATATAGCATATTCAGCGATATGTATGAGGTTTTTTTCTTTTCAGAATGCGAGAAGGAACAGATAGCTGTGCCTGAATTTGCATTTGTTGCCGCCAACGGTAAAAATACAGCTATTGTGTCTGGGGACATTTCACAAGGAACTTTTTCAGTTACTGACCTTCAAAATGACTCGAAGCTATCCTTTGCTCTCGAGCCGGATTATTTGCAGGCAAAAGAAAGGCATTTCCACGCACTTCTGAAGCTCCTCGAACGCGTCGATGAAAAGGCCCACTTTATTATACACACAATCCAGTTGCCCTGGAAAGCACGAGCTTTGCTGTCCATAACGGAGAAAGATTTTTGTCAATTGTTTGCGCGGATGCGGATCAGATATACAACAACGGATATGGTCCTGCAACAGACACTACTGAAGTAATTCGCAGCAGGCTGGTTTATGCATTGTAGCTGTCTGTTTGCAATAACAGATTGATGTCTCTGTCGAATTTAAGCGAAGATGGAAAATAGTTATCCTCAACATCGTTTAAAACTGCTGCCTTCTCGCAAAAGGCTCAGAGAGATCTTTTGGAAACTCGGGAAAGTTCTCAAAAAGCGGGACTTTTTGGAATCTCAGGGAAGCTGTGCTTCTCTGCAGACTTCGCTTTCCTCGAGTCAGGCATGGAATATTAAGAAGATGTTATCTTAACTACTCAGCTGCATCTCGCGCCAGCACGGGTTGCCCCGGGCTCGGCAGACCACTGAGGTACCGGCATTGGCAGAATATCGCAGCAGATATTTATATCGTTTGTGCCAAGTACTAGCATGCAGCGCTTCATGATCTACGTGCTGGCCATTTACCTGGTAATCCTGGCCCTTGGAATGAACTTCGTCCTCACCGGGATTTCTCTCGGGCTTCTCGGCCCCGATCTGATTCTTGTGTTCCTCATAACCCTGCTTCCCGCGCTCTCCCTGCTCATCTACTTTTTCCGTGCGAACATAGGCAACCTTGAGAGCCACGAGCGCGCTCTCCATTATCTGATATACGTAACGCTGGGAATAGCGGTAATATTCATTTCATTGGTCGTCGTGCCAGCGCTTTACATCTAGACTGGTCAGTAAATGTAGGCCGGCGGCTCGCCTTTGCCCGGCCTGTGTTAGGAAGTCTCGTTTCCTGTTGAGTTGAGCCTGTTCATTAGCAGCCTTCCGCGCCTGGTCAGAAAATACTCGCCTGCCTGCAATTCGTATAGTACGCCTTTTTGCTTAAGGTGCTCTAGATGAATTCCCAGCTCGTATTTTTCAAGCCCGGCTAATTTCCCTAGCATCATGTCGGCAACGCGCCTCAGTTCTTGGTTTCCTTCCTGACCGGAATAATCCAGAGCCATATTAAAGACGCGCTTCTTTATCACTGCATTTTTGCCTAGATTTTTTGCAAGCTCTTGGTAAGTGGCTCTGTCGGAGAGCGCAAAAGCCCTGTAGACGCATCAGAAAAATGTCATGCGTTCCATAAAGTCGAATCCGAGGCCGAAATCATGCAGGACTTTATGAAATTCGCCAAGCAGGCCGTGCCTTTCCTCGCTGGCCTGATATTCTTGCATAATGAAACTTGCCTCAAAGCCTTAAATACCATAGGGTGCCATTATGCTAAAGATGCATCTATTGAAACAAGCAATGAGGTGATTTTATGGCACATGTTGTGGCTTCGGCAGTGAAGGACACGATAAAGAAGCACGAGATGCAGTGCGCCGGCGACTTCTGCGACGCCCTCGACAAGAAGGTCGAGCAACTCATCGCGGACGCGGCGGCCCGCGCCAAGAGCAATGACAGGAAGACCTTGAGGGCGGGAGACCTGTAGGCGTCTGGTGCCGGAAATTTATTTTTGCACTTTCTGGCCCTTTCCGCATTTTTGTTCGGCTACAGCGATCTTGCGCTGTCTGGCAGTCGCCAAGATCATTTTTTAGGGCATCGCCAGCCTGTTATCTATTTTCCCTTTCTGTTATGATGGGTTGCCAGCGTCTCTGCATGAGCTCCCTCGTAAGTCTGCCTTCGTAAATTTTGTGCGAAACGACATTGTTGTTTTCGTCGAGATATATGACTACAGGGAGCTCTGTTTCCAGGACATCAGGCTGGCTGTAGCCAAGGTCGCAGTACCAATAGGTGGCGGCTCCCCTCCGCCTGACCTCGCTTTCATCAGTGTATTTTTCCACGAATTCAGCCAATTGTTTCCTGTCATCACTGTCATCATAAATCCGCATTACGGCAGTGCGCGCATTAATTCTAGCATTGCATCGATCCAGTCAGTCATAGTTGTTCTCCATCGCAATAACTGTAATAAAAGAATCAGCCAAAAGTTTAAAAAGAAAACGCTTTCCTGCTTTACTTCCCTGCGATTCCCTTTCTCTTCACGAAGGCCCACAGCTTCTTGGTCATCTCGCTTGGCGCGATGGCCTTGTTGCCGAATACGTCCTCAAGGGTCTCCTTCCTGCCCTTGAAATTTATTGTGTATCCGCCGAATGCTTTCTTTGCCATTATATCACCTGCTATTCATTGTTTTCAAGCGTTTTTAAGCTTTGAAAGGGCTCAGCCGGTTATGCAATAAGCGCGGGCAATGTCAGTTGACGACGGTCTCGGGCTGCTCTGCCAAAGGCGTGGCGTACCTGGCCGGGTCAAAATCATAGGGGCCTTCTATCCCGCCTTTGCGCAGCATTTCTTTCACTGCATCGCGGTTCTCTTCCGGCAGTCCGGTTACGACGTACCGCTCGTGGCCCTTGCTGCTTTTTTCTGCCTGGCGGACTAGCCTCATTACAGGCGTGGTGCGCTCTCCATTCTCTCTTCTGTCGAAAACTAGGATAATTCCGTATTTCGTAGTAGCTTGGCGCAGACCAGTGTGCACAACGCCGTCTTTGCCGCCCTCGAAAAGTTTGCCAAATTTAAGGAGATAATGTCCGCTCATGCTATTCATGAATAGGGGCGCAAAGTTTTAGAAGCTTGAGGCTACTCCCCGCGATGTATCCTTGCCGTCGGGGGCGTGAGGATCACGAACTCGTCGCCCACGCCGACTATGTCGCCGTTGAAGACCGTTACAGAGGTCTTGAACTTCGATATGGCGTGCTTGAGCTCATCCATGCTCCTTTCCTTGATGCTCTTGATATTGACTATGATAATAGCGCCGCTCCTGACCTTCCTTATTATGCGGTCCGTATCAGTGAAATCTTCGAGCTTCTCTATGATGATTTTCATGTGTTCCTGCTTCTGGTCCAGGTCTATGGGCAGCTCGGTGAACTCCTCTATTTGCGGTTCAGTCTGCTGCTCCTTCTTGAAGAATTTTCCAAACAGTGCCATCAAATCACTTCTCCTGTGCTATAAAAGATGCTTTTCTATAGGCATCGGAAATACTTAAAGGTAGTGTTGCTCTCGGCTTTGTTTAAAAAATGATGAGCACAGCATGAACCAGAGATTCATGCGTGCACCTGAAACTCTGTTTCACGTTGCATCATACTGATGCTCATCGATGGGTCGGGTACATGGAGAACGTTAAGTTCTCCTGTACAGGCGGAGCGCAGCTCCGCCATATATCAGCGTTAAACACAGGCTGATATCCGAATTTTTAAACAAAGCCGTTGCTCTCTATTTTATTTCTTATTTATTTAGTCCGTTTTCTATTGCTCCATAATCTGGATGAATACCCGGCCTGCGCCTTGTAATTTCTGCCGCCGAGACATAAATTATGGCTTGGCCTTCGCGCATGCCATAGAGCGGGACTTTGTGGCCGTTGCCTTGCTCCGCTATCGTATCTGGTGTCCCGTCTCTGTTCAGATCTTCGGGAGCTGAGTAGGTTGTTCTAGGGGCAGCTTCATGATTGCCTATTCTTTTGTTATGTTCACTATATACCCCGATTCCAACACCAAGTCCTACACAAACTACAGCGTTTATTGTCGTATCCCTTAAAATCCTCCATTCTATTCTAGTCCGCTTCATTCGAAAACCTCCGTTTTATTTCTTTCATCTCCTGAATTTATCCTTGCAGATGTTGCAGATGTTGCCGAGGTTCGACTTCTCAAGCTGGCCCTCGCACATCAGGCATTTTGGCGCCTTCAGTATTTTTTGTTCCTTCATTATGGCCATGCAAAACACCTTTTCCGGAATGCCGAAATATTGCCTGTTTTATATACCGTCTCCAAGCTTTTTATTGCCGTTTTGCCCTCGGGAAATGGTAACCGGAAAAAGTTGAACGCTAAAATTCTCGTTTTTGGTAGCCAATTTAAACATGAAAAATATACCGTAAAAAGATACGAATGGGTTTCCGCTGCTTAAAAATTACATCATTCGATTTTTAGGGATAACCTGGAAAACACCAGCTTTTTTGTTGGCTACTTCGGCCTGCCGTCCTTCTGCCCGTCTTCATCCTGCCCGGGCTTGAAGGCCTCGGCCGCGCCCTCTATGATCGCGTTCTTCTTCTTTTCCAGCTTTTTCTCCCTGTGCTCGTTCCAGCGCTTTCTCCTTATTGCCTGCAGGTATTCCTCGTCCCTGTTGAACGGGTAGCGGAACGTGAAGTGTATCATGTTCTTCAGGCCTGTCGCAGGCTCGACAGCCATTGTCCTCCAGAAGACGTAGCGGACGGGCATGACCTGGCTCTGCCTGATGTCCGCGTCCTTTATCTTTGCGAGCAGTCCCGCGGCAATTATCCTGAGCACAAAGGATATGAGGAAGACTATCTGGAGCCCGGCGAACCAGAGGAATGTGCTGCCCTGGAGCGCTTCCGAGAGAAGGCCGCCTGTTACTGCGCCCAGTATTACCCCAAGGCCCGCAAAGAAGCTGTGGTTTGCTATGTACTGCGGCCGCTTGTCGGCAGGCGTGATGTCCAGGAGGTAGTTGAAAACGACCTGGTCGAATCCGGCCCATATGAAGCCGTCGAATATTTTTACCAAGAGGATATGCCAGGCATTCGAGACGAAGAGCCAGCCGAACGGCGTGAAAATGGCGAAAAAGCCCGTGATAATGAGGATGTTCCTGCTGCCGAACTTGTCGTTGAAGTAGCCCCAGTACTTGAAGGACAGTATCCTTACCAGGGCGCCGGCTACCGTAAGGGCTGCAAAAACCTCGTAGCTTATGCTGAGGTTCTTGAGCATGTAGACTACGTAGTAGGGGGATGCGATTTCGGACGCAAAATTGAAGGCGGTCATGTATACCGTGAAAATAACCAGCTTCATGTTGAGCTTTATCGACATGCCCCAGTTATCCGGCCTCAGGGCAAAGACGTGCCTGTAGTGGAAAACCCTCTTTGTGGACGGCTCGTGCATGCGCATGAATATGGGTATGGAAATTATGCTGATGGCTATGCCTATGAGGAATATGAGCGAGAACCCGAACCACGCAAGCAGGAACCCTGCCGCCAGCGTAACTGCTATGCCGGAAAACCCGGTCACCATGTTCCTCTTGCCAAAGTAGGCGCCGCGGCGTTCCGTGGGCACGAGGTCCCCCATCAGGCTTGCCCATGCCGGCCCCCTCATCGCAAGGAAGAATGACGACAGCGAGGCAAAAATTATAAGCGCGGCCACCGGGTCGTCAAGCTTCATGAAGGGCAGGAGCATTATGGGGATCCAGACGACGACCTTGGCAATTATCTGGCATATGGTCCATATGGTCTTCCTGTTGTAGTACTCGGTCAGCTTTGCGCCCGGCACCTGGCCTGCAGTAGAGGCTATGTTCTGCGCGGTGTTCAGGAAGCCGATCTGCAGGTTGGTGGCCTTCAGCGCCAGCGCCAGCGGTATCACAAAGGTCGTGAAAATGCTGCTTGCTGCCGCGTTGAGGATGCCCTCATGTATGGAAGTCCTGAGGCTTTTTTCTACCTTCTTCTGCTGCTCTGCCGCCAGTTCCGGCTTTGCCGGCGGCTTCACAGTTTTTTTGGTCGCAGTCATGTCCGTCGCCTTGGCTAGTTTTTTATCCCTGTTTTTTTCGTCAACTGCCATTTTCATCACTAACTGCGCAGAATCGCCGTTTCCATCAGTGCTATGCAAGAATTGGCAAGATAAAGATAAACAGTTTAAGTGCGTTGCGGAAGACGGCAAGGCTTTTATACGGCATCAGAAATGTCTTTCAGTATAGCTAACTGGGAATAATCCCCTGATTATCTTGTATTCTTCCGAAAACTACCGGCTTTAGCCGATGGATGAGGAGAAGAATACGAGATCACATCTTTCAGCAAACCACCGGTTTTAACCGGTGGTATATAAGAAAGATATGATTTTCCTTGTAGAGCTGGTAACCCGAAAAAATCGGATCAGGCACAGTTTCCGGAAGTGCGCAGTTAATTCTTGGCGGTTTCTGCTGGAAGGGGCCAGAGGCAGAAAACAACATGTTCTTTGTCATTCGGGTTTCCCCAATGACCGTAGAGCTATAAACCTCACATCTTTTAAACTTTCGAAACAATCCATATATATGGATTCCAACCTCCTGGTCACCTACAGCCCTGCGCATCCCGGCAAGGCCGAGCACGAGGTGCGCGCCCTGCTGGACGACTTCGGCGAGTTCGAGATTGTTGACAGCGCAACCCCCGGCGTTTTTCTTATCCATGTGAAGAGCCCGCACAGCGTCGTCACGCAGCTGAGGAAGCTTCCAAGGGACAGCTTCGAGGCGACATTCAAGTGGGTGCCCGTCGAGACCTGGGTCAAGACGGATACCGGGGAAATCGGGAAAATCCTGAAGTCCTACAACAGCAAGATAGCAGAAAGCGAGAGCTGGCGGCTCATGCTCTTCAAGAGGCAGTATGACGACCACAGCACGTCAGACCTCATACAGCTGCTCACGGACAACATAGACAGGGAAAATGTGGACCTGAAAAATCCCGAAAAGCTCGTGGTCGTCGAGATCGTCGGCGACAGGACAGGCCTCTCCCTGCTGAATAAGGGCGAGTACCTGGACACGCAGAAGCTTTGAAACCGCTTAAATACTTTTTTGTTTTACTTTCAAAACATGGCAGAAAAAGTACTCTTCGGTGAATACAAAGAGGAGAGCCCCGCAAAGAGATGGCTGGTAAGAACTGGCGTTGCGGCGGCACTGGTCTACGCCATCTCCATCGGATTTAATGCCGCCTTGCATAAAGTGAAAAAAACAGACTTGTCCATGGCATTGTTAGGAACAGAATACAAATTCAACCCAGACGGCATATATCGTAACGGCGGCCGTGGGAAAAAGCGCACTGCCAGTTATGAATCAAACCTGTTTGTTCCCCTTTCAGATCCTGTGCTTGTTTTGTATGAACAGGACGGCAGATTAAAGAATGCAGCAATAAAAAGCGGCTTCGAGGTCAGGGAAAAGTTCGACCCGCCGGCAGGCAAGTGATGCTATCTTCGATACGTTTCCCTGTTTTCACGCCTGAGAAAGAACTTCATCCATGATGCGCTGTTGTTCCAATGGATTTGTTATCAGCCAGCTTATGGCGTGCAGCAGGGCGTCTTCTGGCGCTTGCAGTTCCTGCGCCTTTTTTATCAGCTCATGTGAAGTTGGTTTTTCCACAAAACCAGAAAAAGTAACATAATAAATACGGGCGCCCTCTTTTCCTGTGAGTGGGCGGTGAGTGGAAAATTTGTTGTACCATACAGTAGTGCCTTTCGGATATTCGAATATGGGATTTCCTTCCATATCTGCATCAAAATACATGCCACCTAAAACAACTCCAAGTTCGCCGCCTGGATGCAGGTGTGGCTTGTTTATATAAAACGGGTCCAGAAACAGTTCAGCATCGTAGCCTTTATCGCCAAATGCAGCAAACTCGCGAAATCCTATAGGTCCCATGTTTACGCGGGCTCCCGGAAAAACAAGTTCTTTTCTTACTATTACACCGGAGTTGACATAGCCTTTTGTGCCTGTCTTCATCCTCAGTCCGTCAACGAACCCCATCTTCATATTTTCCAGCGAAAGCTTAAATTGCTATTCCAGCTTCTTCGTGATCTTGAAGTGCGTTTTCGCGATCTTGTCTAGTATCTCGGCGCCGTGCCTTGACTTCATTTCCCTTGCAGCTTCTTCCACATGCGTCGCGCCCTTTGGCAGCTTGTAGCCGACGAGCAGAGAGAGCTGCCTCAGCGTCTTCAGGAATTCGGCCCTCGCCAGTATCGAGGCCGCGGCTACGGCAATGTCGCTCTCCGCTTTCGTCCTCTGCACGAGCTTTGCTTTCCTGCCTTTTTCGAAGAGCGCCTCGCGCACGAATTTCTCGTCGCCAAACTTATCCGTGAGAATGAAATCAACGTTGTCCGTCTTTCCCAGTAGGTTCTCTATCGCTCTTGCGTGGCCCCATGCAAGCAGCTTGTTCAGCGACTTGAAGCGCTTGTAGAGCGAGTTGTACTTCTCGGGCGAGATCTTGATTACGTCGTATTTGCACGTTTTTTTGATTTCGGCAGCCATTTTCTGTGCCGTTGAATCAATAACATTCTTTGAGTCTCTTACTTTTAGTGCTTTAAGCTTTTCCTCGACCTTGTCGTCAACATAAACAGCAGCAACGACCAGATATCCAAAATAATCACCCTTTCCCGACTCGTCGACTCCTATGTGACCCATGATAATATTTCGGCTGCTTGGTATTTATATCCCGGAAGGAAATTACTACAATGGTCCTCGGCATTTTCTCAAGGAACCCGGTTCCCGGCCTGCGCAAGAAATACGACCGGCTGCGCGAGAGAGCGGATAAAATAAAGGACAGGAACATTATGCTCCGGCTTCTTCGCATGCTGGACCAGCTTGAGCCCACGCTCATAGCGCTCGAGGAGCAGGAGCAGCCGAAGTTCGAGCGCCGCAGGATGGCGAGCTATGTCCGTGACGGTCTCGAGCAGGTGCAGGATACGCTGAAAGAGAAAAAATAGAATTAGGACATGCGGAGAATTTTTCAGCGATAAAATCATAAGCCCTGTGCAGCCTGCAACCAAATGTGGCTTGAATTTTCGTCATCTTCTTCTCTATCAGCCAAAGCTGACGGTTTCCGGCGCAAAATGAAACTTTATATCGTGGCGTTGCCAATGTTATTTGAGTGCCATGATGAAACTTTCTATTTCTAGGTGCCACTATTGCAAGAAGGTTAGGCTTATCGATAAATCGTCCGGCATCAGCACATGCTTCGCCTGCAAGCATCTTGTCAAGAAGCAGAAGAAAAAATGATCATCTGGCAGCGAATTCCGCGAATAGTTCAGCAGGCATATGATGGGAGAAGCGCTTTGCGTAAAATCCCAGAAAATCCGTCTCGTCAAGCAGTGCCTGAGCAACAGTCTGGAAATCTTCCTCGAATATATGCCCGTTTCCCGGGCCTGCCGGCATCTTGGTTCCCAGAACGCATTCCGTTGTCAGTCTCCTGTATTCGGAAAGTGTTGGCCATTTTTTCTCATTGTTGGCTTCCCTAGCAATTTGGCCTGATTCCCGCCTTATCACGCCGGCGACAAATTTCTCAACATTAGTGATGTAAGCACTGATCCGGCATTTGGCAGATTCGTTTGTCACCATGCCTTTTTCTATGGAATGAACGCAATAGCCGAGCCGCCTGCCGCTGTGGCAGTATCTGCTGAAATCCCTGCAGCCGTCGTAGCGGTCTTGCGTCATCTGTTTTTCACCCAGTGGTGACTAATAACCAAACGTTTTTAAGGGTTTTGGGCTTCAATATATACACAGTGAATTGGTTAGTCCGGCACAATATGGTGCCCGGATGTATATAAATTTGATGGTGGGAAAATGGGCGCCGGTAAATACCTAGAAAAAGGCATGGCAGAGCTTTTGCTTGCTTCTGTGTTTGCGGCAGGGCTTGCAAGCGGAAAAGCCGATGCCCAGCAGCCGCAGGCGGCACATATGTACAGCAGGGTGGGGCAGTCTTCGGCAGGCCAGTCCGCTCTGGCTCCCAACTGGGTCAATACCAGCTATTTTCCTGGCGTGTTTAATCCTGTCCTGGTCAGGAACTATCTCGGAAATTCCAGCTACCAGATCAGCGTCGGATATTTCAATGGCGGGACTGCCATAGGCTTCTACGCATCCAGCGGGTTCGTTCCGCTATTCGGGCTGGGCTACATTCCGCTTTTGAATTCCTGGGGCTACAATCTTGCAATGCCCCGGGTCGGTGCAAACTACGGCAGCGTTTCCGGCGGCATCTTCTGGACGCCGCAGCCGAGGATACGCAAGGCCGAGTTAACGGAAGAATCTACAGAAGGTGTGATCGAGCATTATCTCGAAGATCTGGGCGAGGCAGCGGGCAGGAAGGTGTTCAGGCGCAATGAATATATAGAAGGCATAGGAAGGGTCGATTTCCTCGTACCGAAGTCGGGCGAAGACGAAAAAATGCCCAATCAGTTTTATGTCGTGGATGTCCTCAAGAAGGAACGTGAGGAACTGAAAGGCGCGTTTCCGAAGACGGTTATAGACGCAAAAAAGAGACAGGAATATTTCTCGAAAAGGAAAATAGGATACAGGGCTCTGCTGGTCAGCGATTTGAAAAAGCATCCTGATCGCCTGAAACAGCAGATCGAGGAAATAACAGCAGAGCTGAAGCCGCTAATCTTTGATATCGATACCATGGAGCCGCACGAATACAAATGGGTTGTCGATCCCAATACCAAAGGCGCTGTTCCTGCTCGCAAGAATTAGAGCGGAATCAATGCAATAAATATCTGCGGTCTAAAGGCCGCAGTATTTTGTATGAATGTAAAGATATGATAGGCGACCTAAAGGTCGTAGTATTGACTGCATTCAATGCAATAAATAATTTCTCCTCATTAGTAAGCATGGGGAGCAAAATGAAAACGCGAAAAACAGGCAGGTTCTTGGCGGGATTTCTTGGTGGTTTATTGGCCGTGAATGCCGGAGCTGGCAACGCCGCTAAAAACACGGGTTCCTTTGAATTCTTTCCGCAGGCGGAGGCGCAGGTGAGAAGAACTCCGGTTCCCTGTTCTCCTATCCAGCGTTTTCCCATAGTCCTAGGCGGCGGGCTGCAGTATCCGGGCATGGTTTTCGGAGGGCCTTTTCAGTATAACTACGGTTTCAGGGGATTTTTCAACTACAACTATGGCTTCGGATGGCCTTTCAACTACAACTATGGCCTTGGTACCTCATATGTAGTTCCGTTTAATTTTGATGCTGTCTACGAAACGCCTGTTGCCACTAATGACGGCTCGGGCATTGGGGGCCGGGGTGCCGATGCAAGTGGCGGCAGGTTCTACAGCAAAAAAATATTTGACGGCTGGTCATTCCCGGCAGCTCCGGCCGGAAACAGCGGGGAAGGGAGGCTTAAGCAGGCCGAGGTGGAGATGGGCCGGCAGAAGAATGACATCGAGGCCCTGCGCGGAGAGCTGGAAGCTCTCAAGAAAGCGCAGACTGAGTCCAGGGCTCCTGCAGAGCCAAAAGCTCCTGAATACAAGGCGGATAAGCTGCCGGATGCGCGTCAGAAAAATGAGAAACATGTCTTCGATTTTTTCTCGCAGTACGACTGCCGCATTTTCGATAACCAAAAGGTCGGGTTTGCTGTCGAATATATAAATTTTCTTTTCGGCAAAACGCCTGTTTTCAGCAATTTGCCGCCCCAGTATGCGGCATACCAGGCCGGTGAGAATGAAACTATAAGAATGAGAAAAATGGGGGAAAAGAATTCATCTCCGCTCATCGACATTGCAAAATATAAAGAAAAGAACTCAGGGAGGCAAATTGGGCCGGTTGAATACACGGACAGTCTTTTCAGCGAGCTTATCGCAAGCGGCGCAATAGATGAGACGACAAAAAACCATCTCAAAGAAGTAAAAAAATCAGTTAACTTCCGTCTTTTTACTTACCCCTGCGGGGCAAAATGATCTATTGCGTTGCCACTCTTGATATGTGGTCCTCCTTGTAGACTTTTATGACGTTCTCGACGTAGGTGTCTATCTTCGGCTCGTGTGAGACGATGATTACCTGCTTGAGACCTAGGGCGTTTATAACGTCGCGCACCCTGTCGAGCTGGTCTGTGGAGAAGCCGTCTGTGGGCTCGTCCAGGATGAGGAGGTCCTTTGTCCTTATCGAGTCGATCATGATGTTTATCACCTTGTTCAGCGCCAGCCTGTAGGCCAGGCTCACCGAGGTCTTCTCGCCGCCCGAGAGGTTGGTGAAGCTCGTTTCGTAGCCGTTCTGCTCTATGACAGGCGCGAACTGGTCGTCTATGCGCACCGACAGGGTGTCCCCCATTATTATCGAGAACCAGTACTGGAAATACTGGTCGAACTCCTTCTGCACCGTGAGCAGGACGTGCTTTTCTATGTTCTCCATGAGCAGGATGAAGTTGTCGAACCACGATGTGAGCGAGCTGATCTCTCCGGATTTTTTTCTCGCAGCTTCCTTTTCCTTGATCTCGATATCGAGCAATGAAAGCCGCTTCCTGATGTCCTCTGCCTGCTGCTCAAGCCTTGACGAGCTTTTCTCCAGCTCGAGCTTCTCTCTTTCTATGCCGGCGAGCTCTGTCTCAGCCGTCCTGAATGAAGATTCCAGGCCGGAATACTTCTCTGCTTGCCTCTGCAGCTGCGCCAGTTTGGACTCCGCCGCTTCCAGGAGCGTCTTCGTCCTTGCCGACTCTGCCTGCTTGTCGGCTTTCCAGCGCTTCAGGTCGTCCACGATTCTCTTGACGGCGTTGAAACGCTCGATGGCGCTTTTCTGGCTTTTCAGCGCATCCAGGCGCTCTTCTGCCTGCCTTATCCCTTCGAGGATTTCCTGCCTTTTTTTGCTGCTTTCGTCTATGCGGTTTTTGAATGACATGGGTTCCGAGACGGTCTGGCCGCAGAATGAGCATACGCCTTTCAGGAATATGGCCGAGAGCTTGTCCACCTCGGCGTCGATGACTGCGATGTTCTGCATCATGCCGTCCCTGTCCGTCTCGAGCATCCTTATGGCCGCAGACGCATCCTCTATGCTCCCTTCCGGCATTTCCAGGACAAGGTTGGCATTGAACTGTATCTTGGTCTCTATGTTTGCCAGCTCGATCTCCAGGTCGTCGATCTTTTGCCCGAGTGAGCCGGTTTCTGATTCTTTTTTTGCCATGGAGATCTGGATTTTCCTGAGTTCCTCAATATCGGACTTGATGCGGTCGATGCCGTGTTTCTTTTCATTGTATTTTTTTTCTATGCCGCTTAATCTGGACCTGATTTCAGAAGCCTGGTTGCTGATGCCGGCAAGATTCTCCCTGAGTTCTTTTTTTTCCGCGTTTTTTATCTCCAGGTCCCGCGAGTAGGCTTCGAGCTCGCGCTTCATGCTCCTGAGCTCCGTCAGAAAAAGCCTGGCATTATTTCTTATCGTTCCGTATTTGTCGATGTTGAATATTTTCCTGAGAATCCCGAGCCTGTTCTCATCCTCGCTGAGTATCTTCTTCATCTCCTCCTGCGGCGTGTAGACCGTGTAGCGGAAGATCGGCTTGTTCTTTTTCAGGAGTTCCTGTGGATAGCCGAGTAGCTCGAGCATCTGTGCTTTCAGTTCTGTCGGGGTTAAGATCTGCGAGAGGCCGTTTATGGTCAGGACGCAGATGTCGTGGCTTATGGAGTTGCCCCTTTTCAGCACGCGTTTGATCCTGACGTCCTTGTTGTCTATTGTCATGTCAACCTCGACCATGCCCTCGCTGGCCCCGTGCCTGAGCATGTCCCCGCCGGAAAGCTCGCCCTTGCGCAGCCCGAATATCGCGAAGTCTATGGCCATGAGTATGGTGGACTTTCCGCAGCCTATGTCGCCGGAAAGCAGCGTGCTGCCCATCGGGAACTCGATTTTCTCGTCCAGGTAGCTCCTTATGTTTTTCAGGCGCACGGATTTTATTATCATAGCAGGTCCTCCAGTACCTCAAGGAGCTCTGCAGGGCTCGAAGCATAGAAATCGGCGCCTGCCAGCCTTTCCGGGTGCTGGTAGCCGTAGGTGACAGCTACAATCTTTGCCACTTTCGCGCTTCTGCCTGCCGTAATGTCCTCCTGCGTGTCGCCCACAAAAACGGCGTTTTCGGCGCTAATTCCCAGCTGCTCCATGCACAAAAGAATCTGGTAGGGATCTGGCTTGATCTTGCCCGTCTCAAACCCGTCTATAATTACGTCAAAATAATGGGCAAGGCCTTCTTCCTGCAGATGCTCCTCTATGCGCAGCTTATTGCTGTTTGAAACCATAGCCAGCTTGAATCTTTTATGGAGAGAATTTAGCATTCTTTCAGTTCCTTCAAACATTTTTATCTCATGTCTTAATTCCTTAAAGGCCTCGTTAAAAACAGGCGGCAACTTATCCATTTCCTGATCGCTGAATCCCCAGCTTCGATACATGGTCTTCCAGTCCGTGTTCCCCATTTTCTTGAACTCCTCAAGAGAAAAATCATGGTTCTTGCCAAAAACAGCAAGCATGCGCTTGTGTACCTTGAATGCCGGGATTATCGAGTCGGCCAGCACGCCGTCAAAGTCGAAGATTATCCCCTTTATCATAACCCCAGCACCCTTTTGGCATTTTCCTTTATCCTGTCCTCGTAGGCTGCATTCGTCTCGTCCTCGCCTTTCTCTTCCTTGAAGACGTCCATAAGGGCTATTATTGTTTCCGTGGTATCATTTCTGCCCTCCATCATCATCTGGCCCTTGTGCTCCGTCACAAGTTTCCTTTCTATCTCCTCGGTGGACATGTTCTCCATAATCCTGACTTCCTCGAACTCGCTGCTTGTCAGCGCGCTGGTGCTCTTCTTCACGGTGAAGGCGCCCTTCTCCTGCGCCAGCGCTATGACGGGCTTGAAGTCTATGTCTGTCGGCTTGCCGCTTGCCAGGGTGCCGCTTGCCTTGATGAGCAGGGCTTTGTTTTTCAGGTCAGGCTTTTCTATTGCATTTGTTATTTCCTGCTGTACCTGCATGGGCGTCTTTCCTTCGGCCGAAACGTGGATGTTTACCACATCGAACAACATTATCTCCTTCCTGCCAACGCTCATCCTGCCTTCATCGTCAACTTCCACCAGAGAGAAGCCGCCGTCGTATTTCTCCAGCTCGGGAAATTCCGTCGGGAAGAGGGCGTTGGGAAATATGATCACGCCTTTGCCAAAATCGGCGCTGTGCCTCACGTGCACATGGCCCGTTGCGTAGTAGTCGAAGCCCTTTGGCAAGTCGTTCAGGGAGACGGCGGGCATCTGCTCCATGTTCTTGGGCCTGAACTCGGCTATTGCCGAGTGGAACATGAATATCTTGAAGCCTTCCAGTTTTTCGATGCCGCGGTCTATCTGGCCGAAGCACTCTATGTCCAGCGCGCCTTTTTTGCCCACTACGCCGCATATCTTAGCGCCTGTCGGGTCAGTGAAGACCTGCAGCTTTATTTTTCCATTTTCTTCTGCGTGCTTGGCAACGTACGTTATGAGTCCTGCCTCCTCGAGAACGTGCAGCATGGTCCTCCCTGTCGGCGAGAAGTCATGCGAGCCCGCTATGGCATAGACGCGCACGCCCTTGTCCGCACACTCCTTGAGCTTGGCTACTGCCCTTCTCAGGATATCTACAGGAGGCAGAGCCGTGTCGAAAAGGTCCCCTGCTATCAGGACGAAATCCACGCCTTCCCTCAGGCATTCGTCCAGGGCTTTTTCAAAGGCTATTATTGACATCTCCTTGAGCTCAGGGTGGTTGTTCCACGAGCCCAGGTGGCAGTCCGACATGTGTGCAAAACGAAAGGTCATGATGTTAGTAAAGACTGAAAATACTTAAAACGACTCTCAGCTTTTAAGTATTGGCTCCAATTTTAATCATGCCCTCCGAAAAAGAAGTGGTAGCAGTCATAAAAGCTGTCAAGAAAGCCTCGCGCGGTTTCAGGAACACCGCGCTCATGGAGGTCGCTTCCGTCCCGAAAAACGCGTTCCAGGTGCTGGTATCGTGTATAATTTCCCTGCGGACAAAAGATGAGGTCACCGCCAAGGCCTCGAAGAGGCTCTTTGATGTTGCCCCCACTCCGGAAAAAATCATGAAGCTCAGCGTGAAGGCGATAGAAAAGCTCATCTACCCGTGCGGCTTCTACAGGACGAAGGCGAAGAGGATAAAGGAAATAGCAAATCAGATCCATGAGCTTGGTTATGTTCCCGATACCATGGATGAACTGCTGAAATTCAAGGGCGTCGGCCGCAAGACTGCCAACATCGTCATGGTCTACGGCCACAACAAAAAATATCACATACCAGTTGACACTCATGTGCACCGCATACCGAACCGCCTGGGCTGGATTGCCACGAAGAAGCCGGAGCAGACAGAACAGGAGCTGATGAAGATAATTCCGAGGCGCTACTGGCAGGACTTCAACGACCTCTTCGTGAGCTTCGGCCAGAACATCTGCCGGCCCGTCGGGCCGCGCTGCTGGGAGTGTCCCGTGACTAAATATTGCAAGTATTACAGGGAAGTTTATCTGAAGAAGACATAGTAAGATGATTTGAGTTCTTCTCAAAATACAGGTGATTTTTTGAATACGACTTTATATATTTTAATGGCTTTATTTTATATATGAGTGTATCCGAAGTACCTTCTCATATAATAGAAGTAAAAAGAGATGGGTGGAGTAAAGGAAGGGGCTACGTGATTCCAAGCAAAGAAACAGGCCTGATTATACATTACCTATCTGAATGGGAACGCTACAAAAATGGTAAGAGATCAAAAAGACCGCTTAGATCTTATGAAGAATTTGTTAGGAAGACTTATTATTGGAACCAAAAAGCAATTTCACGAATTTTGGGTGCAGCAAAAGAAGACGCATTAAGAGAACTTGAGGAATTAAGAGGTGAATTTAATTCTCTCTTGGCTTCTGGTGGATTTACTGATGAATTAACTGAAAAATATGTTAGTCAAGCAGAAAAAATTCTTAGAAGGTAATTAAAGCAATGCGTTTTTGATGATTTATGCGATCGTTTTCCATCCAATCAGTCTCAGACTTAGAGGAATTGAGTTATCAGGTCCGCTGGCAGTATTTCGAGAAGCTCGTGGCATTCATTTTCAGCGAGAACGGCTTTGACACGAAGCAGAACGTTGTCGTGAAGTTCGACGGGACGAAGCGCCAGTTTGATGTCATCGCTAGGGATTCCTTCAGAACTTTTCTTGTAGAGTGCAAGAAGTGGCGCAGCCGCAGGGAACAGTCATCAGCGCTGAAATCCGCCGTGCGAAAGCACTTGGAGCGGTGCGCGCTCTATTCAGAACTTTATGGCGATAAAGAGACCGTTCCTCTGGTCGTCACGCTTCTTGACCACGACATAACCGAGCATGATGGCGTTCAAGTAGTGCCCATAATGAAGCTCAACATGTTCCTGCAGGAATTTGGCACCATATGAGTTTATGAAGCTCACAGAAGCCTGCGAAGGCAAAGACTCATTCGGGCTTCAGCCGCCCGAGGTTGAAAGCTTGGGTTGCGGCGTTATGATTTTTCCATTCCTTGTAGATCTCATGGTTCCAGGCCTCGGCTCTGGATGCTGTGTCTTTGCTGATCTTCAGTTGTTCAACATGCTTGAACTGGCTGCCGAAATAGCTTCTCAAATCCTTTTCTAGTGCGAATTCATTTATGTAAGCCCAGACTGCCACTTCGCTGCCGATTCTGGTCTCTAGAAACCTGATTTTCATGCTGAAGATATTGCAGACAAATATTAAAGCTTTGGTCAAGGCCTGAAATTTAGTGGCAAGCCATTAGTCAGGGAAGCCGGCCAGAAATATGTTGCGCCATTTTTTCTTTTTCTTGTATCCGCATGCCTCCAAAACGCGTATGTCCACCTTTGTCTGTCTTATAGTAGGTTTGAATAATACTGGAACTTTTAATTTGAGCCTGCTATGCTGTATGTTCAGCGTAAAATGTTCCAAAATCAACTGGACATACTATTACTTTTGGAACTAGGAAGGTAACCCTTAAAACTTGAATGAAAAGCTTATTCTTCTCCAAAATCATTGTAA
>CAYJRV010000001.1:0-34492 GCA_964372695.1 uncultured archaeon | reverse complement strand
TTTCATAGAAATTCGGAGAAAAAATAGCTTAGCATTCAACTTTTATGGAGAGTCAATCTCTCTGTGTTTAGTTTCGCTTGCGACCAACTAGCAGTATAAACCTGCCTCTTGTTATCCACCCATACCCAGGGATTTCGGTCAAACCGTCCTCGAACGTAGATCCGTACATCTTAATTCTGTACTGCCTTGTCAAATCTATCAAAAGCCGCTTGGCAATCCCATGCTTATAACATTTTTCGTCTATCATTTTTTTGTTTCTTTCTGTTCTTTTCACACTTGTTGCAAAATCCAAAATAACTGTGCCTTTTGGCTTCAACACCCTATAAATTTCCCCGAATATATGATACAAAACACCTTGAGAAAACATGTGTAGAGTTCCAGTACAAAAGACCCCATCAAAATATTTTTCTTTGAAAGGAAATTTCTTTGTTAAGTCAAAAGGCACTGATTTAACCTTAGACTTTGCTTCTTTTGGAACCAGTTTTTGAATTTTATCCAGTTCTTTTTTATCTATATCGCTTACTACAAGATGATCTGCCTTTTTCAGAATCTCACTAACATAACGGCCCTCTCCGGCAGCCAAATCAAGCCACTTGCCATTGAGCGCTTTTTTTCTCAGTAAATTTAGCGTTAACCTGTCGCCTTCGCCCCATATCGAACTTGACATATATGGGCGTGACGGGATTCGGACCCGCGACCCCTTGCTTAGAAGGCTTGCACCTTATGGTAAGTGCTCTATCCAAGCTGAGCTACACGCCCGCGGCTCTACTATTTATGTTGGTCTTATAAATCTTAAAATACACGTTATTTTTGCTGGCTGGTGATTATGGACTTCAATAAAATCGAGAAGAAATGGCAGGCGCGTTGGGAAAGGCAAAAGCTGCATGAGACGAACATGGACAAAAAGAGGAAGAAGTTCTTCACTTCGATGGTAATCCCCTATGTAAATGGCAATGCGCATATAGGCCATTCATACACATACACACGTACGGATGCTTACGCCAGATTCAAGCGGCTGCAGGGCTACAATGTGCTGCTTGCCCAGGGATTCCACGCCACCGGCGAGCCTATAGTGGGCGTTGTAGAGCGCCTCAAAAAGGGCGACAAGAGCCAGATATCCACATTCAAGCTATACGGCGCCACTGACAGGGACATCCGGAAATTCAAGGAAAAAGGGCCAAAGTTTGTTGCTGAATTCTGGGCAAAGAAAACGGAAGAGACATTCAAAGCGGCAGGATTTTCCATAGACTGGAGAAGAAAGTTCATTCTTTCCATAACGCCCCAATTTTCGAGATTTGTCGAGTGGCAGTACAACCTGTTGAAGAAAAAAGGTTATGTAGTCCGGGGAACTCACCCGGTGATATGGTGCCCGAAGGACCAGAGCCCGACCGGTGACCATGACAGGCTGGAGGGTGAAGGCGAAAGTCCCCAGGAGTATTTAGTCCTCAAATTCAAGGTCGATGATTACATTCTGCCGGCTGCGACTCTCAGACCTGAAACAATATACGGCGTAACAAATATGTGGGTTAACCCGGATGCTGAATATGTCATACTCAAAATTAACACAGAAAAATGGATAGTAAGCAAATATGCAGCTGAAAAACTGAAAGACCAGATACAATATACGCCACTGGAAAAAGTTTTTGACATAGGAAAAATTATCGGGGCAAAATGCACCGAGCCTGTTGGAAACAGGGAAATACCAATACTTCCCTCTAGGTTTGTGGACCCCCAGAACGCAACAGGCGTTGTAATGAGCGTTCCGAGCCATGCTCCATATGACTGGATAGCGCTAAAGGAAATGATAGACAACAACGATCTGGAGCAATATGGCCTTCAGAAGCAGGATGTGGAGCCTATCGCCCTTGTTAAGACTCCAAGGCTCGGAGAGCATCCGGCAATAGAAATAACTGAAAAGATGAAAATTACATCAACAAAACAGGAAAAAGAACTGGACGAAGCAACTAACATAATTTACAAGAAAGAATTCCATCAAGGTGTGCTTAATGAGAGGTGCGGGCCTTACGCCGGCATGGCCGTGAACCGGGCTAAAGATACCATCAACAAAGATTTCAGCGAGAAGGGCATAGCAGCAAGCATGTGGGAGCCAACTGCCAGGGTAGTATGCCGCTGCACGACGAGGTGCCATGTGAAGATCCTAGAGAACCAATGGTTCCTGAAATATTCAGACGAAGAGTGGAAGAATAAAGTAAGGCGGCATCTGAGACGCATGGATATCTATCCGGAAGATGCGAGAAACAACTTCGAGAATACAATAGACTGGCTCAAGGACAAGGCATGCGCAAGGAGAAGCGGCCTGGGGACGCCGCTACCGTGGGACAGTGGCTGGATGGTGGAGACGCTGAGCGACTCAACAATCTATATGGCTTACTACACGATTGCACACATAATTACCAAATACAGGATACCACCAGAAAAATTTACCTGTGAAGTATTCGATTATATTTTTCTGGGCAAAGGAGATGCCACCAAAATAAGCAAGGTATCCAAAATAAACAAAAAAATTCTTCTCATGATGAGGGCGGAGTTCGAACATTTCTACCCGATGGACATGAGAAACAGCGGCAAGGACCTGATACAGCACCACCTCATATTCTATATGTACCACCATGCGGCCATCTGGCCGGAAAATAAATGGCCAAAGGCCATAAGCGTAAACGGCTTCGTGAATGTGGAGGGGGAAAAGATGAGCAAATCCAAAGGGAACATAATTCCGCTCATTGACCTGGTAAAACAGTTTGGCGCGGACCTCGTCCGCATAAACATTGCATGCTCTTCAGAAGGGCTGGAAGATGCTGACTGGAGAGCAGAAAACATAAAGGGCTACAGAAACCGGCTGGAATTCATTGCAGAGCTCGTGAAGAACCTGAAAAAAGCAAAATCCGGCAAAATCAGGAATGCTGATGCCTACCTACAAAGCAAGATGAATGAAAACGCCATGAGTTCAACAGGGTTTTATGAAATCCTGAAATTCCGCTCAGCAGTGCAGCACGCCTTATTTGAACCGACCAATGATTTGAAGTGGTATCTGCGGCGTGCAGGCGGAATGAAAAATGCGAACAAAAAAGTTCTTACAGATGTTCTGGAAAAAGTAGTCAAGATGGTGGCACCGCTGACTCCGCATCTAGGAGAAGAGCTATGGTCTCAGCTTGGAAATAGAAAGTCGGTATTTCTCTCTACTTGGCCCAAGTATGACGAGATGAAAACCTTTGGATATGTTCAAGCAGGAGAAAGCATGCTCAAGCAGACTATTACAGACGTGGAAGAGATACAAAAACTGTCAAAGATACGGCAACCGAAAAAGGTGAAGATATTTGTGGCCGAGGGCTGGAAGTTCCGCGTCTATCAAGAGGTGCTGAAGAACAAGGACAAGGGAATAAATGAAATAACAAGGGAAATAATGAGCTCGGGCAGCTACGGGCAGGCGACTGTGGCTTACATACAGTCGCTCTACAAAAGGCTGAACGAGCTTAAGCCTGTGCTGCCCAGGTCAAAACAGCTGCAGCTCCTGGAAGAAGCAAGAGAATTCCTTGAAAAGGAGTTCCGGGCTAAGGTCGAGATAGCTGATGCAGAAAAAAGCCAGGATACAAAGGCCAGGCAGGCCACGCCGCAGAAGTTCGGGATATTATTGGAATAGATTTATAGCTGTTCATGCGAAGTTCAGAAATTTTTTAAGTTCTATGCAGCAATCTGCAGCGGCGTCGCAAGATGCTTCGCATCTTGCTCCAACCTACGGCACGCACGGCCCCCGATGTCCGAAGACCTGTAGTCGGGCACGCAGTACGCGCCGACGCAGAACGGCCCGCTGTCGAGGAAGTCGAAGAGCCGCAACACGGCCGACAGCTGCCCATCTGCAGTATTAGGAACAAAATATGATGCATCATTTCCGTAGACCCCTGTTGCCTGTTCTTTCTCCTCTGAAATTTCAAGCGGCCAGCCTGTTCTCGTGTCGCGCGCAATCGGCCATCCTTCAGGAACATAGCTGACTAATACGTCTTCGCCGCCTTTTGTTTTCCACCTGCCGCTTTTTGCCTGATACACGCTTGCCGGGTTACTGATGATCCTGTTTTTTCTGCCTTCTTTTATGGCATACGTTGCAAGCCATTCTGCATCTCGCGCTTCAAGGATGTTTTCTCGTAGCCCCCGGCTTATGAATTTTCCATTGAGGTATTTGCCAAAAAAGCCGTGCGTCAGTTCTGCAAGAGTCGGCCTGCTCCAAAATCCATATTCGCACGCCCTCAGGTATTTTTTGCCTTCGCCATCTCCTGCTCTTTGTACCAGGAGTACGTCAGACATGAACATCTGCGGCATTACTACATTTCCCTTGGCCACGCCAGCTGGCACATAGAATTCCTGTATCTGTACTCTCTGCATATTCTTTGCCTCTAGAACTTCTCCAAGCTCTCTATGAATTCCTTATCTTCCTGCTGCTGCTTCTTGTTTACGATAATTAGATGTTCTTATCATGATATTGGTATCTGCGCATATAATCGGGAACTGATTCCAGTTATCGTGAGAAGGATACATGCAAGTTGTACCTTTTTTTGGGCCCCTGTGGTACTCGACATATTTCATTCCGTCTGCCGTTCTGTAAGTATCGCTATATGTTGCAGTCCAGTAAGTACCATAACCAAGCGCTGCCATAATGGCAATTCCGGCTGCAATTTTTTTCAGCATATCTTCCCAACTTTATCTCAGAACTTCTCCAAGCTCTCTACGAGCTCGCGATCTTCCTGCTGCTGCTTCTTGATGCGCTCCACCATGCCGTCGAAGATGAACTCGATGCGCTGCAGCTTCCTGAGCAGAGCCTGGTTTTCCTTTCTCGTCTCTAACAGGGCAACCCACAGCTGGGCTGTCTTTATATCGGAAGCCTGCCTGTAGGCGGACCTGTGCTTCTGCACCTTACGGAGGATATCGTTCAGCTTGGCCTCGTCTTCCGGTGCGAGAAACTGTTTCCAGTCTTCCGTCGTCTTGAACAGCATTTTTATCGCGCCTCAATTAATTATTTTTTAACGACTTTGTACTCTTGATAAGTTCCTGGTCCCATTACTATTCTATAGGATTCAAGTTTTCCGTTACCATCTGTGTCTTTATATTCCATGCCCGGTCCAATTCCAATATACACGGCATCAGGTTCTAAATTCTGCTTGATATTTTTAATATGTCTGTTTAACACAAAACTGGATGTAGCTGCTGACACCAACAGCATAGTTGTTTAGCGCCTTACTTTTTCTTTCCATTACATTTACACCCCAATTTCAATACTAAATAGTGACAAAAATCTTTAAAAGCGTGACACCTGGGAGGAGCGCATTTCATACGAAGCCTCAGCGTAATTGGTTTTAGTTTTATAAACCTTGGCTTCCTTTAGTCTTAGTGAAATTGCAGCGGAGTTGAATCTCGAAGATGGAAAACGGGGAATTCGTGCGGGTAAATTACATAGGCCGCCTGGAGAGCGGCGAGATATTCGACCTGACAGATGCAGAAGTTGCCAAGAAAGAGGGCGTCTACAACGAACATGTAAAATACAAGCCTGTTCCTGTTATAGTCGGTGCCGGGTTCTTGATTCCGGGCCTTGACAAAGCGCTTCATGAAATGAAGGTAGGCGACAAGAAGTCAATAGAAGTGAAGCCGGAAGAAGGCTTCGGCCAAAGAGACCCGAAGCTCGTGAGAGTAGTTCCAAAGAAGGTTTTTGAAGGCAAGCTGGACCCGAAGCCTGGCATGGTTGTCGATTTCTCCGGCATGAAGGGCAGGATACAGAGCGTTGAAGCCGGAAGAATCAGGGTTGACTTCAACAACCCGCTTGCCGGCAAGACGCTGAAATACGATATAGAAATAACAGGGGAGATAAAAGAGCCCGAAGAAAAAGTCAAGGCAATAATGGAGTTCTTTGGAGCGCATAATGCCGATGTCAGAATTACCGAAAAGGGAGTAGAAATTATGCTCAAAGTTCCGGAGCAGCTCAAGGGGAGAATAAGCGGGCTTATTATTGAAAACATAGAAGGAATAGAAAAAGTGAGCTTTATCGACAGCTACATAAAGAAACAGCCAAAGTGAGTCCGATGCCTATTTCTTAATGACAAGCGGCTGGTGGTAGTATGTGGAGTACTTGCAGTGAGGGCAGGCGCTTGGCACCCTGTCTTTTTTTGTTTCCCACACATGAGAGCAGTGGAGGCATTTCAGTTTCATTGTACTACTATTACTACTACTATATTTATAGTTTTCCTGCGCGGCAAGATGAATAATTACGCATGCATTACATCTTCTACTACTACTATTATTATAAAAATGACACTAAAGATCTTGGAATCTTTAAATATTTGAGACGCTTAGTATAGCCAGCAAGGTGGTCATAAATGGGTATTCTAACTGGTAAGGAAGCCGGTACTTCTCCGGCAGATGAAGAGCTTAGAAAGATACTGGAATCGAAGAAGGCGGAGATAAAGGTCATAGGCTGCGGCGGAGCCGGCGGAAACACTATTTCTCGCTTAATGCAGGTCGGCATAGTGGGTGCGGAAGCCATAGCAATCAACACGGATGCGCAGGACCTCCTGTACACGGATGCCGACATCAAGATACTCATAGGAAAGGAGATAACAGGCGGCCTGGGAGCTGGCGCAGATCCCCGCATAGGAGAGGAATCTGCAAAGGAGAGCAAGAACGACCTGAAGAAAGTCCTGGAGAACTGCGATCTCGTATTCGTTACATGCGGCCTTGGTGGCGGGACCGGGACGGGCTCGGCTCCGGTAGTTGCAGACATAGCAAAAAAGGCTGGCGCGCTGACTGTGGGGATAGTGACGCTGCCTTTTAGCATGGAAGGAAAAAGCAGGATGGACAATGCGCGTGGCGGTCTCGAGAGGCTGGAAAAGAACGTGGACACACTGATAGTTATACCAAATGACAAGCTGCTCGAGATAGTTCCGGATGTATCCCTTGCCACGGCTTTCAAGGTCGCGGACGAAATTCTTGTAAATGCCGTGAAAGGAATAACAGAACTCGTGACAAGACCAGGCTTAGTTAACCTGGATTTCGCCGACATACGAGCTGTAATGACGAATGGCGGCATTGCCATGATTGGCATGGGGGACAGCGACAGCGAGAACCGCGCTGTCGAAGCTGTGGAAAGGGCGCTTAACAACCCGCTTCTTGACGTGTCAATCGACGGCGCCAATGGTGCATTAATCAACGTCTCAGGAGGCGTAGACATAACAATAAGAGAATGCCAGAAGATTGTGGAAGCCGTGGCAACAAGGCTGAACCCAGACGCAAAAATAATCTGGGGAGCCCAGATAGTGAAGGAACTAGGCGACTCCGTAAGAACTATGCTGATAGTTACAGGGATAAAATCCTCCCCGTTCACGAAACCGGTTTCTATGCAGAGAGAAAGGAAGAAAGAATCGGAGAAGATTTTTGGGATAGATTTTATTGAACGGTAATTGAAGTTAAAGATGCAGACATTTCCCAGCTCTGGTCACTCTCTGCTATAGATAGGTTGATTACTTATTCACACTCTATAGCTGGCTACTTTGTTTTTAAGCATTTCGCATACAAATAGAAGCTATGAGTATAAAGATCACAATAGAACGCATGAGGCGCGTTCTTCTGATCGCAAGCAAGCCCGACAAGACGGAGTTCAGGCAGTCGGCAAAGATCACGGGTCTCGGTTTCGTAATTATAGGCGTAATAGGGTTTGCCATATTCATTACCATCCAGCTTTTGACGCAGGGGGCCGGCCTATAATGATGCTAACCATAAGAACCACAACTGGAAGGGAAAATGTGGTTATCGAGTCCATAATGTCGAGAGTCAAGAGCGAAAACATACCAGTCAAATCGCTCTTCCACCCTGAAGACCTGAGAGGCTATGTATTCGTTGAAGGCGATACAGAAGCAATAGAAACTGCAATGAGAGGTATACCTCACATACGCGGACTGATAAATAAGGAAGTGAAAATGAGTGACATTGAAAGATTTCTCGTCCCCGAGAAAAGCGAGATCAAGCTCGAGGTTGGCGACATTGTTGAGATTATCGGGTCACCGTTCAAGGGCGAAAAGGCAAAAATCACACGGGTGGACGAGACAAAAAGTGAAATTACAGTAGAATTCCTGGAAGCCGCAATACCTATACCTGTAACCATATCCATGAATTCCGTCAGGCTTGAAAAGAAGAAAGGATGATAATCATGGGAAAAGAAACCGTTGACGTGCTAGTTGAGGGCGGCAAGGCAACTGCAGCTCCGCCGATAGGGCCGGCGCTATCGCAGCTGAAGGTGAATGTAGGCCAAGTGGTGGGGGAGATAAATGAAAAAACGAAGAGCTTCGCGGGCATGCAGGTTCCTGTTAAGATAATAGTCGACATAGAAACGAAGAAGTTTACAGTTTCTGTGGGGACGCCGCCTGTTTCTGCGATGATCAAAAAAGAAATGAAGGTCCAGAAGCTTGCATACATAAAAGAAGGCAACAAGACGCTCCCGGGGGACATAAAACTGAAATCAGTTATAGAAATAGCGAGGAACAAGGAGATGCCAGGAGATCTCAAGGCGCGCATAAAGCAGGTTCTCGGCACGTGCCTGAGCGGCGGCGTGACTGTTGACGGCAAGAACCCTAAAGAAGTTATAGCCGCGATAAATGCCGGAGAAATCGAGGTTTAGTAAAACCTTTTAATACTTTCCTGCTGTAGACAGTTGAATCCCGTGCCATAGGCGCACTACAATGTATTCTCATTGTAGGAGGGAATTTTGATGGAAGCGCATGAGTTCCAGAATATAGAGGCTGCTCTAAAGCACCTCAGAACATTCGAGAAAAAAGGTTTCAACCAGTCCGTTGACCTTAATTTCACGCTTAAAAGTATAGACCTCAAAAGGCCCGAGAACAAGTTCTCCAAGGAAGTGATGCTGCCTCACGGCCGCGGCAAAGATATCGAAGTTTGCATTATTTCAGAAGCTGCCGGGACGGGCAAGAGTGAGATTGAAGAGATGGAAAGGGACAAGCAGAAAATGAAAAAGTTTGTCAAGAAGTATGATTTCTATCTCTGCGAGGCGCCTCTCATGCCCCTGGTTGGTAAGGCACTCGGACGCTACCTGGCGCCAAAGGGGAAGATGCCAAAATTGCTGCCACCAAACAGGGACCCGACGTCTCTGATAAACGAGACGAAGAACTCTGTGCGCATCCGCGTCAGGGATTCGCCGAGCATACAGGTTACTGTGGGCACGGAAGCGATGACAGACCAGCAGCTCAAGGAGAATGCCGAGCGCGTTATAGAAGAGGTGAAGAAATCGATGCCAGGCAAAGCGCAGATCAAGAATATTTACCTGAAATTCACAATGACTAAGCCAGTTAAACTCAAGGTGTAACCATGCTCAAGACAGAAAAGCCGTTAGAAGTCAGGGAAATAAGAGAGCTTGCCAGTAGCCATAAGGTGATAGGGATACTTAACATGCACAAGCTCCCAACAAAGCAGTTGCAGCAGATAAGGGAGAGCCTCAGGGGCAAGGCCACAATAAGGATGTCGAAGAAGACGGTAATGAAAAGATCACTCGAGGGTAAGAAGGAACTCCATGGAAGACTTGACGGCATCAAAATGGAGCCGGCATTGCTCTTCAGCAACGAAAATCCTTTCAGACTCTATAAAATACTGAAAGACAGCAGAACACCGGCTGCCGCAAAGCCAGGAGATATCGCACCAAAGGATATAATAATACAGCAGGGGCCGACTTCGCTGCCGCCTGGCCCGGCCATATCGACACTGCAGAAAGTTGGCTTGAAGGCGAACGTCCAGGGCGGTAAGATAGCAGTCTTGCAGGACAAGGTAGTTTGCAAAGCTGGTGAAGCTGTCAGTGAAGATCTCGCATCTGTGCTGAACCTGCTTAAGATAGAGCCCATGGAGATCGGACTGGATCTAGTGGCTGCCTACGAGGAAGGAGTAATTTACGGCAAAGACGTGCTCGATATTGACCAGTCCAAGTACATCAGCAACCTTCAGGCTGCAGTGCATCAGGCCGTCAACCTTTCACTCAATACTGGGTACATAACAAAGTTCACCGCAGAGATCGCCATCCAGAAGGTATTCATGGAAGCACGGTCTCTGGCCATAGAGACGGATACCATGGAAAAAGATTTCATCGATGACGTGCTCGCAAAGGCTATAAGGCAGGCAAAGGCCCTCGAAGGAAAAGTAGGCCCTCTGGGTGATGGCAAAAATATCGCTGACGCCAGTGAAAGCGACCAGCAGGATAATAAGGAAGTCAAACATACTGAAGAAAATAATGCACAGTAACGTGCATTACAAAGATGATCAACGAAGGAGGTAAAAAAATGAACTACATATATTCGGCACTGCTCCTTCACTCGGCAGGCAAGGAAATAAACGAGGAGAACGTAAAAAAAGTCGTATCGGCTGTTGAGCAGCCTGACGAATCAAAAGTCAGGGCACTCGTCGCCGCACTGGATGGCGTCAAAATAGAGGAAGTTATCAGCAAGGCCGCCATGCCCATGGCTGTTGCAGCACCCGCTGCCGGAACAACGCCAACAGCTGAGAAGAAGGAAGACAAGCCGAGCGAGGAAGAGCAGGAGAAGAAGGCAGAGGAAGCTGCAGCCGGACTGTCAGCTTTGTTCGGTTAATTTTTTCTTTTCTTTTCATTTAAATTTTGTTTTTGTAACTATAGATATGGAATTAAAATTCAAAATCACCAATTTCAGCGGAATAAGGGCAGCACTGGAGAAATCAGGCGCTGCCTTTCAGGGAAGATTTACCGAGCACTATGCATATCTGGAAAACGGCAAAAAGCTTACAAAACGCAACGGAAGGCACTATTTGGTGGCAATCGGGAAGCGCGGGAGATTCTTCAGGCTTAAGCATAGGAAAATAACCAAGGGTCACTACGCAAAACTTCTGGAAAGCTCTATAATAAGGAAAAAGCTGACAAACAGGAGAAGTGTTTACAAATTAGGCAGTACAAAAATTTCATTTAATTCGATGGAAATGGGCAACTTTGTGATTCTTGACGGAAGGGAAAAAGAAATAATGCGGCTCAAGAAGCTGTTCAGGCTTAAGCGCACTGTGACAAAACCTTTCTCGGAATTGTGATGGGATGAAACTATCAATAGACGAGCATGTTGCCAAGGACTTTACAGACATAAAAATAGGTGTAATAGTGGCCAGTGATATCGACAACACCGGGAAAAGCGGTGAAATAGACTCCATCCTTTTCGATATACAGGAACGCATAAAGGACGGGTTCTCTGCTGAATCGATAAAAGGGCACCCGACGATAGCCAGATGGAGGCAGATTTATTCGCGCTTCGGCTCAAAGCCGAGCGACTACAACTGTTCCGCAGAAGCGCTTATCAGGAGCGTGCTAAAAGGCAGAACAATCGCCAGCATAAACAAGCTTGTCAACCTCTACAGTTTTATTTCGCTAAAGTATGTGATCCCTGCAGGCGGCGAAGACCTGGACAAAGTGGAGGGTAGTATAAGACTGAAAGCTGCAGGTGGTACGGAAAGCTTTGTCCAGCTCAATACCTCTGACGAGGAAAAGCCCTACAGGGGTGAAATAATCTATTGCGATGATTCTGAAAACGTTCTCTGTAGGAGATGGAACTGGAGGGAGTCTGACAAGACTAAACTTACCGAGAAAACAAAAAATGCGGTAATTGTACTGGAAGGGTTCGACGAAGATGTAGGAAAAGCTGTGAAGGAGCTTGCTGCACTGATAGAACAATTCTGTGGTGGAGAAATCAAGACATTTATACTTGACAAAAATACTACTGAGATAGAGTGGTGATATGCTCACAGACAAAGAGGCGAAGAATAAATACCGCGATGAATTCTACAAGCAGCCAGACAAATACTATGCGACAGAAGTGCTGAAAAAAGAGGGGTTCTCGAGGAACATATGCGGCAGCTGCGGCAAGCCTTTCTGGAACGTAGACACTGAAAGAAAAGTCTGCGGCGACCCCGCATGCGGCGAAATTCCGTTCAACTTCATAGGCAGCACGCCTGCAAAGAGGCCGATGGACTACATAGAAGTCTGGTCGAAATTCAGCAAGATGTTCAATAAGTTCGGCTACACGCCGACCAAGAGATACCCGATAGTAGCGAGATGGAACCCAACGATGGAGTACACTAACGCGTCTATCGCAGCATTCCAGCCATACGTCATTTCAGGCGAAGCAGAGCCGCCCGCAAAGAAGCTGGTGATACCACAGCTGTGCTTCCGAACCGTGGACATAGACAACGTCGGCATAACAGGATCGCACAACACTGTGTTCTGCATGATCGGCCAGCACATGTTTGTGCGGCCAAAGGAGTGGGACCAGAATCTTGCATTCGAACACATACACACATGGCTGAAGAAAGGGCTTGGTTTGCCAAATGAAGAAATAACATTCCACGAAGACGCCTGGGCAGGCGGCGGCAATCTAGGGCCGTGCATGGAATTTTTTTCCAGAGGAAACGAACTTGGTAACCAGGTTTACATGATGTATGAGCAGGCAGGGAATGAAATAAAAGGCCTTGACCTGAAAGTGCTGGACATGGGAATGGGACAGGAGCGCAATGCATGGTTCTCTCAGGGCGTGAATACACAGTACGATGCCGCATTTCCAAGTGTAGTAGACTATCTTTTGAAAAAAACAGGACTAAAATTCGACACAAAAATTATCGGCAAATATGTTCCGTATTCTGGTCTGCTGAATCTTGATGAAGTCGATAACATAGACAAAGCGTGGCAGACAGTTGCGAAGAAAGTTGGAAGCGATGTTGAGACGCTCAAGAGCAACATACTTCCTCTTGCAGGAATATATTCCATTGCAGAGCACAGCAGAGCGCTTCTCACCGTCTTCAATGACGGCGGGCTTCCTTCAAACGTAGGCGACTCCTATAACCTGCGCATAATACTCAGGCGCATGCTAAGTTTCGCCGACAAATACGGCTGGGACATAGACGTACACAAGCTGTTCGAACTGCATGCAAAATACCTGAAGCCGCAGTATCCGGAGCTTTCACAGAATCTCGATAACGTGAAAAAGATATTCGATGTAGAAAAAGAGAAATATGAAAAGACGAAGGAAAAATCCAGGCAAATTGTTTCCAGAATACTCGGGAAAGAGATCATGGTAGACGACCTTGTGAGGCTTTATGATTCCCAAGGGATACAGCCGGAACTGATAGCGGAAGAAGCCAGAAATCTAGGCAAAAACGTCAAAGTTCCTGAAAATTTCTACTCCATGGTATCAGAGCTTCACGGAAAGCAGGAACAGAAGCACGCCACTAAAAAGAAAACAGACATAGATTTCGGCGAATTGCCTGCGACGAAGGCTCTGTATTTCGCTGACTATAAAAGGGGTGAGAACACTGCAAAAGTCCTCAGCACAACTGACAAATGTGTAGTCCTTGACGAAACCGTTGCATACCCGACATCGGGCGGGCAGCTTCACGATGTCGGGACTATAAACGGCGAAGAATTTGTAGACGTATTCAAGCACGGTTCACTTATAGTCCATCAGATGAAGGAGAAGCCGAAATTCAAGGCAGGCGACAACGTAAAAGTGCAGATAGACATCAAGAGAAGGCTGCAACTCACAAAGCACCACACAGCAACTCACATCATAAACGAGGCTGCAAGGCGTGTACTGGGAAATCACGTGAACCAGGCAAGCGCATTCAAGGATGTGGACAAGGCGCATATAGACATAACTCACTATGCTGCTGTTAGCGACCATGAACTGGACAAAATAGAAAAGATAGCAAATGACATTGTAAAAAAATCTGTGAGAATAAAAAAGTGCTTCATGAAAAAGGGTGAGGCTGAAAAGAAGTATGGGGTGGGAATTTACCAGGGTGGCGTGGCCCCCGGCAGAGAGGTGAGAATAGTCAACATACTTGGAACGGATGTGGAAGCATGCGGAGGCACTCACCTGGACTCAACGGCAGAAGCAGGGAAAATAATCATAATATCATCGGAGCACATACAGGACAACATCTCACGGATTACATTCGTTGCGGGCCCCGCAGCGGACGGGTATATGAAAAGGCAAAAAGATCTTATGAAAAGCGTCGAGAAAATACTTGGAGCCAAAGGCGTGGGAACAATAAAATCCGCAAGGGCTCTTTTTGACAAATGGAAAAAGCTGAGAAAGAAGGTCTACAAGGAAGCCGAGAAGAAATCCGTCGAGATGATGGAAAAAATAGACCTGGACCAAAACGTTATTGTAAAAATACTACCCTCAACGGCTGCCGAATTGAAAAATATCACGAAAGGCTTCAGGAAAGAGGCCATAGTGCTTTTCGGCAGGAGCGACAGATCTATTGTTGCGGCAGGCAATGGAAAGATAAACATCGGAACTGCCGTGAAAAATATCGCCCGCGATCTAGACGGCAATGGAGGCGGCTCAGCGACTTTTGCCCAGGGTGTCTACAAAAAGGACCCTGATGTGGACCGCGTAAGAAAAATATTGGAGGAACTCGAATGAGAGAGGACAAAATACTCAGGGAGATCAGCAGGATGCTAAGCGTGAGCCGCGAGGACGTGCCGAAAACTCTAAACAGGCTCAAGAAAGAACTGGAAGACATGAAAGAACAGCTAGGATGACTTATTTACGCCAGCTCCGGCCAGCAGGCAGTCTGTGGGCGTGAACAAAAGGTTCTGGCAGAGAGCTGAGAAAAGTCCCGAGTCCGTCAAATTCTCTATCTCCACATTGCCGTTCAGATTTATTATTTCTGCCCGCGTCTCATTTGTCTCAAGCCGGTTTACCATCAGCTGAGGCTGGCCGTTTGGCAGCGCAGTTATGTCAGGCAGCTGTGATACATAATCATAAAGGGCGTCCTTTTCCTTGTAGTAGAACCTCAAAAAAGTGAACTGGCCCTGTATGTAAGCCTGTTCTGTGTTGGGATTTATGGTCCCGTCTATCACGTAGCCTTCAAGCGGCGTGATTTGACTCTGCTGGTTGCCGGCACCGTTGAAAATTCCAGTGGCGACGAAGGCTATCGTAGATATGCCGAATATAAGTATTATTGCAAGAGCCATTAGCGTCTTTTTAGTTGATTTTTTCATGTGAATCACGCAGTAATCCTGTCGGTAGAATAATTCATTTGCTTATTCTTTTTAAAAGCAAGAATGGAGTTATACGCGCTTCCTGTTATTTTGCTTTTGCCCAAGGCCTCAACTTCTTCGAATGAAAACCACCTGGCTTCCTCTATCTCCTCGGCAGGCGGACTGACAGAGCCGCCAATTATCCTTGAGCTGAACGATACGATCAGCGTATTTCTCCCCTGAAAATTCTGGTGAACTATGCAGAGCGGATGCAGAATCTCGATATCCAGTCCTGTCTCCTCCTTTGCTTCTCTCAGAACGGCCTTGGAAAACGTTTCGCCATCGTCCAGATGGCCTCCAGGAAGATTCCAGAGGCCTTTAGGCATGCCTACCTTTGCGTTCACAAGCAGGAACCTTCCGTCCCTTTCGATCAATGCGCTTGCCACCATGATGATTTCTGCCACAAGATACGCCTACTCTGTCCTGTCATTTTTCCTATATATCTTCCATTTTCCTTCCGACACGATTTTGATTTTATTACCAACGACCAGTACGCCAGAATCGTCATCAATGGCGTAAATGTCCCCTTCAACTTTTCCCATCACTTTCTTCAAATTCTTGTCATTAACCTTCGGAAAATGCCGGGAATATAAATGCGGACGGATGTTAAAATCTATGATTCCAAGTCCTTTTGGAGCTTGCCTTACCTCGTCTCCATAAAGAAACTCGGAAGATGCCTGAATTGTTTTGCTCATGACAATGCTTCCGGCGCTGATGCCGACATACACCCTGCTTCTTAGCAGCCCTTGTATTTCATCTTTCAGCCCTGAAGAAATAATACAATTCATCAAGTAAGCAGTATTTCCACCACCAACAACTATGACGTTCGATCTCTTCAAGCGCGGCAGCCAAATACTTTTTGGAACAGCAGAAATGTCGACGATATCCACCGAACCCAGTCTTTTACAGTCATTAAGGTCTTTAATCAGCCAGTCTTTTTCCCCGTCTTCAACATTTGCAGTAGTTGGGATGAAGGCAATTTTTACATTTCCTTTCACCAGCTTCTTCAGCGCCCTATCAAGAGACGCGTTAATTATGCCTGCAGAAGTGAGGAGAAGTTTCATAGCACCGGCTTCTTTATTATTATTATTCAATAGCCCCGCCAGGATTCGAACCTGGGTCCGCTGCTCCAGAGGCAGCTATCCTTGACCATACTCCGTTTAACTCTAGACTACGGGGCTGTAATAGCTAGAATTAAATGCAAATGGTTTTATAACCTTAAACTGTTTGATAATATCCATGGAAGAAAACCATCATGTTCAATACAAGCTGTTCTCCTCGGGAAGAAGTGGCATAACTGTCGATGACGTTCTTGGTGTTATTTCTTTTCTTCACAACAATGGATATTCAGCTTATCCTCTCTCGCCAGAAGAAGGAAACATTGATATTGTGCATCATGGCGGTAAGCCTGGCTTACAGCCTGAACATGAAAAGGTGCTATACTCAAAGACATTAATATTCGTACAATTAATGTCTTTGGTATATCTGAAGGACATTATAATATGCCTGAAAACTTATGTCCTTCAGTATAGAACAGTTTTGTTATGGAATGCAGAAGCTTAATCTCCCAAGTCCTGAAGAAGACGAGTCCCTTTCTGCGTGATGATGTAACAGGTCGAGCCGACGGGGCTTATGGCGTTGAGGAGCTTCTTCTCGATGAGGCCCTTCGTGGCCGAGTCGACAACCTGAGTCAGGTCTCTTCCATCTTTGTCAGAAGACCCGTTGTTCTTCAGGAATACTTTCAGTTCTGCCTTGGTGATCAGCTGGCTGTCCGCCACTTTCTTCAGAATTTTTTCTTCCAGTTTGCTCAACCCTGCCATAAGACTTTTTTGTAATAGGGTGTTTTTATAATTGTCGGGAGTTTGGGGGTAGTGTTGAATCCATTATGATTCAGTAGGCACCATATGTTTATTGGATGCCATCTGGAAGATGTGAAATTTATTTTAAATGTTTATCGATGGAAGTTAGAGAAGGTGATTTGATGCCCATTGTCGGAGTGAATATAAATGAAATTTACGCCAAAATAAACGACGAGAATCGCACTGGGCATGTAGAAATAAAGTCCACACCGAAGGTGGAGGACGTCGAGAGAAGGGAATTCCTGTTTGCAGGCATGAAAGAGGCAATAATAATAAAATTCTCTTTCAAGACGGTCTATGAGCCCGAAGTGGCGGAAATTTCTTTCAATGGGGATATAATTTTCCAGGCAGAAGATGCCAAGAAATTTATGAAATACTGGAAGGAAAACAAGAAGCTCGAAGATGAAATAATGGTAGAAGTGCTCAATGCCATCTTCAGGAAGTGCATGTCGAAGGGCATGCAGATTGCGGACGACCTCAGGCTTCCGCCGCCGATAGCGTTTCCAATAGTTGAACCTAAGAAGAATGAAGTGAAGAAGTAAGGATGCGAACGCTCTGATTTTTATAGCGAATTGCGTTGCTTATGACCTGAAAAAATGCAATTCGCCATACATATTTAAGTCGGCCAGATAAATTGGTTTTATGTGCCGCAGCTGCCTGGATTATTTCGTGGTTGGTGTCGTGCTTGCAGGAGTTTTCATGACGCTGCTTGTTAATACAACCGTGCAACAAGTGTGGAGACCGGAGCGGGACAGCGGCGGAAATTTCCTCAGATATGAGGCGCTGGCGGAGCAGTGGCGCCTTGATCCGTCCTTTGTTTTTGTGACGGTCATCAAATATGCGGTTTCGTTTGCCTTGTTTGGCGCATCATTGCATGCAATCAAGAAAGGTGTCGATCTGCACAAATCCCGGCAAAAGAAACGAAAGTAAAGGATATTAGCTCCAAAAACAAAGTAATAGGCATGTGCGGAACTTGTTTCGGACACGGAGTAATAGCAGCTATTTTCGCCGCAATCTTCGGCGTGCTTTTCTTCAATGGCCTATGGCTGCAATTCAAATGGGCAGGTGTATGGGGAACGACCAGTGAAATAGGCGTGCTCTTCGTCCAGTACGCGGTTGCGTTCTTCTTCCTCGGAGCGGCCAAGATGATGATGTGGAAAGGCATGGAAGCGCACAAGCACGGCGGCAAGAAGAAATAGGCTTTTGTCTTTTTCTTGTATTTTTCTTTTTGTTGAAGCAGGTTTGCAAGCAATGCTTGTGTATGCCGTTACCTCATACGAAGGACGATAGAAAGGGTCTCCCTAGGCTTTTTATGATATAAGATAATACAATATAGTCATCTGCTTGAACCCTCACAAACGGGTGTGACTTCTAAAAAATATATTTTTTATCATATATAATATAAAGACTCTGTTTTAAAATATATTCTGCAGCACATTTTTGACCCCAAACCCTCACAAAAGAAATTGTATCTTCAAAATATATTATTAAAAATACTTATTTGATAAAATTCTTCTAGAAATATATTATATAAAATTACTTACAGGAAATATATATTTCTGTCGCGGCATCTCTTCGCCCATTGGGCAGGCTCCATCTCTAACAAAAGAAATGTTGGTAAAAAGAGGAAGAAGCTAGTTTTCTTCGGATTCCGGCTCGCTCTCGGATTCTTCCCTGATTTCTTCCTTGACCTCTTCCGGGGTTTTGGCTGAAACGTCGGCCCGGCTGGAGCGCGTGACCTCTAACATAAGAAGATCATCAAAATCCTTGGCGATGCGCCGCGTCTTGCGGAAGAAAGCCTTTGTGGACGATTCCACACGGTCCAGCATGCGGTTCACTGTGTTGCCTGTCAGCATGTAGCCCTTGATAAACCCTGTGCCTGCTGGGATCTTAACGAATTCTATGAGGCCCAGGGTGCGCCACTTTCTTATCTCCTCGTATGTCTGGCTCTGCGACACGGAAAGGATCTGCGCAATCTGCCCTATGCTCATGGGAATGTTATCCTTGCGATATTTCAGCAGCTCAAGAAGCAGCTTATCGTGCCGGGCCCTGGATTCTTTCCTTTTCAGGCCAAGCCTGCGGACCAGAACGTGAGACAGGTCTTCTGATGTAAGAACGCCTTTGTGATCAGGCGGGCTCACGCGCTGGAAAACTATGTCGGAGAGTTTCTTTTTCATTTTGCACCACCGTTTTCAAACTTTTCCAGCCTAATCCCTGCCTCCTTCATAAGCTCGACGCCGAGATCATGTGGGTAGTCCTCCTCGGCAACGACGCGCATAATTCCTGAATTAATTATCATCTTGGCGCATGCTGTGCAGGGCCTGAATGTCGTGTAAAGCGTGGCACCATCGGTAGCGATGCCGTGGAGTGCTGCCTGGACTATTGCATTCTCCTCTGCATGTGAGCAGGCACATTTGTCCAGCTGGTCGCCGGACTTTATTTTTCCTTGGCGTGCGTCTGCGCAGCGCTGGCAGCCGCCGTCAGTGCAGTTTCTCACGTTCTTTGGCGTGCCATTATAGCCGGTGGATACGATCTGTTTATTCCTCACAATGATCGCACCCTTCGCAGGCGAGCTGCAGTTGGACCTAGCTTTCACTGCGCGGGCAATTTCCATGAAATACTCGTCCCAATCCGGCCTTTTTCCCCCACTTTGATAAACATCTTGCGTCAATTGGGTCACCTGTTTACTATTGTTTTCATGCAATAAAAGGCTTTTTTTCACATGTGAGAGATGAGCAGGCAGCAAAAACGGCGTTATAATTTGCTGATTTTCTGTTAGTAGGAGTCATGAAAACACCAAAAAACATATCATTATTTACCAGGAGTGGCTGGTTGAAAGGCCCTGATTTGCATATCTTGGATACATAACCTTGCCTATGCGCAAACATCTTTTGTCCTGGACATTTTTATTTATTTGTATCCTTGAGAGGAATTCCTAGCAAAGACAATAATGGGCTCAAAATGCGTTTTTTGATGTTAGGGATGAAGGTAATTCTTTCAGAATAGAATAGGAATGAACTTTTAGACTTTCGCTTTCGCCATTACATACCACTTCTTGATTTGACCATCTCTTCTTTTTCTTCCGATAGAATTTAGATAATTATTTGCATCATTAATTGCATCTTCTGTAGAATCTACGGCATGTTTAAGACGGTCTAATGAAACGGGTGTATCTTCCATATCAGAAAAATCGACTATTGGACCAGCTACATAGAAATTGTTCCAGTTTCTTTTTTTCTTTGATCCTGAAGCATCAAAATCATAACGTACGTCCATACTGCCCGAGCCAAAACCATCTGTCAGCCCTATTTCATATGAGATGCTCACAACTGCGATATTTCCATTTTCTACAAAATCCTCGCTATCGAGTTCATCAAGGAGTATAGTAGAGCTAACTTTTCCCGAATATTTACTTAATATTTCAGCCAATTTATGCGCAACTGCTCGTGCTTTTTGGACAGGTTTATACGAAGGCATAATTTGTGTAAAATAGGAAACTTCTTAAAAGCGTTAAAGAGAGGAAAAAGATTCTGAGAGTATGATAGCTTTTCTGGCTTGTTGACAAAATATACTATTACAGAAGCTGTAAAAATAACAACTATTTCTTCCTGGGCTTCAGCTTGGCGAACTTCCGCAGCACGGACTCGAAATCGCCGGCCAAAGCAGTACCATCCTCAGTCAGCTTGACGAATTTTATGCGGCCGCGCTTCTCGAACTCGACTATGCCTAGCTCCTGGAACATGTCCAGGAGCTTCACAGTGTGCGAATACGTGCAATCGGTCTCCTTGGCGAGCACAGAAACGTACTTCTGGCTGCCCATCTTTATGTTGAGAAGCAGGCGAACCGGTTTTTTCCTGAGAAACATCTCCTCGAGCTCTATTTTATCCGTTTTTTGCACCATTCTTATCTGCTCTTACTTAGATTTCCGGGTATAAATATGTTTTTGATTTTCCGATGTGAGAGATGCATGGCTGAAAAATATCTTTTATATAATATATATTATAAAACATCTTTTATATAGTGTGTTTTTGGTACCAATTGTTGCTATTAAAATATATATTACATGAAAGCTTAAATAACATATATTTCCTGTAGTATTTTTTGGCGGCAATAAATGAAGTCTCGCGCGTTGCGTTAATAAATATGGGCATCAAAAACCAGAGCCGATAAGAAAAGCATGCTTTCAGACCCTACAATAAACAAAGACATTAATACACGGAAAAGCAATACATTTACTGGAAGGTATGAATTACGCATATTTTGCATATGCAGGTATTGTGTTGGGGCTGATTCTAGTTGCATATTCCTTTGTTTACCAGAGCGAGGTCTGCACAAAAATTGCATGCCCGGAAACAAACCCGAATTGCAATACATGCTCTAAAGTTTCTGATGCTGCAACGTTAGCTGCCGGACTTATAATACTTATCCTTTCGCTGGCATTACTAACAATATCAATGGCCCGCAGATCGGCAAAGAGGAAACGATAACAATGGAACTCACCCTGCAGCCGCTGAGGCGCATGTTCAAGCGCGCCGGCGGCAAGAGGATCAGCGACCAGGCCGCGGAAGAGCTTGGCAAGCTCATGGAGGAGCGCGCTGCGCAGATAGCGCTGGAGGCGCAGAGGCTCAGCCAGCACGCCGGCCGGCGCACGGTGATGCGCAGGGACGTGAAGATGGCCGCGAGGAATTTGAAGAGATGACATGCCAGGAAAAGAATACTCAGTGCCGCAAGATCAGAACCTGCGGTTTTCTCATTCTTTAGAGCGCTCTACAAAAGGCAAAAGGCTACGGTTTTGCCGTCGGGTATTGCGTCATCAAGCGCTGCAATTCTTCCCTTCCTCTGGTAGACAATGTGTAACGGGCGCGCGGTCGTCGTCGTTCGCGCTCCACGATTTCGCGTGGTTCCTCTCCCACATCCACAAAACCCGCACCTTCCAACTTATACAGTCTCGTGTACACAACATGAATTTTCAGTCCGGTCATAGGAATGATTTGCTGCACGTATTCATGGCCATCGGCAACAGCCTTAAGCACTTTAATGTTGCGCAGCGTGCTCTTGTCCGGTGCCCACAAACCGGGATACTCCTCCATTCCTCTGCGAAGCACTTCTCTTCCAATATGTGTTATTTCGTAATAGCTAGGGCCAGGCTGCTGGCCGGCTTCCGTGTCCAGTCGCCATGTCACGGCTGCAAGGCCTCCGCTCTCGAGTTTTCCCAATGCACTCTCTACGCTGTGCCTCCCCAATTTCGTAACGCCCACTATCTGCCAATAGTAACAGTTCCTGGCAGACAATGCTTGTAAAACCAGTGCGCGCCTGCGGTTAAGCCTTACTGTGCCGCCTGTTGGCGTTTCTATGCCAACTCCAAAGAGGCGTATGTAGCTTTCTGAAAAGTCCATGAAATAGAGATGAAAGCAAAACATTTAAATGCCACTTCTCACGAGAAGTGCGCCCGGCTCGGGTTTAAATTATTTTTCTGGTTATTCCTATACATGGAAGAGATTGTCAAAAGGATATGCTTCGCGACCGGCATGGGCGAAGAAGAAGTGCTCAACAGAATAGAGGACAAAAAAACGGAGCTGTCCGGGCTCATCTCGGACGAGGGCGCCGCGTTCCTGGTCGCGAAGGAGATGGGCATCGAGGTGGCCCAGCAGCAGCGGCTCAACATAGAGAGCGTCATGCCAGGCATGCAGAATGTGGATGTTGTCGGAAAGATCGTGAAGATATCCCCGATCAGGGAATTCAAGACCGAGAAGGCGCAGGGCCGCGTGGCCAACGTCACGATAGCGGACGAGACGGGCTCAGTCAGGGTATCTCTGTGGAACGAGGAAACAGACAAGCTGCAGGATCTCGTGGAAGGCGACGTCATCAGGATGAAAGGCTATGTAAAAGAAGATAACCTTGGTAGGCCTGAGGTCCGGCTTGGCCGCTACGGGCTCATTGCAAAGAGCGATGAAAAGGTCGGTGAAATAAGGCAGCGCAAAACGGAGCGCGCAAAGATATCGGAGTTGCGTGAGGGCCAGTACACGGAGATAAGGGCCGCCATTGTGCAGGTTTTTGAGGGCAATGTATTCTACGAGATATGCCCGGAGTGCAAAGCAAGGCTAAAGGAAGAGACCGAATACAAATGCCCTGAACATGGCGATGTCGAGCCCGAGTACGGCATAATAATTTCAGGCATTGTTGATGACGGGTCGGGAAATATCCGCGCTGTCTTCTTCAACGAACAGACGGAAAAACTTCTTGGCATGACCAAGGCCGAGGCGAAGAAGCTGTTTGACCGGAAGAAGAAACTGAGCACGGTCATCGAGAACGTGCCGCTCGGCAGGGATTTCCTGATAACGGGCAAGGCGCGCAGGAACAGCTTCTTCGACAGGCTTGAGTTCATCGCAAGCGACGTGAAGGAAATGGATGTGAAGAGGGAGATAGAGATGATGTTAAATAAATTGGAGAAGTAGTATCAAAAGTGGTAAACATGAAAGATGCAGTTACAATTTATCATGATATAGACGCGCATGAACTACAAGTTGTAGTCGAAAATAGGAGATTTGTGGTAATTCCTGATGATGGAAATAATGCATGGCGTGTTGCTGGTAAAATTCTTGGCGATTATCTGGATGAATTAAACGGAGAAGAAATCAATTATGTGGTTGTCAGGCCCGCACCAGGAAGCCTCAACATTTGTAGATGATGAGGCGTGCATGAAAAATATTTGATACTTGAGATGGGTTTCCCAGGATTTGCCAAGGAAATTAGAAGGAGTGATATTTATGCCACGATTTAAGAAGAAACCGACGCCTGAGGAAGAGCTTGCGCAGATGGAAGAGGCAGATATTGTTGTAACAGAGAAAAAGAAAAAAGATACAGATGACCTTACTATTGAAGATCTGCCAGGCATAGGGCCAAAGGGCGCGCAGAAGCTCAGGGAAGCCGGCTATGTCGAGCTCATGTCCATAGCGGCAGCAAGCGCTGGCGAGGTCGCGGCTGCATGCGAGATCGGCGAAGCGACAGCCGAGAAGATCGTGCAGGCCGCAAGGCAGGTCCTGGACATGGGCTTCAAGACCGCCGCCGACGTCATGGAAAAAAGGAAGGAAATCGGGAAAATAACAACAAGCTCCCAGAGCCTTGACGCCCTGCTTGGCGGCGGCGTGGAGACACAGGCAATAACGGAGGCTTTCGGGGCTTTCGGCTCGGGAAAATCGCAGATAGGATTCCAGCTAGCTGTGAACGTCCAGATGCCGAAAAGCGAGGGCGGCCTAGACGGTGCATGCCTGATAATAGATACGGAATCCACATTCCGCCCGGAGCGCATAATACAACTTGCTGAGGCAAAGGGGCTTGATCCGGAAAAGGTGCTGAAGAACATCTTTGTCGCGAAGGCATATAATTCGGATCACCAGATCGTACTCGCGGAGAAAGCGAAAGAGCTCATTCAAAACAATAATGTAAAGCTTATAATAATTGACTCGATGATGTCTCACTTCCGCAGCGACTATTCGGGCAGGGGCGAGCTGGCTCCGAGGCAGCAGAAGCTGAACAGGCACATGCACGCTTTGCAGAAATTGGCAGATACACATAATGTTGCTGTCTACATGACCAACCAGGTGATGGCAAGGCCGGACGTCATGTTCGGCGACCCCACAACACACGTCGGTGGCCATATCATCGGCCACATGAGCACTTTTCGGATGTACCTCCGGAAAAGCAAGGCCAACACGAGAATAGCAAGGCTCATAGACAGCCCGAACCTGCCGGAAGGCGAAGCGGTCTTCAAGCTCACGGAGAAGGGTGTTGAGGATTAAAATAGATCTTCGTCGTGCTCAACGTGCAATCTCATTAGTTTGTAGGCTTCGTATAGCTCCGGTTCGAATGCATGCCGCACTTCTTGTACCATATACTTTTTATCCAAAGCTTCTAATGCCGCCGATGCCTCTATTTTACGTTCGTTTATCTGCCGATGGTATTTTTTATGATACTCAGCTACCCACTTATCCTGTAATTTGACAAATCTTGCAACTTTCTTTTTGAGATTGTTTACCAATTTCGGATTCTCCCGTAGCAGGGCTCTGTATGCATGGTGTTCATCCCTACAGCCGTATTTTGTTTGATCAGTAAAGAAGGTAAACATGTTATTGTAACCACGAGTAGTTGTAACAGCCGTTTTGTGGGGGATAAATTCGTCAAAGCTTAATAACGGGTCGACGTTCATAGAAACATTAAAGACCGAAAAATATAAAAATAGAACCTAAACGATCTCCTTCTCGGAGATTATCACGAAGTCGCCGACGCTCTTTACGCTGGAAAACGGGATAAGGAGGCGGTTCTGCTCGTCTTTCTCAAGCGTGAGGTCGCCGATGTGCTTCGTCGGCTCGACGAGGACCAGGTTGAGAAGCTCGCCGCTCTCGGAGACGAAGTTCATGTCGCCGACAACGCCGAACTTCCTGCCTGTTTCCTCGGAAACTATGACCTTTCCGATAACGTCCTTTCCCCTGCTCATCATTTTTATCACCTTTGATGTTACTGCTATTAATTGCGGATGCATGCTTAAATAATTTGTTTGGTGCCGAAGGCAGAAGTCCTTGCCAGCTATTCAATTACGCAGGAATTACATCTGATGCTCTACTGTTTTCCGGTTTTCTTATGTGAGAGATGGTCAGGCCTTGACAACGATGGTGCGCAGCTTGCCCGACAGCGAGTATATGTATGCCTTGTCCGAGCGCCTGCGCTCGAGGTATCCGTCCTCGTAGAGGCGCTTCATGATGTTGTTCATGCTGCGCACTGCGTGCTGGCGGGACTTGTACTTCTGGAGGTCTATGGAGTTCGCGATGTCTCCGGGCGACATGGGGCTCTTTGTAAGCAACTCGATAATCTCCTTCTGCATCGGCGTCATGTCGTCTATAATGCTCAGGGAGATTTGTGATGCAACCTCTTCCTGCGCCGCCGGCGCTGTCGCGAATTCCTTTGTTCCTGCAAGAATCGCCTGGTTCACAAGCTCGTCGCAGATGCGCAGCACCTCGCGCGGGAAGCCGCCTGACTGCGCATAGATGAAATCCATGAGCTCTGGCGAGAATTCGCTGCCAGAGCCGCCAACGTGCTGAATTCTTTTTCTTATCATCGACTGCATTTCTTCCTTTGTGAGGGATACAAGCTCTATTTTTGCGGCGATGCGCCTGCGGAAAGTCTCCAGCTTGTCCTTCAGATGATTTTCAAATACAGGAAGTCCCGAGAGCAGAACGGACATGTTGTCCACCTGGTCGCTGAGCACGCGCAGCCATTCCAGAACCTCGATCTCGCTCTCGTGGGCTTCGTCGAACATGACGACAAGATGCTTTCCCTTTAATTTTTCATTAAGGTGATCGGGAATCTCATAGATATTTCTCATGTTAGAGACCCAGAAGGCAAACCAGGACTTCCTGTATCTCGCCTTGAAGATGTCTATGAACTGTTCAGGGCGCTCTGGCGGCTTTGCGATATAGAGAACGTCGAATTCTTTGGGCATCTGCTCGGAAATCCACTTCAACATTGTGGTCTTTCCTGAGCCTGTGGGCCCGGCCAAATAGACAAACTTATGTCTTTCCTCGAGGGCCATGAGCAGGCGCTCAACCTGGCGCCTGTAGCCGACGAACAGATCAGGAATGATAGAAAACGTGAAAGGATTGCCGGTCCAGTGCATCTCCGAGAACCATTCGGCGACTGTCAGCTTTTTTTTGGGCAGTTCCTGTTGCGGTTCTTGTTTTTCTTCTATAACAATGTTATCATTACTGGCTATACCAGGAGTAAATTGCTCTGCTTTAATTGGTTCTTCTGAAGGTTTGTTTTCATTGCTAGCCATGTCGTCTTCCATGCTCACTATATTTGTATAACAGAGTATTAAAGCATTTATGTTTTTAAGTTCATATCTATTCACAGAATATTTAGGTTCTTTGTCTAGATGTTCATAAAAATATAAATTTTATTGTGAATATATATTAAAATTGATCTTTTTTATTATCTTTCATATGAATTTCACGTGAATTCATAGAAAAATTTGATGAACTACGTGAAGGTTTTATGAAGGGTTTATGAACATTTTATGAAGGTTTATGAAGTAAAAGTGAAGGATTCTGTGAATAGTGAGGAAAATGTGAGTGTTGCTATTTTCTGATGTTGTGGGTATTCATAAAGTGTGAGTCTAAAAATGAATATTCATATGATATTCATGAAAATTTTGATGAATATTCATTAAGTTCACGTGATATTCATGAGCACTTCGTGAATTTGATGTTTTTTAGTGAGCTAGTTAATAGTTTTCGTGAGCACTAAATAATACTTTTCTATAAAATTTTCTTATTAAATTTAATAAATTTGGTAAAATAGTCTATTTTTAACCATTTTAGGCTAGAAAAAGCTAAATTTAGTCGTTTTAATATCATAAAAGTCAGCTAATTTTGCTCACCAGACGCAGAATTTTCATGATGTCGGCAAGAGTCTTGCCCTCCTGAAGCCTCTCAATAACAAAGGGCTTGAGCCTGACAACGCGGAGCAGCGGCTTTTCTGACCGGCCCAGGGAACTCTCCTCAACAAGCGGCTTTAGCGCTGTATCCAGGTATTTGCCTACTGTGGCCGGGGAAAGCCGGGTTTCCTTGGCTATCTGGCGCAGCCAGATGCCGTCCTGATTCGCCAGAAGGACTTGTACAATGGACAAAATCTTCTTCTCGTCAAAGCCTTTCTTCCTGCCCATAGCTCACACCTTTATTTTTTGAACACGTGTATACTAAAAGCTTTTTGCTGCACAGCTGGCTTAAAAACGGGGAATTTTGATAGATATGGCATTTTACGGAATTAAACTCACACACTTAATAAAGATTCCTGATAATTACTATATCTGATCGGAATGCGCTGTTTCCTGGCTGTTGACGTCCCTGAGGACATTAAGAACAGAATGTCAAAACTGCAGCAGGAACTCACCGGGCTCGATGCCAAGCCCGTTGAAAAGGAAAACCTGCACTTCACGCTGAAGTTCCTAGGTGAACTGGATGAAGAAAAAACGAAGTCTGTCGTGAAGAGAGTTGGAAACATTAAGACCGGCCAGTTTACCGTCCTTCTGAAGAGTATCGGCTTCTTCCCAAGCAGCAGCTTCATCCGCGTTGTCTGGGCAGGCGCTGAGTCAGAGCAATTCCTCAACCTGCATATAGCTGTAAATGAGTTGCTTGCTGACATGCTCCCAAAGGAGAAGCCTGTCCCGCATCTTACGCTGGCCAGGGTAAGATCGCAGATTTACAACAAGCAGCTGCAGGCTTTCGCCGGCAGGCACCATGATGAAGAATTTGGCAGCTTTCTCGCTGACAAAATCAGGCTGAAGAAATCCACGCTCACGAAGCACGGGCCGCTCCATGAGGACCTGGAGGTTTTTGATCTGACATGATAACAGACGAGCAGATAAGAAAAATATCCCTTGTGATTGCCGTTATCGGGATTATAGGCATTGCGGCCTTTGGCCAGTCTGCCAAACCTGAAAAATTGGCTGCTGCCAACATGACAGAAGAAACGCTCGGCAGGGTGGTAGAAATATCAGGAACCATAGCGTCTTACTCGACGAACGATGATGGCCACGTATTTATCACCCTAGCCGACGGGACAGGAAAGGCCAAAATTGTCATGTTTGAGCGCACGGCCAGAACGCAAAAAGGCGTATACGACCTCAGGAAAGGCGACAATGTGATAGTGAAAGGCAAGGCAGCCCTTTACAGGTCCGAGCTGGAGATACAGGCCGACTCCATAGAGCGCACAGAGTTGCCTGGTTAATCTTGTTATTACTTATAAGTAATTAAAGATAGAAATCTTTAAACATGTGCAAGTAGCTATTTATTGTATGCAACGGATGCTTACAATTATACGATATGTTAGGCGTTACCAGAGACGCGCCACCTGAAGTGATTGCTGCTGCGTACAGGGCACTTGCGAAAAAATATCATCCGGATGTTAGCACTGATCCTTTATGCAGGACAGTTTCTGGGACTTGCTCTTATCATAGGTGGATTGAAATTCGGAAGAGAAGCGGAATCCCGAAGCAGAAGAACGAGATAAACTTATCACATTCTAAAACCTGACGCAGCTTATTTTTAAGAAAAGATCCAGAAAATCAACACTCCTCTCATAAATTTAGAGTGATGGCACATCATTGTTCTGATGAAGAAATCTGCAACGCAACGCCCCATCATAAAAAGCTTCTGATGCGCGACGCCGAATAAACACGCCCGTGCAACCCTAAAAAGGATATAAAACTATCCGCCAAGAAAAAGCTATGAAAGCCATGTGGCGGCACGATTTGTGGCGCCAGGAGCAAAGGGTACTATGAAAGCAATAGTGCTGGCAGGCGGATACGCCAAGAGGCTGTGGCCGCTCACACACGAGCAGGCGAAGCCGCTCGTGGATATCAACGGCAGGCCTATCATCTCTTACCTCATGGACAAGCTGGAAAACTCTGGGCATATAGACGGGATCATAATTTCCACTAATGAGAAGTTCCAGGACGACTTCACCAGGTGGCTGGCTGCGCAACGCTACAAAACTCCTGTGAAGATAGTTGCTGAGAAGAGTGACAATGAAGGTGAGAAGCTCGGCGCTGTAGGCGGAATGCACTTTGTTCTGGAAAACCAGGGCATAGAAGACGAGGTCCTTGTGATAGGCGGGGACAACCTCATAAGCCTGAATGTAGACGAAATGATAGCGCAGTTCAAGCGGCAGAAAAAACCGATGGTTGCTGTTTACAACATCAAGAACCTGCAGGAAGTTAAAAGGTTGGGCGAGGTCGTCATTGATGCTGACGGGAAGATAGTGCGCTTCAAAGAGAAGCCGGAGGAGCCGGAAAGCACACTGGTATCAACGTGTTGCTATCTGTTCCCAAGCGGGATCGCACATGAACTAAAGGAATACATAACAGCAGGCAACAACAAGGATGCGCCCGGCTTCTTCATAGACTGGCTCTCAAGGAGGACGGAAGTGTTCGGGCATGTTTTCGACACCTACTGGTTTGACATAGGGGACAAGACTGCTCTGGAAAGAGCGAGGGAATTCGCGGAGAAGAACCTGTGATATAGTTATTGTAAACCCAGTAAATAATCTGATATTATTGCGCGAATCTTATGATTCGTGCAAATTGCATGATTCTAAAAAATCGGTGCAATATAACTGAGTTTACATACACGCAGAGAAGCTGAGCTTCTCTGGTGCGCCGGAAAACAAAGTTTCCCGCGCGTAGCGAACCACAAAAGAAACATGTACGGAATCTTTTGTGGATTCAATATAACCCAGTAAAGATTCAGCCACTGAAAGGCTCTCTACAAAACAAAGCCTTTATTTGTGCTCCGGGACGAGCTCCAAATTGAATCTTCTCATTTCCGCTCTCAGGTAATCCAAGAACTGCTTCTGCAACTCTTTTTTGTCCTGCTCTGTGTTCCCTTCCACAGTCAGGCGGATGTAGGGAGATGTGTTGGAAACGCGGATCAGACACCAGCCGTTTTCAAGATCTACGCGGACGCCGTCCATTTTGTTTACATTGGGAAAATCTTTTGACAGCCTTTGCATGAGACCTTTCATTATCTCGAACTTGGCTTTGTCGGGGCATTCGTAGCTGAGGCGCTCGAAATGCATCTCCGGTACCTCTTTGCGCAGCTCCGAGAGCTTTTCCTCCCGCTGGGCCAGAACGTGCGCAACGTAAAGCCCGACGACCATTGAGTCGTCGAACGGGATTATTGACGGCATAGCATAATGGCCTGCCGACTCGACTCCGAAAGAGGCACTGTGCTTATTCACGGCTTCCATCAGGAAGGTGTGACCGACAGGGACACGAATAACCTGCCTCTTGAATTTTGCCGCTATTGAATCTATAATTCTTGTGCACTCGACATTTGCCACTACCGGGCCTTTTTCTTTTTTTAGAAGTTCGAGCAAAATAATGAAAGACGTTTCCTCAGGCATCATGAACCTGCCCTTGTCGTCCACAAGCGCCGTCCTGTCGGCATCGCCGTCGTAGGCTATTCCAAGGTCGCTGCCTGGCATCTCTGATTTCAGCACAGAGAGCTCTTTCTCTATCGGGTCCGGCAGGCGATTGGGAAACGTGCCATCCACTTTGTCAAATATCGCCCTAACGCTGCAGCCGGCGGCCCTGAAGAGCTGCGGCGCGAGAATGCAGGCGCAGCCATTCCCGCAGTCAAGCACCACATCCAATTTTTTCCTGAGCTTGATTTTAGAATTAAGGAATTTTATATATTCCGCGAGCACGGCGGCATTTGGGTAAGACTCATATGCCCCAGCGAAATGGCCTTCTGAAGAGCCCGAAAGAAAAGCGTCCCTGATTTCATAATTCTCCTTTTCCATGAAACCCGCGCCGTTGCTGTGGAAAAACTTCACGCCGTTCCACTCTGCCGGAAGGTGCGATGCCGTGACGAACGCGAACTCCTTTCCGGCCTGCCACGCGCGGAACATTCCGGCACCCAGGCTCAGAAAGCCGCAGTCCTCCGCTGAATGGCCCGATTTCAAGAACCCCTCGATAAAAGCGTCCTTCAGGAAAGGGCTTGGAATCCGGACATCATGCGCTATAACAATATCCTTTTTCACGTAATTGCCGAAGGCAAGGCCTATCCTTTCCATAATCTCGTCCCCCAGGTCCCTGCCCACAACGCCGCGCACATCATAGGAACGGAAAATATGCGCTACATCAGACGGCTTCATCAGAAAAGATTAATAAAATACTATTAAAACCTTTATGTGAAAATAGTAAGCACAAAGGGTTATCCATTTATCGAACGATGATGGCCAACGCGGACTGGTATGGCTACAGACGCATACGCCAGTTGGCAGTATTGTGGACGCACAATGCAGCACGAAACGAAGTTTCACGTGCACGGATTAAGCTTCGTTTAATGCCGCGCTGCCTGCGTTGGTCAGCATTCTATTGGTGCTGAAAATGTGCAGGATTTACAACAAATTTTTGTTTGACGCTCTTCCCGATCCAAGGTTCGCCCTCCCCGGATCAGCGCCACAATACCCGCCGCACAGGGATTTTAGGACAGAACACATAAGGCTTGAGCTCTCGTTTGACATGCAGAAGAAGATTGTGTTCGGCAGGGCCGTGATATCGGCAAAAATGTTCATGGACGCCGACAGGCTTGTTTTCGACGCAGTCGGCATGAAAATCGTCTCTGTAAAAGACCGGGAAGGCAAAATTTTGAAGCATGACTACGACGGCGAGAAAATCACACTTTACCTGAGAACAAAGGCTTCTGCCGGAGAGTCCATGGAAATAAGCATAGACTACAAAATCACCAACCCGCAGCTTGGTGTTTTCTTCATAGAGCCCGACAAACACTACCCGAAGAAACCGGTTCATATATGGACGCACAGCGAGGCCGAGGAAGCGCGCTACTGGTACCCATGCCACGACGCGCCACATGAAAAATTCATGGCCGAGACAGTCATAACAGTGCCGCAGGAATTTTTTGCCCTTTCAAACGGCATCCTCATCAACGTACTGGAGGACAAAAAGGGCGGGAAGAAAACATACCACTGGAAGATGAGGCAGCCGGTTGCCTCCTACCTGCTCATGTTTGCAATAGGGAAGTTCTCTGAAATAAAGGACGAGTGGGACGGAATACCAATAACGTACTACTGCGAGAAAGGAAGGGAAGCTGATGCAAGACGGGCATTCGGCAAGACGCCGCGCATCATGGAACTGTTCTCGAAAAAGACGGGCGTGAGGTACCCTTATGAAAAATATGCGCAAGTGGCTGTCGCAGATTTCTTCTTTGCCGGGATGGAACACACAACCGCAACTACACAAACTGACCTTGCACTGCACGATGAGCGCGCGCATGAGGAGGCATTCCATGACAGCCTTGTGGCGCATGAATTAGCGCACCAGTGGTTTGGCGACCTGCTGACATGCAGGGACTGGGCGCATGTATGGCTCAACGAGAGCTTCGCAACATACTTTGACGCTCTTTTTGCGGAGCATGACAAAGGCAGGGATGAATTTCTCTACGAGCTTTACGACAATGCGAGGGTCTATTTTGCGGAAGACAGGGACAGGTACAGGAGGCCCATAGTCACGAACATATTTTTTGAGCCGAATGATATTTTTGACCGGCACCTGTACCAGAAGGGCTCTTTGGTACTGAACATGCTCAGGAATATTCTCGGAGAGCAGGTGTGGTGGAGATGCATCAACCACTACGTGGAAAAGCACAAGAACAGGACAGTGGAAACCGAAGACCTCATACTGGCCATAGAAGAGGCGTCCGGCAGGAGCATAAAGAAATTCTTCGACCAATGGGTCTACGGCGCCGGCCACCCCGAGCTCAAGGCAGCCTATTACTGGGATGACAAAAACAGGGAAGCGGTAATCCGCATTGCGCAGACGCAAAAAACAGACGAGCAGACGCCGCTCTTCTCACTGCCCATAACAATAGAAATAACAACGAGGGAAGGCACAAGGAAATTTTTTGAGACCATTGAAGAAAAACAGAAACAGTTAAGGTACAAATTGAACTCGCCGCCGTTTGACGTGAGGATAGATCCCGAGAACTTTCTGCTGAAAAAAATGGACTTCAGCAAACCCAAGTCCATGTGGCTCCACCAGCTTGAGAATGATGAAAACCCCCTGGGTAGGATATTTGCGGCGCAGGAAATTGCGAAGCTCGGGAATTCAGAGGCTGTAAACGCCCTTGCAAAGCGGTTTGAACGCGAAAAGTTCTGGGGCGTCCAAGCAGAGATAGCATCGTCGCTGGCGACAATAAAGACTGAGAATGCGCTGAAGGCTTTAATTAAAATGGCCGACGTAAGAAACCCGAAGGCGAGGCGCGCCGTTGCCACAGCGCTCGGGGAATTCAAGACGGATAAAGCCCTTGAGACGCTGAAAAGGCTCATGCAGGACAAAAACAGCTACTATGTGCCTGCAGAAGCTGCGAAAAGCGCCGGCAAGACAGGGCAGGACGCAGCAATGCAGCTGCTCAAGAGAAATATTTCTGTGCAATCCTGGAATGACGTGATAAAATCCGGCGTGCTGGCCGGCATCGCCCAACTGCAGACGGACGAATCGATACACCTCTTGAAGGAGCATGCAAAATACGGCCATGAGGAACAATCGAGATTAAGCGCGATAAGAAACCTTGGCCTGACCGGGAAAGGGAGAAAAGACGTACTGGACTTCCTGACGGAGTGCACCAAAGAGAAATCCATCCTTGTACAGCTTTACTCTGTTGCTGCTCTTGGTGACCTTGGCGACGAGAGGGCAATTCCTGTGCTGGAAGAAATGACCAAAGGCCACAGGGACGGCCGCATCAAGAGGTATGCAAGGGAGTCGATAAGAAAGATCTACTCGTGGCTGGACACGGATCTGGAAACAGCGGAAATGAAGGAGCGCTATGAGCGGCTGAAGAAGGAAGCCGAAGCAAGGAAAAGGAAGTAAAAAATCAGCAAGGCCTGGGACGGACAGTAGTTGGCAAAGTTGATAAAGCTTTGTTTTCAAAGCCTTAAAAATCACGTT